>JALOQX010000108.1 GCA_025459265.1 Pirellulaceae bacterium | reverse complement strand
GCCGACGCGGGGTCGGCGGGGAGGAGATTTTTTTCGAGGGCCGTGGTTGTAGCGGGTCAGTCCAGCGAGCCGCCGACGCGGGGTCGGCGGGGAGAAGATCTTTTTCGAGGGCCTCGGTTGTAGCCGGTCAGTCCAGCGAGCCGCCGACGCGGGGTCGGCGGGGAGAAGTGCACATCGAAACACGTGCTTGCAGCTGGCCAGTCCGGGTACCGCCGACGCAGGGTCGGCGGGGTAGGAGATTGAGATACGCCGCAGTCTGTAGCTCATCAGTCCGGGTACCGCCGACGTGCGCGTCGGCGGGGATGAAGTGCGGGGCCCACTACGGTGCACTGCCCCAGAACATGGCGTTGTCGGGCGCGGGATAGTGGTGGCTGAATTGTTCCGGTGTCTGACTGACGACTTGCCGCCGGCTATTGGAGTAGTGGTAGATGGTGCGCGTGCCACCGTAGAAGATGCCGACGTGCTTCCGCGGCACATTCTGCATGGTCTTCCTGGCAAGCGTGACGTTGCGGGCGTTGGTGATGAACACCAGTCCCCACAGGAGCGGCACGGGGAGCTGGTCCCAGGTTCCGACGCTCAGGCAGCGCGCGAAGATCTCATGGACACGAATGGATGCCGGTGTTCCGGTTCCGCGCCGCATCGTGCGACAAGTGGCACCAAACTGGAAACCCAGCACGTGGCTCACGAAGTGCGCACAATGATTGTCGCTGTCGTTTGTATAGCCGATCGAGCAAATGTCAGCGATATGCTTGCCCACGTACCCCTGCAAGGTTGCTTCGGTCAACACGGCCCCACCTCCGTCGCGAGTGATTCCACGGGCCGACGTCGCGGCTACTGCGCATCGGCCGATTCCGAAACGACGCCACCCGCTGCTCCGACGTCACCTGCCGCAGTCAATACTTGGGCGCGGATCGCGGAATGTCAAGGTTCAGCCACGCGTCGCACGATTCAGTTAGGAGGCCAGGTAATCGCGGAACTTGGCCTGGAACTTGTCGAGTTTGGGGCGGATGACAGCGGCGCAATAAGCCTGGTGCGGGTGCGTCGCGAAGTAATCCTGGTGATAGGCTTCGGCGGGGTAGAAAGCGCCGGCCGGCACGAGCTGCGTCACAATGCGCGCGGGGAACGCGCCGGCGGCATCGAGCGTCGCAATCGTCTCGCGCGCCACCCGTGCCTGCGCGTCACCGTGACAGAAGATCACGGACCGGTACTGTGTACCCACGTCGTTGCCCTGCCGGTTGAGTGTGGTGGGATCGTGTGTCTGGAAAAAGACCTGCAGGACGTCGCAGTAGGGCAGCACGGCCGGGTCGAACTCGACCTGCACCACCTCGGCGTGTCCCGTCGCGCCGCTGCAGACCTGTTCGTACGTGGGGTTCTCGGTCGTACCGCCGGCATAGCCGCAGGTCGTGCGGAGCACGCCCCGCACGGCGGCAAACACCGCCTGGGTGCACCAGAAACAGCCGCCGCCCAAGGTGGCGATCTCAAGGTTCGTCGTCGTGTTCACCGCGAGTTGCTCCTGAGCCGGGTTGTGCGTGGTCGGGTCCCGCGGTCACCCAGGCGGCAAAACCCGATGTCTGTCGCGTTACCGTCTGGCCGTCCTGTTCGAAGACCACCAGGGCTTCGGTATCCGGTCGTTGTTCGATCCACCGCAGACCCGCTTCCGGCCCCAGCACGCTGGTGGCCGACGCCAGGGCGTCCGCGTCCGTGCAGTTGCGGGCCAGCACCGAGACACTGCTGCGTTGTGTCAGTCCCAGACCGGTGTGCGGATTGATGATGTGCGAATAGCGCACGTGGTCGATCTCAACGTACTGAAACGCGTCTCCGGATGTGGCGATCGCCTGGTGCGCCAGCGCGCCGAAGACGCTGGGGGGCGCGGCCGGGCTCAGCGGCGCGATGCCGACGGTCCAGCCCTGCTTGCCGGGCGGCGGTCCGCTGGCGGCCAGATCCCCGCTCGCGTTGACCAGGGCATGCGTGATGCCCAGTCGGTCCAGTTCGATCAGGGCCTGGTCCACCGCGTAGCCTTTGGCGATTCCGCCGACGTCCAACCGCATGTGCGGTTTGAGCAGGTGGACGGTGTGCGCTTTGGCATCCACGACGAGCGACTGGTAGCCGACCGCCGCCAGGGCCTCCTGCATGCGCTCGGGTGACGGCAGTTGCTCGAGTCGGCGTGCCCGCCGCCAGAGTTTGGTCAGCGGTCCGACAGTCACATCAAACGCGCCGTCCGACTCGGTGCTGATCTGTTGCGCGCGTGCCAGGACCGCGATCACATCGTCGCTGGCCTGGACCGGCTCAGGGGTGGGGGATGCGGCGCTGAGCCGACCTAATTCGCTCTCGGCGTGGTAGTCGCTCAGGCAGGCGTCCAAGGCGGCGATGCGCGCGAAGGCGGCGGCGAACCCTCGGTTTGCAGTCGGCTCGTCGGGAGCATACAATACGATGATGAATTTGGTCCCCATGTGCAGCTGCGCGGCCTCAAACCGCCCCAGCTCGCCTGCTGGACACATGGCCCAGACCACCCCTGCCCCCATGAGCCACAAGTTGGATATCATGTCACCAGTGCTCCCGCTTGGGCCCGCCTGCTTCCGCACGGCTTTGTGATGCCGCGCGGCCATTGACCCCTTACGCCAGGAAAGGATCGCACTCTATGTTCTGCCTCAGCGTAGTTCGACGGTCGCGAGTTGTGCAACTCCCCGTGGGCCCGGTCGGCCTGGGCGCGCTGGCCGTGCTCCTGACCGCCATGGTCTCGTTCGGTCGCGCCGCGGACGATCAGCGGACGCCGCTCCCCTTGAAGGGGCAACAGCCGGACGCGGCGGCGGAAGCGGAGATGCAGGAGTACACCGAGTTGATTGAGCATACGGACGCCAAGATCGAGATGGTGCCGATCAAGGGGGGCGAGTTTGTGATGGGGAGCCCGGAGAGCGAAGCGGGACGTCAGGCGCACGAGGGGCCGCAGCACAAGGTGAAGGTCGGTCCGTTCTGGATGGGGAAGTACGAGATTCGCTGGGACGCGTTTGAGGTCTGGATGTTCGACCTGGACATCGTGCGGCGCAAGATGACCAAGGCGCAAGAAACGCCGCGGGACCAGTCGGCCTTGGAGTACCAGTTGTCGCAGCCCACCGAGCCGTACAGCGACATGACGTTCGGGATGGGCAAGAGCGGCTTCCCGGCCATCTGCATGACCCAATTCGCCGCCCGCACGTTCTGTCAGTGGCTGACGGAGAAGACCGGCCGGTACTATCGCTTGCCGACCGAAGCGGAATGGGAATACGCCTGCCGCGCCGGGACCACCACGGCGTACAGCTTCGGCGATGACCCGGCGGAACTGGGCGACTACGCCTGGTACTATGACAACAGTGATGAAGCCTACCACAAAGTGGGCCAGAAGAAGCCCAATCCTTGGGGGCTCTACGACATGCATGGGAACGTGGCCGAGTGGGTCCTCGACGAATTTGTCCAGGACGGCTACAGCCGGTTCCAGGACGGCGTGGCCGATAACCCGCTCATTACACCCACCAAGCTCTTTCCGCAGGTCGTGCGTGGGGGTTCGTGGGAAGCCGATCCGGCCGACTGCCGCAGCGCCGCCCGCGCGGGTTCCGATCCGTCGTGGCAGGCCCAGGACCCGCAGATTCCCAAGAGCATGTGGTATCACACGGACGCGCTGCACGTCGGGTTCCGGATCATACGACCGCTGGTCGAACCCTCGGCCGAAGAACTCGCCGCGAAATGGGACAAGATGGAACCCAAGCTGGACCGGAAGCGCGGCCGATAGTGCCTTATCAAGGCCACTCGTCACACCGGCGCAGTTCCCATGAGCCCTCTCCCGCCCGGCGGGAGAGGGCGTTTTACTTTGGGCAGCACTTCGGCTACTTCAGTGGCTTGAGGACGATGTGGCGGAACTGCACCAGCATCGGTTCGCCCTGGTGCACCTGGAAGGCCAGCAGCCCCGACAGGCTGCGCTTGTCCTCCTGGTTGTCGGTGACATCGACGGTCACCAGCCCGTTAATCATGTGGACCAGGTGATTCCCGCGCGCGACGATGGTGTACTGGTTCCAGTCTTCGCGCTTGATTGCGTGCAGGATCTTGTCATTATCGGTCGTGGTCCCCACGACCTTGTTGCTCCCGTCCGCGCCGATCACGACCCGCGTGCCGCGCTGGGCCAGGATGCCGCGGCCGCGTTCCTCATACAGGATGCCGGAATAGGTTCCCGGGGCGTCGAAGTCGGCCTGGTAACCGCCGATGACCCACTTGTCTGCTTCCTGGCTGCGGTACTGGATGCCGGAATTGCCGCCGACGATGCGGAACTCCAGATCGAGCTGAAAATCCTCCACCACGCCGTCGCGCCAGATCAAGAACGTGTTGTGCGGTGTGGGGTTCTCCGGTGTCGTCTGGCCCGTGATCGCGCCGTCGCGCACGCTCCAGAAACGCGGGTCGCCGTCCCAGCCGGTGAGCGTCTTGCCGTCGAATAAGACTCGGCCGGCATCTTGCTCCTGGGCGGCAGCTCCCGACACGAGGCTCAGGAAAAGCACGCTGGTAAGGGCTGTCAGCAATTGTCGCATGGTGGTCTACTCCGCGAGGCAGGTTAAGGTGGCCGGTTCGCAATGCTCGTGACCACCATACAACGCCACGTCAGAGGCGTCAAACAGGGGGCCGAACGCGTGCGTCCGTCTGCGCGGAAAGCTCCGCACCGGTCGACTCGAGCGCCCCGGCCTGGCTCGACCCGCTCGACCCTCCCGCCCGTTCGTGTGCGTGTCTGCGGCCGACGGGCGGTATCAGCTGGCCCCAGCGGCGCATGCGGTACGTGCAGATGCCGTAGTAGAGTAGGTAGTAGGTGGGGTACGCGAGCAAGATCCCCACGACGACGCAGCCGAGCCACAACGGTACGGCGATTTCCATCAGGCGCGACCAGTAGAACGAGATGCCGGCCCACCAGCCGGCTGGCGGGTGCGACAGTTCCTGCCACCACCGATGATGCACCGCCTTGCTGCCTAACATCGTCCGGCCAACCACGTAGCAGCAGTAGTAGATGGGCACCATCGTGGCCGGGTTAGTGATCCACACGATCGGCACACCGATCGCCTTGTTAGCCCGCAGCAGCCAGGCGAGGAACACGTTTTCGACCATCTGGAAGCCGACCGTGGGCGTGAACGCCACGAACATGCCGATGGCCCCGCCCAGGGCCAATTCGTGGGGAGGATCGTCGGCATGTAACACGCGCTGGTAGATGAAAGCGCGGGCGTTGCGCAGGTAGATGCGAAATCGGGCTCGGACGTGTCGGCGATACATCGGAGGCTGGCAGCGGGGGCAATTCCTCGGCCGGTCATCGACACAGCGCCGTACCTCCGGCGGCCGTGCGCGAGCCGACACGTGATTGTCGGATTCTAGACGAAAGCGGCGGAGGGGGACCAGTGCCTTCCCTGGTACGAGCCACGCTCGGCGAGCTCGCGGTCAATCGCCTGCCGCAATCCCGCCTTTTCGAGGCACCAGGCCGGTCCGAGCACGTACGGCCCTGGGGCTTCACCGCCGAGCCGCTGGATGACGGTTGTGGGCGGCAGTCGCTCCAGCACGTCCACGACGCACTGCACGTACTCGGCTCGTTCGAGCAACGGTACTTCCCCCCGTGCCACCTGCTCGGCCAGCGGTGTCCGGTGGACCACATAAAGGTTGTGCAGCTTGACGGCTCCCACCTCCAGTCGGGCGATCTCCCGCGCTGTCGCACACATGTCCGCGCGCGTTTCGCCAGGCAATCCGACGATGACGTGCACGCCGATCTCAAACCCGCGGCCGCGGCTGCGTGCGACCGCGTCGACCGTGGCGGCATGGTCGTGACCGCGGTTCATCCAGTCCAGTGATCGGTCGTGCATGGTCTGCATGCCATACTCGACGGACACGTAGTTGCGTCGTGCGAGCTCCGCCAGCAATTCCAGCACATCTTCGGCGACGCAGTCGGGGCGCGTTCCGATGGCCAGGCCCATGACCTGGGGATGAGCCAGGGCCTCTTCGTAGAGGGCGCGCAACGCAGCGACGGGGGCGTACGTATTCGTCGCCGGCTGGAAATAGGCCAGAAAATGCTGGCAGTCCCGATAACGTTGTTGCAGGCGGTGGATGCCGGCGTCGAGCTGCTGGGTGATCGTCCGCCGGCCCGCCGTCGGCTCGGTCGGTCGACGGCTGGGACTGAAACTGGCGTTGTTGCAGAACACGCAGCCACCCCACGCGACGGACCCGTCGACGTTCGGGCAGGTGAATCCCGCGTCCACGCTGACACGCTGCACGCGGCGGCCGAACCGTTCCTGCAGGAAGAACTTGTACGTGTAATACGGCAACCCGGCGGCACGCCAGCTGTGCGCGTGCCCGTGGCGACCCGGTGGCGGGAACGTTGACGACACGGGCGGACTCAACTAAATTTAAACTCAGTGACGGTCAAGAGTTGGGCGAACCCTCGTCCGCATCCTAGGGTGTGCGTTGCCTTGCGACAAGAGACTGCATAGATGCTTGGCGAACTTGTGCCAGTCGGTGGCGGCGACCTGATTCCCTTGTTGAAGAAGAAGCTCCTGGTCGGACGCCGAGAGGGCTGCGATATCGTGCTGCGGTTTGCCAACGTCTCGGCGCACCACTGCCAGTTGTCCCTGGAGCAGGGATACTGGTTCGTCAAGGACCTCAAGAGCCGCAACGGGACCAAGGTCAATGGTGCCCGGGTCACGCGCAAACGCATTGACCCGGGGGACGAGCTGAGCGTCGCCAAGCACAAGTATCGGATCACGTACTCGCCGGTGGAGCTGGGTGCAGCGGGACCACCCCCGCCGGATGAAGAGGAGATCTCCGAGATTCTCAACCGGTCGTTGCTGGACCGGGCGGGCCTGTCGCGCCGTCGGCAGGTGGAAGAGGTGGAACTCGAAGAGCGCTACGACCTGCTGGATGACAGTGCGGGACAGATTCCCGATCCCAATGCGCCGCTTTGAGTGCGCGTCGCCGCCGCCCGTCGTCCGCGTCCACAAGCTGGTTGTCCGATCGCGCCGCGTCACGTACCATCCAGGCATGAAGGCGCGTCGCATCTATCTGGACAACGCGGCCACCAGCTGGCCCAAGCCGGAAGCGGTCTATGAGGCGGTGGACTGGTACCAGCGCGAACTGGGAACAACCACCGGACGGGGTGCCTATCGGGAAGCGGACGAAGCCGCCCACCGGGTGCGGAGTACCCGCGAGCGACTGGCCCGGCTGCTGGGTGTCGCCGAACCGGATCACATCGTCTTCACGGCCAATGGCACCGAATCGCTCAACCTGGCACTCCACGGCGTCTTGCGCCCAGGCGATCACGTCATCACCAGCGTCGTCGACCACAATTCGGTGCTGCGCCCCCTGCGGTTTCTGGAGGAGTATCACGGAGTTGCCGTGGATCGCGTATCCTGTGGCCACGACGGCATTGTGGACCCGCAAACCATCCGGCGTGCCATCCGGCCGCAGACGCGCATGATCGCGCTGGTGCATGCTTCGAACGTGACGGGTGCCTTGCAGCCCATTGAAGCTGTGGGTGCCCTGGCGGCCGAGCACGGACTGATGTATCTGGTCGACGCCGCCCAGTCTCTGGGGCATCTGCCCATCGATGTGCCTCGGACCGGAGCGCATCTGTTTGCCGCGCCGGCACATAAGGGTCTGCTGGGTCCCTCGGGGTTAGGGCTGCTCTACATCGCCCCGGGTTGCGAGCAGTTCGTGCGGCCGCTCCGCCAAGGAGGCACAGGGACGCAGAGCGACGAAGACCGACAGCCGGATTCACTGCCCGACAAGTACGAACCGGGCAATCTGAACGTGCCGGCCGTGCTGGGACTGGGAGAAGGCGTGTCGTACCTCCAACAGTTGGGGTTGGAGCAGGTGCAGCGTCAGGGCGAGGAGCTGACAGCCCGGCTGATCGAGGGCTTCTCGGGGATTGACGGCGTGGTGCTCTATGGTCCGCGAGATGCCAGACGGCAGGTCGGCGTTGTGAGTATCAGTGTGGCGGGGGTCGATCCGCGCGTCGTCGCCGCCATGCTCGACTCCAGCCGCCGGGTCCAGGTCCGTGCGGGCATCCACTGCGCGCCCTTGATGCACCGGACCCTCGGCACCACCGAGCTCGGTGGCACCGTGCGGTTCAGTACCAGTGTGTTTACGACCGTCGATGATATCGACGCAGCGGTCGAGGCGGTGGCAGACATTGCGCGGGCCATGGTCGTCGCATGACAGCACAGTACACAACGGGAGGCGACATGCTGGATCGGCCGTGGTATCGCGAAGGACTACGTTTCTCGTGCACGGCGTGCGGTGACTGCTGCACGGGGGCCCCCGGATACGTGTGGGTCACCAAGCAGGAGATTGCCGAGCTAGCGGCCGCCATGGGGTTTGGCGATGTCGCGGCGTTCGAGACGCAATACGTGCGGATGGTCGGAACACGCCGCAGTCTGCGGGAGCGGGCGAACTACGATTGCGTGCTGCTGGATGCCGAGACCCGCAAGTGCCTGGCCTACGATGCCCGACCCCGCCAGTGCCGGACCTGGCCGTTCTGGGACTCGAACGTCGCCACGCCCGAGTCCTGGCGGCGGACCTGTGATGTCTGTCCAGGAAGTGGTCGCGGCCGACTCTACTCGCTGACGGAAGTCGAGACGCAGCGACGTGTCGTGCGCGTCTGATACCGACTTTGCGGATTGGCTGAAGTTGGGGACCTGGAAGGCCGATAATGCCATCAAGCCAAGCGGAATCGCTCGGTCAGTGTGATCGTGGCGGGACCGCACGGGATTGCTGGAAATATCGATCATTTCTAGGTTTACGAACATAGGGAGGACGATTCAACTCGCAGGAGTGTCCATAAGCTGTTTCAGACAATCAACTTGCAGCATCTTCCGACCCAATGACGCGGGGTGGATTCCGAGATGACTTCCAGCGGTTGTCCAGTCGGGCAAAGGTGCAGATCACTGCGAATGAGCTTGACTCTAGTGCTTATGGCATTTACACTTGGAGCAACAAGAGGTGGGCGGACGAATGGAGAATCCCTGACCTTTTGAGTGCCCAGCGAGGGAGTTGAGTCGTGACGAAGAAAGAAATCGTCAAGACGATTTCCGACGAGATTGGGCTGACCCAGCTCAAGACCAAAGAAATCGTACAGAAGACGTTCGATGCCATCGTCCGGGCCCTGGTGGACGAAAAGCGGATCGAATTGCGGAACTTTGGCGTGTTTGAGGTGAAGAAACGGGCTGCCCGCAAGGCGCGAAACCCTCGTACTGGGCAGCGGGTCGACGTACCGGAGAAGTACGTGGTCACCTTCAAGCCGGGCAAGGAGATGGAAGAGCGTGTGCGGCAGTTGGAGCGTGAAGCGGCGGAAGCCGCTGCACGGGCGCGGGCGGCACACGAGCGGTTGCGGACGGTGACCGACCTGGAGTCGGGGACGGCGGCCACAGCACCGACCACGACGGGGATGGGTACGCCGCACAGTTGAGGAGAAGCGCGGGGTGCCGGGGCTGATCCTGGCGCCGCGGCCAAGGATGTTTTCGGCGCGCACCTGCCCCGCCGAAAGCGATGCACTCTGGTCAGGGAGGATCGGTTCGATGCGTCGGATCATGTACGCGTTGCTCATATGCACGCTGCTTAGCACAACGGTGGGGTGTTTCATCCCCATTTACTCCGCGGAGCGCAGCCGCCGCACTCGGCAGTTGATCTTCACGTCGGAGGACCTGCGCCAGGTGCTCAATCAGTGGGAGCGCATGTGGTTCCTGGATCAGCCGGACCACATGAATCCGGAGCGTGTCCACGGCGGCGTGATCTGACGTCGGTCCGGTGGAGGGACGCGCCGTTCGGGGGCTGGCCATCCGGTGGCTGGCCCGGTGCCGGCGCGGATCGGCTCTGGGCTCACCGCAGGGATTGGCGCGCTGGCGGGTCTCGCGTCGCGGACGAGCCCGCGTGACGGCGCGAACCGCTTTGGAAGCCGGCTCGGCTGCCGCCGCAAGGCAGCATTTCTTGGCGGGCACGCGTCGGCTGGTCCGTGCCGCCCCGCATTCAGGCCCGCTGTGACCCTGTCGCCGCGCGGCATGCGCCGCTAGACTGGCCACTCAGACTGCCTTGGGTCGATACTCAGGCGGACCTCACCGTTTCCCCGGCAGACAGCCACGTGTCCTTACCGACGGCAGAAATCGACTTGTGTGTGCAACTGGGTCGGCTGCACCTGCCGAACCCGATTCTGGTTGCCAGCGGCACGTTCGGCTACGCCCGGGAGATGGAACATCTGGTCGATCTCCGGTGTCTGGGCGCGATCATTCCCAAGACGATCACGCCGCAGCCGCGAGCGGGCAATGCGCCGTGGCGGACGGTGGAGACGGCGGCCGGGCTGCTCAACTCGATCGGGCTGGACAATGACGGCATCGACCGGTTCGTGGCGCACCACTTGCCGTATCTCCGCGAGATTGGCACGCCGATCGTGGTGAGTCTGGCGGGGCGGTCTCCGGTGGAGTACGTGGGCATGGCGCGGCAGTTGGAGGCGGCTGGCGGCGTGGCGGCGCTGGAGCTCAACATCTCCTGCCCGAATGTGGCGGGAGGAGTGGATTTCGGCACGGACCCCGGCCAGTGCGGGGCGCTGGTGCAGGCAGTGCGCACCGCCTGTGGGCTGCCCCTGGTGGCGAAGCTGACCCCCAACGTGACGAACATCGTGGCGATTGCCCGGGCGGCAGCAGATGCCGGGGCGGACGCGGTGAGTCTGATCAACACGTTGCTGGGCATGGCCGTGGACTGGCGCCGCCGGCGTCCCCTGTTGGGCAACGTAGTGGGGGGGCTGAGCGGTCCGGCGATCAAGCCGGTCGCGTTGCGCTGCGTGTACCAGGTCGCCCGGGCGCTGGATGTGCCGGTGATCGGCATCGGCGGCATCGCCACGCTCGACGACGTCCTGGAGTTCCTGGTGGCGGGCGCGTCGGCCGTGGAAATCGGCACGGCCAACTATTACGATCCGACCGTGTCGCAGCGGCTGGTCGAGCAGTTGCCGGCGGCGCTGGCGGCTGCCGGCGTACGGCGCGTGGCGGAGCTGGTCGGGACCCTGCAGGCATGAAGGCTGGGTGATGACATCGATGCGAATACTCTCCGGGATCCAACCGACGGGCCGCTTTCACTGGGGCAACTACTTCGGCGCGATTCGGCAGTACATCGCGCTGCAGGAGGAGAACGAGGCGTACTACTTCATCGCCAACCTGCATGCCCTGACCACGGTGCGGGAGCCGCAGCGCCTGCGGGAGGCCACGCGGGACGCGGCCCTGGATCTGCTCGCCCTGGGCCTGGACCCCCAGCGCGCCGTGCTGTTCGTCCAGTCGGACGTCCCCGAAGTCTCCGAATTGTGCTGGCTGTTGATGACCGTCGCGCCGTTAGGTCTGCTGGAACGATGCCATGCTTTCAAAGAGAAGAAGGCACGCGGGCTGATGGCCGACGCCGGCCTGTTCACCTACCCCGTGCTGATGGCCGCGGACATCCTGGCCTACGACGCCGATCTCGTGCCGGTGGGCGAAGACCAGGTGCAGCACATCGAGGTCTGCCGGGATCTGGCCCGCAGCTTCAACCACTTGTTTGGCGAGGTGTTCACGATTCCCCGCGCGCAGCTCATGGAGCGCGCCGCCAAGGTGCCCGGCACGGACGGCGAGAAAATGTCCAAGAGCTACGGGAACACGATCGAGATCTTCGAAGAGCCGGCGGCGGTGCGCAAGAAGGTCATGCGGATGACCACGGACTCCCGCCCGATGGAGGAGCCGAAGGACCCGGAGAGCGATCACCTGTATCAGCTCTACGCGCTGTTTGTCGGGGAAGGCGAGCGGCAGGCCATGGCGGACCTGTATCGGCGCGGCGGATTCGGCTATGGCGACGTGAAGAAACAGTTGGCGGCCGTGGCGGAACAATTCTTCGCCGAAGCGCGGCAACGGCGCGCGGAACTTGTTCGGCACGGTGAGCGGGTGGATGAGATTCTGGCCCAGGGTGCCGTCCGCGCACGGCGCAAGGCCGGCGACGTGCTGCGCCGCGCCCAGCGCGCCTGCGGACTCTCGATCGCGTGACCGACCGGCTCGTCCGCTCGTAACGGCCCGGGCCGCGGGCGACGTGGCACCAAGGAGGAAACGACCGATTCATGCAGATCGTCGGGATTGGGACAGACATTGTCGAGTGTCTGCGCATAGCGCAGATGATCGAGCGGCATGGGGACCTGTTTCTCACCCGGGTGTTCACGCCGCGGGAAATTGAGTACTGCAGTGCGCGCAAGGCGGCCACGCAGCACTATGCCGGGCGGTGGGCCGCCAAGGAAGCGGTGCTCAAGGCGCTCGGCACCGGCTGGTCGCGTGGCATTCAATGGCGCGACATCGAGATCCGCAACGACGCGGCCGGCAAACCGACGGTGGCCCTGGCGGGCGGCACGCGGGAGATCTGTGAGCGCCTGGGAATCGGCAGTCTACTGGTCAGCATTTCGCATTGCCGCACGCACGCCACGGCGCTGGCCATCGCCCTGCCGGCCCCGCGGCCCGAGTCCGCGTGACCGTCGCGGGACGGCTCAGGACGACTTGCGGGGGGGGCGACCCTTGCGCGAGGTCGCACCGCGGCGTCCCGCCGCCTTGCGCGGGGTACCGCCCCGTGCGGCGCGGGAGGCCAGCCAGGCCAGCGCCTGCTCCCACGTCACCTCTTCCGGCGAGACCCCTTTGGGCAGCGATGCGTTGGTCGTGCCGTCGGTGACGTACGGACCGTATCGGCCAGCCAAGAGCCGGACCGGTTCACCGGTCACGGGCGAAGCCGGAAAGGCCTGGAGCGGTTCACGCGGCGTCGCTGCCTGCCGGCGGCTGCGCGGCTTGGGCTGAGCCAGCAACGCCAGCGCCTGGTTGAGTGTGACGGTCAGCGGCGACAGGTCGGCGGGCAGCGACCGGGTCTCCGACCCGCATTTGACATACGGGCCGTAACGCCCGTTGGATGCCACCACCTCGTCCCGTGTCTGAGGATGCAGGCCGAGGGTGCGCGGGAGCGCCAGCAGTTGCAGGGCCGTCGGCAGGTCGATCGAGGCCGCCTCCATGCCCGGCAGCAGCGACGCGTTCCGCTTGTCAGTGTCGTCGTTTTCGCCTAACTGCACGTAAGGGCCGAACCGACCCTGCTTGACGTAGACCGGCTTGTGCGAGCTGGGGCAGGTGCCCAGGGGCTGTTCGACCTGCTGGCCGCGCGCCAGCAGCTCGAGGGCTTTGCCGACTGTCAACTCGTCCGGCGCAAGCCCCTCGGGCAGGCTGACACGCCGCTCACCCTGCTCGAGAAACGGACCGTACTTGCCCACGCGCAGCCAGATCGCCTCCGTGTCGCTCCCGTCGTGCGGCGTGCCAATCAGGAACCGGCTGACATCCCGCGCGTCGATTTCCTTGAGCTTGGCGGCCACCTGGCCTTTCAAGCCCGGACGGTCGTCGCCCAGGAAGAACTGCCGCAGGTACTCCACGTGCTCCTTTTCATGCCGGCTGATCTCGTCCAGCAGGTCTTCCATCTGCGCCGTGAAGCGGTAGTCGACCAGCTTGGGCAGGTGCTCGGTTAACAGCCGGACGACAGAGAAGGCGATCCACGTGGGAACCAGGGCGTTGCCCTTCTTGAACACGTAATCGCGCGCCAGGATCGTATCGATGATCGCGGCATAGGTGCTCGGCCGGCCAATGCCCATTTCTTCCAGGGTCCGCGTCAGGGACGCCTCACTGTACCTGGGCGGCGGCTGCGTGGTGTGGCTCTTGCCCTCCAGGTCGCGGCAACGCAGCGTCTCGTCCCGCTGCACGGTCGGCAACACCGTCTCCTTGTCGGCCAGTTCGCCCTGCGGGTCATCCGAGCCTTCGACATAGGCCCGCAAAAATCCCGGAAACTCGATCGTCCGCCCGCTCACCTGGAACACCGCCCCGTCCCCGGTTACCGTGATCGTCGTGCGGTGCCCGCGGGCGTCCGCCATCTGGCTGGCAATGGTGCGTTTCCAGATCATCTCGAAGAGCCGGTACGCGTCAGGATCCAGTTCCCCACGCACCGACTCGGGCAACCGAAACGGGTGTCCGGCGGGGCGAATCGCTTCGTGCGCTTCCTGCGCGTTCTTCACCTTGGTCAGATACGCACGCGGCCGCTCCGGCAGGTACGCCGGACCGTACTCCGAGGCGACCAGCTCCCGCGCGGCGTCGATCGCCACCTGCGCCAGATTGGTCGAATCGGTACGCATGTACGTGATGTACCCGTTTTCGTACAAGTTCTGAGCCACCTGCATGGTCCGCCGCGCGGTAAATCCCAGCTTGCGGTTCGCCTCCTGCTGCAGCGTGCTGGTGGTAAACGGCGGCGCGGGCCGCATCGAGTACGGCTTGTCCTCGAGCCCCGTGACCTGAAACGTGGCCCGATCCAGCCGCTGGACCAACGCCCGAGCCTCACTGGCATCCAACAGCAGCAGGCTCGCGTCTTTCGGCCTGCCCGTGCGGGGATCGAAGTCCCGGCCGGCGGGAAGACGCCGACCATCGACCGATACGAGAACGGCCTGGAACGATCCGCCGCGGGCCTCAAACGTTCCCACCAGGTCCCAGTACTCCGCGGCGGTGAATTCCATCCGCTCCCGCTCGCGCTCCACAATCAGCCGCACCGCCACGCTCTGCACGCGCCCGGCGGAGAGTCGCGGTCCGATCTTCCGCCACAGCAGCGGGCTCACCTCGTAGCCGAACAAGCGGTCCAGGATGCGCCGCGTCTCCTGGGCCCGCACCAGCCCGGCGTCAATGTCCCGCGGATTGGCCAGCGCCTCGTCGATCGCCTCCTTGGTGATTTCATGGAAGACGAGTCGTCGCACGGGGATCTTGGGCTTGAGCAGTTCGTACAGGTGCCAGCTGATGGCCTCGCCCTCCCGGTCCTCGTCCGTCGCCAGATACAGGTCCCGTGCCGACTTGATCGCCTTGCGCAGCTTCGTGACCTGGGCTTTCTTGTCCGAGGGGACCACATAAATGGGGGTAAACCCCTCGTCCACGTTGACCCCCAGGTAGGCCCAATCGGCACCCTTGTACTGTTCCGGGATTTCCCGGGTCCCCTTGGGCAGGTCGCGCACGTGCCCGATGCTAGCTTGGACTTCGAAGTCGCGCCCAAGGAACTTGGCGATGGTGCGGGCTTTGGCCGGTGATTCAACGATGACCAGCGACTTGCCGGCCGGTTTGGTGGATTTCTTAGCCATTACTTGGTCGTGGTCAGTTGGTTAGGTTGCGCCGTCGCGTCGCCGGCGCGTCCGACGCCGGAGCACATGGAGTGAATCGCCATTTCGATCCGCGACCCATCGGAATTGTCCGGTGTCGATCTGTCAATGGGGGCCGGCGGCCGGCGGGGATCGTCGGCAAGGCAATGTGGGATTGTATTTGCGTCGACCGACCATACAATCTTGGTCTTTCAGACCAGCCGGGAAAAGGACTCCGATGGCCAATCCGCTTCGCATGTTCCGCAAGTACCAGTACGCGTTCCTGGTCGCGTTTGGGATCATGCTCATGTTCGCGTTTGTCGTCGCTCCGCCGCTGAGCGACTATTTGCAGACGCGGGCTGGTGCGGGCGCGGGTGGCAACCCGGTCGTCGTCTCCTGGCGCGGGACCGAGTTGCGTGAAGCGGACCTCGACCAACTCCGCGCACGGCACGCGCTGACCATGCGTTTCCTTGAGTCGCTGGTGCGGCGCGTCGAGGTGACCGACGAGGTCACCGTCGATCGGCGGGGCGAGCAGGTGACGTTGGTCAAAGGGCGGTCCTATCCGCTGGTCGGCAGCGGGATGAACGACAAGAACGAGATGGTCGTGCAGATCGTCGTGGCCGGCGAAGTTGTGGAGGTGCCCCAGTCCGCCGCGCAGATGGTCCGCCGGAAAGCCGATCTGATCGTGCCCGCACAGAGCGAGGAAGAACTGGTCCAGCGTCTGGTGTTGGCGGACAAAGCGCGCGAGCTGGGCGTGGTCATCAGCGAAGATGCGATCCAGGATTACCTGAACAACTTGTGCGATGCCTCCCCCACGCAGCCGCTGAACTACGCGGCACTTCTGCGTGAAGCGACCAATGGGCGGCTGGACTGGCGTCAGTTACAGGCGCAGCTGGCCACGGAACTGGCCGCGCAACGCATGCTGCTCATGGCGCACGGCGGGCTGGCGGCCGCGCCACCGGAAGTCATGTACGGATGCTACAACCAGTTGAAGCGGCTGGTGACCGCCGAGTTGTTGGCGGTGGATGTGGCCGACTTCGTCGCCGAGGTACCTGAACCGTCCGACCAGGACATCGCCGCCCTGTACGAGGCCGGTAAGGACCGGTTTCCCTTTCCGTTGTCGCCCGAGCCCGGCTTCAAGCGGCGGCAGGGGATTTCTTTCGGGTTCTTTCAGGGGGTGTTCGAGGAATTCCTGAGTCGCGAGGCCGCGTCGCGCGCTGCGAACATCACCGACGCGGAAATCGAGAAATACTACGAAGACAACAAGACGAGCGAGTTTCGGATTCCGGAACTCCCGTCAGCGACAAGCGAACCGGCAGCGGGGGCATCGGCTGAACCGACCGCTCCACCTGCCGAGCCAACCGCGCCACCTGCGGAGCCAACCGCGCCACCTGCGGAGCCAACCGCGCCACCGGCTGAGCCAACCGCGCCACCGGCGGAGCCAACCGCGCCACCTGCGGAGCCAACCGCGCCACCGGCGGAGCCGACCGTGCCACCTGCTGAGCCAACCGCGCCACCGGCGGAGCCGACCGTGCCACCGGCGGAGCCGACCGTGCCACCGGCGGAGCCGACTGAGCCACCGGCTGAACCGACTGAGCCACCGGCAGCGGAGTCGAGTCTGATTAAGGCGGCTGGTACGTCCGCCCGACTGACACTGGTCAGTTATCAGCCGCCCGAGGAACCGGCGACGCCTCCGGCGAGTGAAGGGCCACAAGAGCCGGCCCCGCCTGCGGTACCGGAGCCGGCGCAGGGGGAAGCGGGGCCGCAGAACGCACCGGTCGACAACCCTGCTTCGCCGTCTGGTGGGCAGGACGTGCCAGGCGAGACGGCACCGGCCGCCGCGGCGCCGATGCCGACGGAATCGACCGAGGGGGGCCCGGTAGAACTCGGACCCGCCGCGCCGGAGACGGCACCGGCGGCGGCTGACACCTCACCCCCCGCTGTGCCCCAGTATCGCCCGTTGGATGATGCGCTGCGGGCGGAAATTCGCACGCAGTTGGCGCGGCGCGCGGCGCGTGCGCCGGCGCAGGAACAGATGGACAAGGCGATCCAGGCTGCCTCGGTCGTGGTGGAACGGTTCGGGAAGCAGTTGACACGGGCCAAGGTGCTCGAGGGGTCCTCCCGTCCCGACCCGGTCGATTGGGAGGCCGTGGCGCGGGAGCACCAGCTCCACTTCGGCAAGACGCCGCTGCTGGATGTACTGGATATCGCGACGATTCAACAGGCGGAC
>JALOQX010000362.1 GCA_025459265.1 Pirellulaceae bacterium | reverse complement strand
CCCCCAGAAACGCCAGGTCACGTTCCGGCCAGCCGGTCATGCACTGCCACGCGTCATGCGCTCCCACAGAGCCAACCACCGACCGGATGATGGCGCACTTGTCCATGATGCCGGCGATCTTCGGAAAAGTCTCGCCGATCTGGATGCCCGCTACGTTCGTGGGGATTGGCTTGAACTCACCGCGAATCTCCACGGGAGCGTCGGTCTTGATGTCCCACATATCCTGGTGTGGGGGGCCCCCAGCGAGGAAGATATTGATCACGGCCTTGTGCGAGCGCTGTGCACCGCCCTGCGATTCGGCGCGTAACAGGTCAGCCAGCGTGAGGGCGGTCGCCCCAAATCCCAGCGTGCCAATCGCCAAGAATCCTCGTCGGGAAATCCCGTCGCAGAACCGGGTCGTCCGCGGTCCGAAAACGGTCAGCATCGTCATGGCTCCCTATTTGATGGTTTCTGCACCGTCGTCCATCGCCTTCACCAGAGTGCCATCCCGGCCATTCCAGATCCGCAGCACCCCATCTTCGCCGCCCGCTACGACGATGGACAGATCACAGGCGGCCGCCACCGAAACCAGGTAGTCCGCGCCACCGACAAAGGCGCGGAGATTGCCTCCATCCGGCAGGTTATGCATACGTACCGACGTGTCGCCACTGCAGCTGACGATTTCAGTGCCCGTTCCGGGAAACTGCACGGACGTGACTTGCTTCGCATAGCCGCCGATGGTCTGGAGCTGGTCTCCTGTCTCGACATTCCAGTACTTGATCACATTGTCGCCGCCGGCGGAGACAAAACTGCTGCCATCGGCTTTCCAGCTGACGTCCAGCACGTGATGCGTATGCCCTTCGAACGAGCGGAGTTGCTGCCCGGACTGCACGTCGAAGATCTTCGCGAATCGGTCTGCGGCTCCAGTCAGCAGCAAGCGGCCGTCGCGAGAGAACTCCACACCGCACACAGAATCGCTATGTGCGTCCACGATTTCGCGCACGCGCGTGCGTGTCGCCACGTCCCACAGCATCAGCTCGCCCGACCGTGACGGCTCGCCACCGCCGGTTGCCAACAGCCGCCCATCCGGACTGAAGTCGAGGGCCAGCACGCGGTCCTGGAACGGCGAGTCGTTCGTGTTCAGCGGATCATCCGGTGGCGTGCCAAGTTGCCCGATGAGCTGCCACGCACTCTCCAGACGCCAATTCCGTATCCGGCCATCGTCCGCGGCAGAGTACCACGATCCCTCAGGGGAAAACGCGATGGCGCGCACCGTTGCTTCGTGGCCAGCGAATTCAGCGACCGGCTCCGCGGTCGCAGCATCCCACAAGCAGATCGCACGGTCGGCGCCGCCCGCAGCTAACTGGCCGCCATCCGGTGTAAATGCGATCGTGAAGAACGGCTGCTCTGTTTCCGCCGCACGTGCCGCCGCGGTCTGCAGTGCCGCGTCGGCGGCTGATTTCGCTTGTTCGAGTTCCGACACGCGTGCGGATGCCCCTTCCACGAATGCCTGGCTCTTCTGCCGGGCCTCGTCGAGCGACGCATCCGTCTTGTTCTCGTCGCGGAGTTTCTTCAGCGCCGCGTCGATGGCGTTGAGTTCCTTCTGGAACTCGTTCAGCGAAGCCCTGGCATGTTCCAAGCGTTGTCCCGCCACCGTTTGCTCATCCTGGCACTCCAATACGTCGCGCCGCATGCTCATTGTTCCCCGACAATCCGCCAGCTGCTTGCCCGTGAAGTCCCACAGTCGCACGACGTGGTTCAGGCCGGCTGCCGCAAACACCTGCTGATCGCGGCGGACAGCCAGTGCCGTCACCGGACCGCCTTGATCGACACTCAACTGCTGTTGGCCGCTTTGCAGATCCCACACGCGAACCGTCGCATCTTCGCTGCCCGAGACAACCTGCGGATTCCCGCGTTGGATGCAGGCAACCGCAGTGACCGGCGCCGTGTGACCAGCGATCTCGAGCAGCGGCGCGGCAACGACAGCCGCGGCCGCAGGGCCCGCCGATCGCTGGACCGCGGCCACATCCCACACTCGGAGAAGATGATCTGCGTGAGCCGTGACAAGCCTGGTCACATCGTGGTTGAGCGCCAGTGCACGGATTGGCGCTGGGGTCTCGAGTTGTCCCAGCAAGGCACCGCCAGGACACGCCCAGCAGCGCACTGTCTGATCCAGCGAGCACGAATAGAGCCGTGCTTCGCTCCCCGCGAACAACAGCCCGGAAACGGTGGCGGAATGCCCGGTCCACGTAATCGGCGGCGAGTCTTCCTGCAGATTCCACACGTGGATCTGCGCATCGAGCGTAGCCGCCGCGAGCCATTTGCCGTCGTCGCTGACAGACAGCGCCGAGATACCTGCAGGCAACGTCAGGTCTGCGCGCGCAGCAGCCGGAATTCGTCGCCACAGCTTGACGACCCGGTAGCCTCCCGACGCGAGCAGTTCGCCGTCGGGGCTGAACGCCAAAGCCTGCACGAGATCTCGATGCGCCGCGCCGCGCGGGTACATCGGGCGTCCGCCGCTCGTCAGGGCAGACAGATTCGGATCCAGCAGCTGTTGCGCAGGTCCGCCACTGATTCGATCATACACATAAAGCTGGTTCGCGCGCCCCCAGGCCACGTACCGATGCCAGGGCGACAGCGCGACAGCGCGGATCGACTTGACGTGCGCAGGAATCGGCTGCCATCGAGGCTGCTGGCGCGACGAGTGGATTCCCGGCTTGGCTCCTTCAAGGATCCACTGCCGCAGCAGTCCCAACTGCTGCCCAGTCAACGCTGCCGCGCCGACCTGGTTCGGTATGGGAGGCATCGGCGGTTCTTCTATCCGGGCCGCGTACTGGTACAGGAGGCTCTCGTCGAGCTGGCCCGGCTCCACCGCCGGACCGCTGTCACCACCAGCCAGTAGCCCGGCCACATTATCGGCCACCAGCCCTCCGTCCTTTACGGACACGTTGTGACAGGCCAGGCAGTTCTGCGCCAGGATCGGATAGATGTCGCGCGTGAAATCCACCGGACGACCAAGGTCCACGGCAACGGGTTCGATCAGACCTTGTCCGGCACCGTCCTGCGGCGGTAGCGCCCAGGACGTTGCGGGGTCGTGGACGGCCGCACCCCAGCAGGCCAGGCAACAGGCAATCAGTGCTCGAACAGGTGGTTTCATGATTCTGGGACCGGCCTTTCATTCGATGCGCAGCACGATCGGCAGAGCCGGTGCGACGACGTTCACGTCCTGCGGGGCAGCGGGGCTGGCATCTGCTTTGTTGGCGACGGCAGGACGCGCGTATGAAACCACGGCCTGCGCCCGCAGCAGCAGCGGGAACGTGCCCTGCGGCGCGTTGGCAGGCACGATAATCCGCGGCACTCCTTCGGTCGCCCCTTTTGCGATGGGCGCCGTCTCCCACCGCACCTCCTGCGGCAGACCCTCCAGAGACAACGTCACTTCATTGTCGAAGCCATTGCGTTTGGCCAGCTTCACCGGCAACTCGATCGTTTGATCACGTCGAGCCGTCAGCTGCCGAGCGGCGATCAAGACCTGAAGTGGCGCAAGCTCGGGCATCACGGAGAGCACGAGTTCCCGCGCGACGCGGGAGATCGCGGGACGCTGCGCGTCCCCGTCCCACACGATCGTGCCCGCACGAGCTTCCCGCATGACCGCCCGCACGACGGCGCCGTCCGATCCGGACTCCGCCGGCGCGGGAATCTCCGCCTTTCCCGTCACGCGAATAGCCGTGATCACTGGGGGCGCGTCTTCCGCCGCCGCAAACACCAGCGCCGCCTGCGACTGTCCCGGCTCCAGAACTACGGGCTCGCACGTCACGCCAGCTGGCAGACGATCGACCTCGATACGGATCGGGCCATCAAACCCATCGCGGCGAAACGCCAGCACACGCGCGGCAAAGTGATCTCCCTGGCGGAGCCCAATCGGCCATGCCGCCGCCGTGTTCCCGTTCTCGCCACTCCGGGGCGCAACCGGCACGACAACGAGCCGAAAGTCGGGCTGCGGGCCGCGAATCGCCAGCCGATACACCAGGGCGGGGTCGCCCCGCGACTCGAAATACCGATCATGCAGCGTGATCCGATACTGGCCGTCTGCCGGCGCCACGAAGCGGAGATTGACATCGTCGCTGCGCGTGCTGAAGTGCTGCGGCAGCAGATCGAGATCCACATCGTCTTGCGCGGCGACCTGTTGCACGTTCGTCTCCCGGCCACTCTCGTCGGTGGCGATCTGCTGCACGACCAAATAGGGATCGGCGGCGCTGCCGTCTCGCTGGCTGAGCACGTCGATCCAGATCACCTGCTGCGCGCGCGCCGCAAACTGCACGAGATCGACGTCTCCCACCGACTGGAACTGGCCGGCGATCTCCACTGGCAAATCGACTCGTTGCACCGTCTCAGGAAAGTCGTTCGGCTCCGCTTCAGCCACTACCGGCGCAGCGGCAAAGTGGATCGGCCCAGGGTTTGAACGCCTGCCAGGCGTCTCCAGCGTGTAGGTGCACTGGTCTTGGCCTGCCTGAAACGATGCCGCGTTGGCATCCAGTTGCAGTTGCGACTCGTCAGCCGGGAGCGTGAACGCCACGTCGAGTTTCTCGAGGGGACTTCCGGCGACCGTGAAATCCGTCGCACTGCCACCGGGCAGATTCCGCCCGAACAACGAATAGATGCCCGTACTGCCGGGCAGGCCGGCGGGCGGCAGGACGAAATCGATGTGCGGCTGGTTGTGCAACTGCAGGCGATAAAAGTACGCTTCCCCACCTCCGTAGACGCCATCATACACCTTGAGAAAGTACTCGCCCGTCGCGGGTAGCACCGCATCCAGAAGCGCGTCCGCGTTGATCGTGACTCGTCCGGCGGCCAGTCGCCGACCGCGTGCATCGAAAAGCTCGAGGACCGGGCGCATGCGCGAGTCGATCGCGGCCGCGTGGCACGCAGCCAGGACGCGTTGATGCTGCTCGCCATGGAAGCGAAACAGATCGAGGTCCGCGGCCGCACCGGAGCGCCCGTTGACTACGACATTCAGTTCTACCACAGTGGCCCGGTCGATCGCATCGTTCGGCTCCACTTCCAGACATTCTCTGAGCGTACCCACGTCGAAGCTGCGCGGGTTGCTCACGCCGAATCGTCCAGCCACACGCACGTCGCAGATGCCGGGCTGAACGCCGGCGGGAATCGTGACGACAAAAACGTGGCCTGCTGGAGTCGGCTGGCTCGCACCTTCCGGCGGAATCGGAACGGCGGTAATCGCCGGATCGCTGAAGAGCATCTGCGACATTTCGTCCAGG
>JALOQX010000361.1 GCA_025459265.1 Pirellulaceae bacterium | reverse complement strand
TCGAAGCAGCCGGCTGGCTCGAAGAGACCTCCCGCGGCACACGCCGCCTGGTGGTCGGCACGTCGCGGGAAGCGCCCGGGGAGTACCTCCGCGTCCTGCGCGGCGACCAGCTGGGAGTGGCGAGGTGAAGACAGGGGGTTCCCTCGTCGAGCCGAGGTGAACAAAGCGGTCAAGTGACTCTTCAGGGCCGCAGGCCCGGTACAACCTCTGCCGCTGGCGCAAGCCACCGGTGCGCAGGCGAATCCACAACGATCAGGCCCGAAGCGCCGACACAATCAGGTCTGTGTCGGCCCTTCGGGCCTGGAGGAGTTCTCACAGAGCACTCGACCGGGGCCTGTCGGCCCCGGCAGAGGCTGTGCCGGGCCTTCGGCCCTCGGCTCAGAATGCGGTAGGATTGCACGCTGCGATGGCCGCTTCGCGGCGTTGTGCACCGCGATCACGGCTCCTAACCGCGAAGCGGTCAAACGTCCCAGGGTCGCCGCGCTTCGCGGCGCACCCTGGGTCATCGGCCGCCTCACCATCCGAAACCCCAACGGGGTTTTACAATGTGACAACTCACAGTCAGTCGCAGAGTCGCCCTGTAAAACCCCTTCGGGGCGTGGGGGCTTTTAATGACGCGAGTGGCCTGGGGTGGCGCTGCGCGGCTGCGCCGCTCCGCTGACCCCGGGCTCTGACGTACAACGCCTGCGGCGTTGCGATGGCCGCCTTGCGCCGTTGTGTACCGCGATCACGGCTCCTGACCGCGAAGCGGTCACACGTCCCAGCCCAGGGTGCCGCGCAGCGGCGCACCCTGGGTCATCGGTCAGCGTGGTGGCAGATACCCCGAAGGGGTTTGACAGACAGCCACCGGCCTCACGAGGTCCTTCCGCGCCACGGCACGAAATCGAGTCATTCGTTCGTCTTCCCCACGGGTCCGCGTCCTCCTTGTTGTGTCACGGCCGGCGACCTATCATCAGCCGAAGATGGTCGCAGGAGACGTGGATCTGGTATGAGCAGCGGACACGACGCGCCTGAGCAGTCCGGTTCGATTTCGACGACCCTGTGGGAACAGGTCCGGGCGCAGGATCCGCAAGCCTGGCAGCGTCTGGTCCGGTTGTTCGGTCCGCTGATTTGCCGTTGGTGTCGGCGCGGGGGCCTGTCGGCCGAGGATGCGGCGGACGTGCTGCAGGAGGTATTCACGGCCGTCTGGCAGCATGCAGGTGACTTTCGCCGCAAGGATCCGGCCGATAGTTTCGTCGCGTGGCTGGCGACGATTACTCGCAACAAGATCCGCGATCACTTTCGCCGAGGTCAGCGCCGCCCGCAGGCGCGGGGTGGCACGTCGGCTCAGCTGGCGATGGCGGAAATCCCGGGCGAGGGGGCGGAGGCGGAGTCGTCGGTGGCGGCGGACGCCGAGGCCACCGCCTTGTTGTCGCGGCGGGTGCTGGAGCTGACGCAGGTGGAGTTCGAGCGGCGGACGTGGGACGCGTTCGTGCAAACGACTCTCGATCAACGCCGGGCCGCGGACGTGGCGGCCGACCTGGGGATGAGCGTGGGGGCGGTCTACATGGCCAAGTCCCGCGTCCTTCGCCGCCTGCGCGACGTGCTGGCCGAGCTGGACCTGTAGGTCACCCGCGTCCCACCTGCCCGTGCCGGGAGGCGCGATTTCCGGGCCGGGCGAAAAAATGCTGTGAGGGTCGTGCGTTCCTTCTGGTAGGGGCATCGACGTGCCAGTCGGGGTTGGTTTCCCCGTGTTACGAGTCGCCTCAGTGGAGAATCACCGCATGGACTTCGCCCGTTGTCCCGATCGGGATGTACTCAGCGCTTACGGATTCGGACGCTTGGCCGCGCCGGAGCTGGCGGAGATCTCGGATCACGTCGAGCATTGTGCCAGCTGCCAGGCGGAATTGGCCACGCTCGATGGAACCGACGATACCTTGGTGGAATGGTTACGCGCCGCGGCAGAGGAGTCGTGCCTCCGGGAGCCGTTGCTGGACGTGGCGATGGAGGAAGCCGCGCAGTTGCCGGCACGACTCGCGAGCCCCCGCAATGAGACCACAACGTTCGTTCCCGGCGTGCTCGGCGAGTACCAATTGGTCGAGGAAATCGGGCGCGGCGGCATGGGACATGTCTACCGGGCGCGCCACACCAAACTCGATCGCGAGGTGGCCGTGAAGATCCTGCCTCGCGGCCGCTGGGATGACCCGCGAGCGATCGCGCGCTTCGAACGCGAGATGCGCGCGGTCGGCCGGCTGAACCACCCCCATGTCGTCCACGCCTACGACGCCCGGGAGATCGACCAGATGCCAGTACTCATCATGGAATTCGTCGACGGCATGGATCTGGAGGAACTCGCCAGACGTCTCGGCCCGCTGCGCACCGCCGACGCCTGTGAGGTCATTCGGCAGACTGCGCTCGGCCTGCAATATGCCCACGAACATGGACTTGTCCATCGTGACATCAAACCGTCGAACATCATGCTCACACATGCCGGCCACGTGAAACTGTTGGACCTCGGTCTCGCACGCTTCGCCGCCGAACCGCTCGGCGCGGAAATGACCCATTCCGGACAATTGATGGGAACCGCGGACTACGTGGCACCGGAGCAAGTGAGCGACAGTCGGACGGTCGATATTCGGGCGGACATCTACAGCCTCGGCTGCACGTTGTACCGATTGCTGGCCGGACGTGTGCCCTACGGCGAGCCTGACTATCGTTCGGCGCTCGACAAATTCCACGCGCATGTGCATCATCCCATTCCAGCGATCACGCAGGTCGTGCCGGAAGTCCCGGCCGAACTCGAGACGCTCTTGCGCCGCATGCTGGCCAAGCGACCGGACGATCGACCGGATACCCCTCGAGCCGTGGTCGAATTACTCACGCCATGGTGCGGGGGTGCGAACACCGCGGAATTGGTCGGCGCGGCAAGGCAGATCGGCCAGCGGCCCGCAGCGGATACGGAGCGGCGCGACCGGGGCGCACCTCGCGATATGGCGCCGCCACCGCGCGCCGCATCGGCGCGGAACCGCGGTGCCCGCCGCTGGTTCGCCATCGCGGGGTTGTTGCTGCTTGTTTCCGCCAGCTTCGCCGCCGGAGTGATCATCACGATCTATCGAGATGGCAAAGCTACGCGACTCGAAGTGCCCGACGGCTCCGAGGTCCGTGTTGGCGCGGATGGTAACGTGGATGTGACACTGTCGAATCAGCCTGCTTCGGTTCCGGATGCCTCGCCGACAGATCTGCAGGCCCTGCAGGGCGTCTGGAGGGTTGTGGCGGTCTTCCGCGCAGGCAGAGCGCTGCCGAAAGAGCAATTCGACGCGATGACCTTCGCCTTCGTGCAGGACCGATTCCAGCAATCCGGGGGCGCGTTGCGTGACGTGGTGACAGGACGCTTTGAGCTCGATCCCACCGCGATACCGAAAACGATCGACATCCATCTCGAACGCCCCCAGCGAGAAGCGAAGTCGTCTCGCGGAATCTATAAGCTGGAGGGGAACCATCTCTGGTTGGCGCTCAGCGAGCCAGGTGACGAGCGTCCCACGTCACTGACCATGCCCGGTGAGGGGGGGGACTTTCAGCCTGACGCCGGGCGCTCCTCGCTCGTCAAGCTTCGCCTTCGCCGCACCGATCAGCCCGCACCGACACTGGCGGAGCTGGACCGATCGCAGGCGGCCGCTGCCGAGCTCGAGGCGGCCACGCGCAACCGATTGCGGCCGATCGCCATTGCCATGCACATGTATCACGATTTGCATGGCAGTTTCCCGCCTGCCGTGTTGGTGGGACCCGACGGCACAACTCCTCACAGTTGGCGTGTCGCGCTCTTGCCGCTGTTGGGGCACCAGGCCCTGTACGATCAGTATCGGCGGGACGAGCCGTGGGACAGTCCGCACAACCTGCAACTGCTGGAGCAGATGCCGGACGTCTACCGTGCGCCCACGGGGTCCACCCACTCGACCCAGGCATCGCTCTTTGCCCTCGTCGGACCGGGCACGATCAATCCCAGTCCTCACGAAGCCAGTCGAATCGCCGACGTCATCGATGGCACCAGCCGGACGATCATGCTGGTCCAAGTCGAACGCGACATCCCGTGGACCAAGCCGGAGGACATTGCCTACGACGTCGGACAGCCGCTGCCGGCACTGGGCGGCTTTTATCGAAACGGTTTCCATGCCGTCTTCGCGGACGGCGCGATACGGTTCCTGTCGACCTCGCTCGACGAACCGTCGTTACGGGCGTGGATCAGTGCCGCCTCCGCTGACAGGATCGAACTCCCACCCCCCGCCACGCCAGAACCGTTACCCGACCCTCCGCCGACGTCGCCATCGCTCAGCTTCCGGATTGCCCCCGTTGTGCGATCCGCCGATGCACCGTCGGAAAATGGTCACACGGCGCTTTCCCCAGGAGAGGTGGAACAGTATGTTCGGCGACTTCATGAACGCGGGCCGGGGCAGTACGTTGCCGGTGCCGGAGAGTCTGAATCCTATGCGTGGTTCGAGTTGGCCAAGCCGGTTGCGGACGAGCGTCTGGTGACTGCGCCGTGTGAGGAGAAGACCTATTTGCTGCTCTCCCTGCGTCCTGGCGATGTGCTGCTCGGCGGAGTGCTGGCGGAGTCATCGTGGAAGATCGAGGAGTTCAGCGTCACGACAGACGAACTGGGGTACGTGGCGATCGAGATCACCCTGGACGTCGCAGGTGGCGAAGCATTACAGACGCTGACTCGCAACCACCTGGGAGATCGCCTTGCGATCCTGGCCGATGATCGCGTGGTGACGGTCGCTCGCGTGGTGTCGCCCATGGAACGACGCGTGCGCATCACCGGGAATTTTTCGCAAGAGGAGGCCCGTGCCATGGAGCAGCTTTTGAGGTCCGGGGAGACGGCGCCTGAAACCCGAGGGTAGGGCCATGTTCCCGGCGACGCACCTTGGCGATAATGAAGCCACCTCATTTTCTGGGAGAGATCCCATGCGGCGACGACGTATTGCTCACGTGGTGTGCATCCTGGTTGCCCTGGTTGCGTCTGCCACGACTGCGCAAGAGCTGACGATCCCGGCCGAGGCAGCCGCACAGCGCACCGTTGGAGCGCCGGTGTCGGGAGGCGGATGGAATCTGTTCAGCGACGGCCGGGTGGGACAGCCGGTCCGCGTCAGGGCGGCAGGGCGGTATGACATCGACGTACGCGTGTGGGGAAGCGCAGCTGGCGGAGTCTGGCCGGAGATGGCCTTGCTGGTCGATGGCGGTGTGGTGCACACCGCGACGGTGGATCACGCGGACCGCCGC
>JALOQX010000360.1 GCA_025459265.1 Pirellulaceae bacterium | reverse complement strand
GACTGGCGGACGAACTGGCGGCGGTTGATGCGCGTGGTCATGGCAAGTTCCTCGAAATACAAGCCCGATCTCAGGACCAATCGAACAGAACGCATGTGCCACCCGTTGTCAAGACGACAGGTTCAACGGTCTCGATACGTGTGATGGCACTGTGGGCATGATTGTTCGAGTCGCAGGAACTGCTCGGTGGCCCCCGCACGGTCCGCTGTGTTGAGACGCACTCGCAGCTGGCGTGCTGCCTCTTGAGCAGCTGTCAGCCATTGTCTGAACTGCTCGCCACATTCGCTTCCCAAGTTCCTGCCGGCTTCGCGCAGCGCTTCTTCAATCAACAAGGCTTCCTGAGACGGTACCAGATCGGGATGTTCGACGGGGGCGGACCAGTTCGCCTCGCGGCACCGCTTGAGGTGGTCCCAACTGCGGTCGAGCTGCGCCATGGCAGCGGCAAGCGAATCGACCTGGG
The DNA here is from genome assembly GCA_025459265.1 of Pirellulaceae bacterium. Lineage (GTDB taxonomy): Bacteria > Planctomycetota > Planctomycetia > Pirellulales > Pirellulaceae > JAAYDI01. Next base: position 4,802 of record JALOQX010000360.1, on the reverse strand, counting down.
CGACCTCGACAAGTTCCGGCAGTTCCGCATCGGCGGCCGGAGGTGCATAATTCGCCACATCGCGCCACAGGCCGGCATAGTCTTTGCTCGTGCCAGCGCGTTCCAGAATGCCCAGGGCCTCCCGCGCGGTCATGCGACCGGCTGCGATGCACGCGACGGCCGCGGCAGCAGGACCGCGATGCTTGCCGTGGTGACAGTGGATGTAAATCGGTCCGTCTGCCTCCTTCGTCGCCCGCGCCAGCAACTGCCCAGACTCGTGCGAAATGCCGTCGTAGCCAACCGGGATGTGGATGTATCGAAGACCGTACGTGCGGGCTCGCTCGACATCGGGCCGGGCGCCATCGACACTGATGATGGTGTTGAAGCCCAGCTGCTGGAGACTGGCGAATCCCTCTTCACCGAGCGGTTCGCTGCCGGAGTAGATCCCGTGCGAGACCTCCATCACGTTGTGCAGTCCCTCCGTCTCGGATGGTGATGACTCGTTGTTGGGCGGCACGCGGTGAGCCTCGGCCGATGCAGTTGGATCGTCCGTGCTTCGAACGCATCCGCCGGCTGATGTAAGGAACAGCACGACGACGAGCGATATCGATGTGTGGCGCATAGACAATTCTCCCTGGCTGTCCTCCGTGCTGACCGATCACTGTCCCATGCCGATGACACGGAGAGAACCTGCGGTTAGCTGCAGGCATACTCTGGCACCGACGTTGAGCCCGCAACGGAGGTAATCGGACTGCGGCAGCGTCGCATGAAGTTCCTGACCCGACGCCAATCGTACCGTAACACGGCAACGGTCCTCACATCGGTGCACAGAATCGATTGTCCCTCCAACGTCGCACGCATTGTCCGCCGTCCCCGGGCGGATCAGCAGGCGGTCTGCGTCGAGCGCGATGTGTACGGTCGCGTCGGTGAGAGTGGCAGTCCTGTCTGAATCACCGGAGACGATCGCCTGGGGCGCGACCTGCAGCATGAGGCCGTTTTCCCCGTGAAACGCGAAGCTGCCGTCTCCCTTCATTCGAAAGGTGCCCGTGAACGCATTGTCCATCGTGCCGTCGTAAGGCCGCCCGTCCAGCAGGGTGACGATTCGATCGGCCAATCTTCGAGCCTGGCGAAGATCGTGACTTGCCAGGATGACGGTCATTCCCGTCGTTTCGTGCAGATGCTGGACCGTCGCTTCGATCAACTGGGCGTTGGCCTGGTCGACGTGCGCGGTCGGTTCGTCCAACAGCATGACATCTGGCTCGAGCGCGAGCAGTCGCGCCAGGGCGACGCGCCGGCGCTCACCCCCGGACAGTTCCCGATGCATACGTTGTGCCAGACCGTCCAGATGAACCTCACGCAGCACGTGTTCTGCCCGCTCCTGTGCCTGGCGTCGACGCATGCCTGCTGCCCGCAGTCCATACATCACGTTCTTGAGCACGGTCGTCTGGAACAGCACCGTGTGCTGCAGGAGCATCGGACAGCGACGCCGAGCGTTGAGCGACTGGCGCGCGGCCCACACGTCAATGCCGTCCAGCAGAACGCGTCCTTGGTCAGGCCTGGTCAGAAAGGCCAGCGTCTCCAGGAGGGTCGACTTGCCGCTCCCGTTCGGGCCGACGACGCCCAGGATTTCACCCGCTGCCACCTCCAACGCAGGTACCCGCAGTGCTTCGATGTGCCGCGCAGGGTGTGCTGTCCGGTAACGCCGCACCACGTTTTCGAGCCGGTAGCGTGGTTTCACTCCTGGCCCCCACCCTGGACAAACTGGAACAGAATGTTGATCGAAAGGGAAATCGTCAATAACAGCATGCCCAATGCCAACGCCAAGGCGAACTCCCCCATATCGACATAGCGGACGAGCGCCGTGGTCATCGTGCGAGTGAAGCGATCGATGTTGCCGCCGAGGATCGTCGCCACCCCGACTTCGCTCACCACGCGACCGAAGGCCGCAATGATCGCCGCCAGGATTCCGAAACGCGATTCGCAGATCACGGTCCAATGCGCCCGTCGCGAACTCGCCCCCAAGGCCAGGGCCGTCTTGCGCACGTCGCGACCCGTCCGCGACATGGCGGCGACCGTCAGCGCCGTGATGAGTGGAATGATCAGCAGCACCTCGCCGATGATGATCCCTGGAACCGTAAACAGCAGCTCCAGGTGTCCCAAGGGGCCTTGGCGACTGACAAACATGTACACCGTCAAGCCGACGACGACGGTCGGTAGGGCCAGCAGCGTGTTGAGGATCGTCACGACTGCGCGCTTGCCCGCGAAATCGTGCTGGCCGATCAGAATGCCGGCGGGGATGCCGACGACGCCGGCGACCAAGGTCGAAACCGTGGCAATGGTCAGCGAGCGGACGGCATACCCGAACACGTCGGGATCGAAGGTGACAACCAGGTGCCAGGCGTTTCGCAACACGTCATCGAACATAGCGACCCGGACATTCAACGAAGCTCAGGCACGCGCGCGCTGGGATAGAACAGTGTCTTCCCCTCAACCGCGTACCGTCCGATCATCTCCTGTACTTCCGGAGACGTTATCCACTCGATGTACTTCCTGGCACCGGTGAAGTTCACATGCGGATGCCGTGCCGGATTGACGGCCATGACACCATACGGGTTGCGGAGACTCTCGTGTCCTTCGCTCAGGATGGCCAGATCGGTCTTTGCGGGTGTGCTCAGCGCGAACGCGTAATAAGTACCGCGGTCGGCCAACGTGTAAGCCCGTTTCTCTGTGGCCACCATGATCGTCTTGCCCATGCCCTGACCGACCGAAACGTACCACCCGCCCGGAGGGCGAACGGAAGCGTATCGTCTCTTCTGACCTTCGAGAATGACGGTGACGGCGTCCGTTTCCAACGGCAGGCCTGTGCGACGCCACAGTTGTTGCTCACGGACGTGGGTCCCGGAACCATCGCCGCGTGAAACGAAGCAATGGCCTCCCTGGGCAACGCTCCGCAGGGCGTCGGCCGGGTTCCTGATTCCTCGAATCCGGGCCGGGTCCTCCGGGGGGCCGAGGATGACGAAATCGTTGTACATGACCTCGCGCCGCAGCACGCCGTAGCCTTCGGCCACAAATTGCTCCTCCTGCTCCCGCGCGTGGACCAGGACAACATCCGCATTGCCGTCCCGCGCCAACTGCAGGCTGGCGCCCGTCCCCTTGGCCACGACCTTGACCTGGATGCCGGTCTTCTTCTCAAAGTCGGGGTGCAGGTGTGACAAGAGCCCCGAGTTGTCGGTACTCGTGGTCGTGGCCAATGTCAACGTTTCGTCCGCCGCATAAGCAGCTCCGCAACAAGATTCAGCGGCAAGGCCGACAGTTGCCAGCAGGGAAAGAGTCAGCCGAATCACGGTCGTCTCCTCGCAGTCGACGTGGGCTTCCCGAGCGCAACCACCTCACTTCAGCGCATCTCCAACATAGACGAGGTACAAGTGGGGAAGGTCAGCATCGCTGATCATGTCGTGAATGTTGCCCAAGGTGCCCTGAATGACCTTTTCTCCCGGGTAGCTCACCTGGCAGACGATGGCGACCGGCGTGTCGTCCGGATACTGCTGCCGGAGTCTGGGAAGAAGGTCTTTCAGCTTCGTCGTGTGCGTGAAAAACACCATCGTTCCCGTCAGCCTGCCGTGCTCGTCGGGCGAGCCGATCTCCGTGCCGGATGATAGCGTCACGAACCCCGCGCGGGCCACGCTGCGCTGGACGGCGGCATTTCCGGCGTTGAAGGAACTCAAACCCGGGATGACCACGGGATGAAACTCGCGCAGTTGCTCGGGAATCCATGCCCAGGGGCTGAAGATCATCGGGTCGCCGTTGTCCGCGAATGCCACAGTTTTGCGTTCCGCGACCAGTTCTGCGATGCGCGCCTTGAGCTTTGCCAGCTCGGCGACCGCGTCGGTCGCACGTTCGCGTTCCTCGCCGGAGTATTGCTCCGGGCTCGCACCGAAGTACCGCCCACCCTGCAAGCGTGGTGACACCACCTCCACGGTCCCGGACCTCACGAAAGGAGCGAGCTCATCCTTCATCCAGCTGAAGCAGAAGACCACATCCGCCGTCCGCAGAATGCGGGCCGCCTTCATTGTGATCAGGTCGGGGTCCCCCGGACCGGTTCCGATGAGGTACACGCCCCCCTCGTCTGCCGCTGACTGCGACGCTCCGTCAGGTTCCGACGGAGTCGGCGGGAAGGGAGACGCGCTGCCCGGTTGCACGAGAATTCGCCGCACCTGGCGGACCCAGCGTTCGAAACCACCGCCGCTGACCTCCACGATGCGATAGGGGGCGGCCTGGGCTGGCAGGGGTTTGCCATCTTCGCGATCGGCCACGACCACCGTGTGGCCGCCAAGTTTCGAAAGCAGCTCAGGAAGGGAAAAGACAGCCTGGTAGCCGTCAGCAGCTTCGATCAGCACGTAGGCGGAACGCAACGGGCGGGGCAATTCCAGACTACCGTCCGACCTGGCTGCGGCTTGGACGCCCACCTCGCGCAGTATCTCTTCCAGCAGGACGCCCTCATACCTGGCTTTTCGGTCCGTGTGAGGAATGGCGGCTTCGACGGTGCAGCGCGGGAGTTCGGCGAACCGATCGGGCGACAGCGCCTTCGTCGTGCCAGACGGGCCTCGGACGATCAACAGAGGCGCATGATGGGGCTGCGCCGTCGCGGCCGCTTCGGGCTTCTCCTGCGCCCCACCCACGGACATGCAGAGTACGGTGGCCAGCCACAGCCCGAAGCCGAGTAGGCGAAAACGACTCAGAACGAGAGTCATCTATGGTCTCCCAACGAACATCCGAAGAGTGCTCAACAGCAATGTCGAGTTCACGAGCACGAGGATTCTGTT
>JALOQX010000107.1 GCA_025459265.1 Pirellulaceae bacterium | reverse complement strand
TCAGCGCCGTGGAGATCGTGCTGGCGTTGGCCCACTTGAGCGGGTAGGCCTTGGTCAGCAGCTCGCCGCCGCCGCGGCGGTCGGCCTGGTCGATCACCGCCTTGATCCGCGCATGGTCCTTGGCCGTGGCGGTCACGATCAGGGTCTTGTTGTAGATGTCCGGACTCACCGACGCGTTGGGCGCGATCGGCTTGATTGAGTAGCTCAGCGCCGACGGGTTGGCCCACTGCAGGGCATAGACCTCGGTCGTCAGCTCACCGTCCTTCCGGCGATCGGCCTCGTCGATAATGGCCTGAATCCGCACGTGGTCGTCTTCCGAAGCCGTGGCGACCAGCATCTGGTTGGTCGGGTCGCTGCTGATCGTGGCGTTGGGTACAACGGGCGTAAGGGCTGCGACGATGGTGGAGGGATTGGCCACGCGCAGCGTGTAGGCTTTGGTGACGAGTTCCCCGCCGCCCCCGCGTTTGTCCGCCTGCTGCAGCACTTCGTCAATCCGCGCGTGGTCTTCTGCCGAGGCGGTGACGATCAGCATCTTGTTGACCGGATCGCTGCTGACCTTGGCGTCGGGCACGACCGACGTGAGCGCACTGGAGACGGTCGAGGGGTTGGCCCATTTCAGCGGGTACGCTTTGGTGGTCCAGGGACCGCCGCTGCGCCGGTCTGCCTGCTCGATCACCGTCTTGACCCGCGCGTGATCGCTTTCGTTGGCGGTCACGATCAGCGTCTTGCTGTAGACGTCCGGACTGAGCGTGGCATTGGGGACGATCGGGGTCAGTGCCGTCATGATGGCGTAAGGGCTGGACCATTGCAGCGGGTAAGCTTGCGTCCGCAGTTCCCCTCCACCCAGTCCATCGGCTTCGTCCACGATGGCCTTGATCCGCGTGTGGTCCTCGGCCGTGGCGGTGACGATCAAGGACTTGCTGTACGGATCGGGACTGATGATGGCGCGGGGCACGATCGGTTTGATCGCCGTCATGATCCCGGATGGATAGGCGCGTTTGAGCAGGTAGGTGCGCGTCAGCAGTTCGCCGCCTTCGGACGAGTCGAGCTGCTGGATGATTTCCTTGATGCGCGTGTGGTCCTTGGCCGTCGTGGTAATGGCGAGGGTCTGGTTGGTGGCGTCGACGGCCACCACGGCGGTCGGGACCAGCGAGCGCACGACGGTCGCGGCCGTATTGACCTCGGCCCGCTCGAGTCGATACACCTCGGCGATCGGTTTGTCGGGGGCGGGCAGCTGCAGGGCCAACTGGCTGAGCGTGGCGGCCAGTTCGTCCTGCCGGGCGGCCGGGCCGCGGACGATCAGACTGTTCGTCGCCGGATTGACCTGGACCGTAAGCTCCTTCGTGTCGGCCGTGCTGAGCGCGGCGTAGAGCGTCGACACGCTCAGTTCATCCGGATCGTAGCGGTGGACGCGCACGACCTGTTCGGGCAGCGCCAGCACCTGTTTGAGTTCGGTGAGGACCGCAGCGACCTTCTCCAGCGCTGCCGGTTCCGCGCGGACCACCAGTCGGCCGGGGACGGTGGTGGTGAGGTACTCGAGTTTTCCCACGGTCGCGTCCAGCACGCGGCGTGCTTCGGCCGGGTCGACGTCGTCCAGTTCGAACGTCTTGATCTGCCGGTCGACGTCCAGCCGCAGTTCGGCCTCGAGCTGCTTGATCAGTTCCTCGAGACGGGTGTGATCGCGCGGGCTGGCCCAGATCAACAGCTCCTCCGTGCCCTGGCCCAGGAGGACCTGGACCTCTGGCAGGGTCGTCGCGATGATCGACGCCGCCTGCGTGCTGGCAGCCTTGCGGACGCGGTGCAGGCGCAGTTCACGCTGGGCGTCAGCCCCGCCGGTTTCTTCGAGCTTGGCGAGCGCCGCGCGAATGCGCTCGTGGTCCTTGCTGGTCCCCCACACGACGATCTGTTCCGGCACGGCGCCGACGGACAACTGCGCGGGGGGAGGAGCCAGCAGGCGGAGTGTCGTCAGAGTCGGCGTGGCCTTGAGCTTGTCGAGCGTGTAGGTTTCGAGCCGCAATTCGGTCAACTGATCCATGTCGACCATCTGCTTGATGGCGGTCTCCACGGCGGTCTGGTCGGCCGCGCGGGCGGACACGATGATCGCCCCACCGCGCGAATCGACGCCGATGACCGCCTCGGGCACGACCTGCATCAGGACGCTGCGGAGCTGGTACAGGGTGGTGTAGTCGCGCCCTTCGAGGGGATAGATTTTCACCACCGGCCGCCGCTCCGGATCGCCCTCGCGAAACTGCTCCAGCGCGCGCGAGAGAACCTCGTGGTCCGCCACCGTTCCCCAGGCGATAATCTTCTGGGCGGGGGCATCGGCCGAGAGCTGCATGTCGGGCAGCAGGCTCTGCAGCATCGTCAACAGCGGAGTCGGGTTGATGTTCCCCGTGCTGTACGACCGCAACTCCTCCTGACTCTCTGGAGGCGTTTCCACGTCCACCTGCCCGATGGCCATCTTGATCCGCGCGTGCTGGCTCAACGGGGCGCTGACCAGCACGCGGTCCTTTTTTTCGTCCAGGGCCATCTTGAGCGTCGGAAAGAGCTCCTTGAGCATGTCGAACGCGGCTTTGGCCGAGCCCCGCTGGATCGGATACGAAATCAGCACCGGCCGTTCCGTGGACGGGGATGTGCTGCGGAATGACTCCAGCAGTTGGGCCAGCTTCGCGTGCTGGGAGGCCTTGGCCCACACGGCCAGTTCGCCGGTGTCCGGATCTTCCACGATACGAATGCCGGGGAACTGCGTGAGCAGGTCGGGCTGCAGCTGCCGGAACCGCGCGTCGGCGCCGTCCGCCAGCGGATAGAATCGGAGTTCGGGCGGCTCAATCGGCCCCGCGTCGCGCAGCACCTGCTCGAGCGTATCGCGCACCACCTGCTGGTCTTTGGGCGTGGCGATCACCATCAGGCGCTGCGTGGCCGCGTCCCACGTGATTTTGGCCGCGGGTGCCATGGAGGTCAGCACGGTCGTGACACTCGTCGAGAGCGATGCGTCCGGCAGCGGGTAGTATTTCAGCTCGGGTTTGGTGCCGGAGAGCGGGTCCTGCGAGAGCTGCTGCACGATCTGTGCGAACGCTTCGTGTTCCTCGCGGGGCCCCCAGACGATCAGCCGATCCTGGGCGCTGTCGACGGTGATGGTGGAGCGCACGACGCGTGGCTGGAAGAGCGTCTGCAGCTGAGCCGCGCTCACGCCGTCCAGCTGATAGAACGCCAGCTGGGGCTTGTCCACCGCCCCGGCCGCCAGCTCGAACTGCTCGAGCAGCGCCGCGATCTGCACGTGATCGGCTGCGCGCGCGACCACCCGCAGCTGCCGGCCGTCGGGTCCCAGCGTGGCCTCGGCCGCCGGCACGAGCGTCTTGAGCGACGCCACGTCGGTCGCGGTCAGCGTTTCCTCCAGCGGGTAGATCTTCAGCGTCGGCTCATCCTGCTGGGCCGCCACCGCGGCCTGCTCGAGCACCTTGAGCAGCGCCGCGATCTGCACGTGATCGGCTGCGCGGGCGACCACCCGCAGCTGCCGGCCGTCGGGTCCCAGCGTGGCCTCGGCCGCCGGCACGAGCGTCTTGAGCGACGTCACGTCGGCCGCGGTCAGCGTTTCCTTGAGCGGGTAGATGTGGAGCGTCGGCTCATCCTGCTCGGCCGCCACCGCGGCCCATTGGTCCACCAACCGCTTGACGACTGTCTGATCGACCACGCGGGCAACGGCCGTCAGCCGGCGTCCGTCGCTGCTGAGCGTCAGTTGTGCCTTGGGCACGAGCGTGCGCAGGCTCTGTAGCAGCGTCTCGTCGAGACGTTGCTCGAGCGGATAAACCTGCAGCACCGGCGCGTCTTCCAGGGCGGACTCCGCGTCCAGCTGATCGACCAGCGCCTTGATCATCGCCTGGTTGGCCGGCGAAGCGCTGACCACCACGCGCCGCAACGCGGCGTCGGCGGCGACCTCGGCCCGCGGCATCAATTGCTTGACCAACGTGACCAGCGCGGTCGGGTCGAAATGCTTTGGCTGGTACACGACCACCTGCCGGTCGCCTTCGTCGAGATCCGCCCCGAGTTTCTGCACGAAGCTGCGCACCTGCTCCTGGTCCTTCGGCTCGGCAAACACCAGCAGCCGTCCCTGGGCCGTGTCGTAAGTCGCCTGCACGCTCGGCAGCGCTTGCGTGAGCTGGTCGAGTAGTTCTTCCGTGTTGGCCAGTTCCAGCGGGTAAATCTCCAGCCGCGGACGGTTCTCCGGCGGCCGATTCGCCTGCATCTGGTCAATCGCCCCCTTGATCGCCGCCTGCTCATTGGGCGTCGCGTACGCCATGATTTGATCGGCCGTGTCGTCGATCTGGAATTTGGCGCTGGGGAACAGGAGTTCGAGCGTCCGCACGGCGGCCGCCGGATCGATGTTCGTGACCGGATAGACTTCCAGCTTGGGCTGCGGAGGCGGCGGCTTGTCGGGCGGCGGCTTGGGCTGCTGCGGCGGCGGGATCGAGGTGATCACCGTGCTGATCTCCTGCATCTTGCCGGCGGTCGTGGTGACGAACAGCTGACCCGTCTGCGGCAGCGCCGTACAGGTGCCATACTGGCCCAGAAGCGGCGTGATCTCCTTGACCACGGAGTCGGCCGGTCGGCCGCCAAGCGGAAACAGGACACTGACGAACTCGGACCGGCCGCGCTGGGCAATCTCCTCGGGCGTGACGCGCGGAATGATGTTGACCGGCAGCTCCTTCGACAAGTCCGCCAGGATCAGGAGCCGACCGCGTTGGATCAGCGTGTACCCGCGCGTGGCGAGCATCAGATTCAGCAGGTCAATGGCCTCCGTCGGCGAGTATGTCCGGTTGTCGCTGTAGTTGAACGTGCCGGCGGGCGGCTGGTCCATGACCAGCGCGAGCCCCGCCTGACGCGCGAACCAGTCCAGCACTTCGTCCCACTTCTGGCCGCGGAAGTTGAACCGCAGCTTCTGCTGCGTGTCGGCCAGCGTGGCCAGCTTCGCGCGTTGGCCTTCGCTGAGCAGGGCGGCCAGCTGCTCGTCCATGCGGCGGCGAAGGTCGGCGCGCGCCGCAGGGTCCGCACCGTCCTGGGCGGTGGCCATTTCGTTGATCAGCCGCGCCACACTCGCACGCTGCTCGTCACTCAGCTCCAGGGCGTCGGCCACATTGGGATGGGCCAGCCGCGTCAGGTCGAAGGGAGGCAGCGTGCCAACGCCTCCTGCCGGGGACTGAGCGGAAGTTTCGGCGGCGGCCGGGGGCGCTGCGTCTGGGGCTGGCGCAGACGGCGCGGCCGGCTTGGATTCCGCCGCGGGCGCCGCCTTCGCAGCTGCCTCCGCAGGACTCGCCGGCTCCTGGCCGAGCGCGGAACCGGCACACCAAGCCACGATCAGGCAGGCCGCCTGCGCGCATCGGGCCAGGGACAACAACCACGTGGGCACGGATGAGCACCTCAACATCGACAGGTTAGCCATTGCGGGACAACAAGTTGCAGCCAATTTCCAGCTTAGTTGCGGCGCGGCGGACTGTAAACCAAATGCGCTGCGGGGCAGCGGGGCTGGAGGGAATCGAGCCGGGCCATGTGAGCGGCAGCGTGCCGCCGGCTGCTAGCTGTAGCATTTGTCCCAGTTGTGGAAAAAAACGCCAACCTGGGATGCCGGACTGGCAGGGCCCTGCCACCAGACGGCTCGCGGTCCACACGCGGCAGCATGCCGCAAGTCGATTGAAAATAATGATTTGCATCCCAAGCACGAAAATTCAGCGAACCCGCGGGGGGGCTTTGGCATCAGCTTTGCATCCCAGCCACATCGTGTGAAATCCCCTCTGGTGCCAATCTTTCATGGGTTGAGCACGAATTGTCTTGGAAAAAAACCGCGGCGGAGTTGCGGGAATTGAGGCCTGTTTTGCGATTGGCTGATGTAGCCTGCACTGATGTCATCACCCGCCGTCCCACTTCAAGGAGGAACCGGTCATGTTAGTTCTGAGTCGCAAGGTTGGCGAACGCATCGTCATCGCGGACAACATCACGATCGTGGTCCACAAAGTCGCCGGGAACCGCGTGTCGCTGGGTGTCGAGGCACCTCGCGATGTGCGGGTGGTCCGGGGCGAACTGCGCAAGCTGGTGGAAGCGATCGCCATCTCGCCCACAATCTCGGCCGCCCCGCTGGGTGAACTGTCCGACGACCAGTGGACCCGGCTCCCCGGCACCGTCCGCGCCCGCTGAGCGGCGCGTCCCGCGCGAGGAATCCCGGGGACTTCTGCGCTCCACATGGGAGCGCACCTGGTGGTTTGCGTGTTCAGCGGGGGGACAGAAAAATGGGGGACAGAAAAATGGACTTCGAGGGATTTTTCTGTCCCCCATTTTTCTGTCCCCTGGCCCCGGGCGGGAGCGCGTGCGTTCCACACGGGGGGACGTGAATTCGCCATTGACGCGGTGAAAGCCGCGTCGGTATTGTTCGGGGCCTTTTCCGGGGACCTGCTGCGCGGCGCGGGCCGCGGTCTTTCTTGGTGGCCGGTTCAGTCTGTCCTGTGTGTTGCAGACGTAACGCGAAGATGATGCTTCCACGCGGCACCGCCTGGGCCCGTCGTGCTGGCCTGCGCCCGCTCTGGCTGGGCGTCCTGCTGCTGGCCGTCCTCGGCCTGGGTGTGGGGGGCTGCGCGGGCAACGGGTATCTGAAGGTCCGCAAGGCCCCGAAGAACCCGCTGGCCGGCTCGCTCAATCTACTATCTCGCTCCGGTCCGAAGCCGACCGAGCGGACGCTGCAGACGCTGCGGCGCTACGATCTGGAAAAGGTACACAAGAAGGATCCGGAGAGCGCTTTGGCCCGCATGCGGGAGGAGATCCAGAAGGAGCCGACGGCCGAAAAGCTGAATGCCTTTTCCGAGCTGGCGTACATTGCCGCCCATCAGGCGGAGGCGGCGGGCGACCGGACGAAGGCGCTGAATCTCTACGGTGCCGCCGTGTTCCATGCGTACGACTTCCTGTTTGACCCGCTGTACGACTCCCTGCGAAATCCTTACGACCCGCAGTTCCGCCGGGCCTGCGACATCTACAACACGGGTCTCGAGGCAGCTCTGCGGCTCATCGAACGCAACGGCGATCTCGCTCCTGGCGAGACACTCACCGTCGACACGGGTGCGGAGCAGATGCGGATCGATGTGGTCGCGCGCGGGCTGCCCCCCGGCGAACACTTCGAGAAACTCGAATTCGTTTCCGACTATCAGATCACCGGGCTGAAAAACCACCACCACAGCTACGGCCTGGGCGTGCCGCTGATTGCCGTTCGCCAACGTGGCTCGCCCGACGACCCGGTCGAAAAGTACTACCCCGATCATCTGACCTTCCCGGTCACGGCGTTTCTGCGGATCGTGCGCGCCCCGGCCGGGACGTCCGGCTCGATCGTGCGGCAGTGCGTCCTGGAGCTGTACGATCCGCGACATGCCTGCACGACGGTCGTGGCCGATCGGCTCGTGCCGCTGGAAACCGACCTGAGCACGCCGCTCGGCTACAAACTCGAGAAGGGCCGCGGGAAGGATTCGCTGACGATCGCCACGCTGGGACTCCTCAATCCCGACGACGCCCGGTCGATGCAGGGTCTGTACATGGTGGAACCGTACGATCCCACCCGGATCCCGGTCGTCATGGTGCATGGGCTCTGGTCGAGTCCGATGACGTGGATGGAGATGTTCAACGACCTGCTGGCCTATCCGGAGATCCGTGCGAACTACCAGTTCTGGTTCTACCTGTATCCGACCGGGCAGCCGTTCTGGATGAGCGCCCAGCAGTTCCGTGAGGATCTGGCCGAAGTCCGCTCTGCGCTCGACCCGCACGGTCAGAATGCGAGTTTCGAGCAGATGATTCTGGTCGGACACAGCATGGGCGGACTGGTCTCGATGATGCAGACGCTGGAGAGCGGTGACGACTTCTGGCACCTGCTGAGCGATCGGCCGTTTGACGAGTTGAGCGTGGACGAGGCGACGCGCGAACTGATCGCCGAGCGGGTGTTCTTCCATCCCAATGACTCGGTGCACGCCCTGATCACGATCGGCACGCCGCATCGTGGCAGCACGTTCGCCAACGAGTACACGCGGTTTTTCGCGCGCAAGCTGATCAGCCTGCCGTCGCAGATGCTGTGGGCATCGCAGCGGTTGATCCTGGACAATCCCGGATTTTTCAAGAACACGGATTTGTTCACGATCTCGACCAGCATCGACTCGCTGGCTCCTGATTCGCCGATCTTCCCTGCCATGCAGTCGGCGCAGCGCGCGCCGTGGGTCAGCTACCACAACATCGTGGGCGTGGTCCCCAACGATTCGTTCTGGCGGCGGTTTGCCGAGCACGGGGACGGCGTGGTCGCCTTCGACAGCGCTCACCGGGACGATTTCCAGTCCGAACTGGTGGTCGACGCGGACCACATGACGGTCCACGCGCACCCGCTGGCGATCCTGGAAGTGCGGCGCATCCTGCTGGAGCACCTGGCGCGGACCCGCGGCACGACGGCGGATCGCAGAAGGGGATAGGTCGTATGGGTCCTATTGGTCCTATAGGACTTATAGGACTTATAGGACCTATTGATTTTCTTCTCGGCGGGCGAGTTCGTCGCGCAGTTGCGCTGCGCGTTCGTACTGTTCGGCAGCCACGGCGTCGGCCAGTTGTTCCTGCAGGGTGCGTCCGACGCCGTAGACCTCCCGCAGCGATTCGCGCAGTTGGACGAGCCGCTGCACGAGCTCATCATCCTCCGCGCGGAAATCGCGATCATACTGGCGGAAGAGCTGTTCGAGCCGGTGGAGTCCGCGATTGATCTCGTGCACGGCGGCCTCCGGTCCCTGATCCTCCAGTTCGGCCAGTGCCGAGGCCTGGATGCGATGGAACAGCACGAACGGCCGATACTGTTCGTGCGAGGCGGTCCATTCGCGGTCGGGTGCGTGTCGCAGGCAGAAGTCCATCAATGACAGCGTATGGTCAGCATCTTCGACGGCCTGTCGGTAGCACTGCAGCTTGAGCCAGCAGACGCGGCGGTGATAGAACTGCACGAACTCGCGATCCACCTCGCCGCACTGTTCCTCGTCGAGCGTAAAGGACGTGCCGGCGGCGACGGACTGGCCGATCAGATAATCGAAGTAGGTTTCGTAGCCCTGGGGGCGCGTGCCGTCCGGCCGACCCTGCGTTTCCAGCTGCAGGATACCCATATCGAGCCGCATCTGGAGCACGTCGCGGCCATCGGCCCCGCGGCACAGGCGCACCTTGACGGCGGTCGGGTCGTAGGGCCATTTCCTCAGAATGTGATCGATGTGTATCGCTCGGGCCATCTCGGCTCACTTTACAGCGCGGTGCTCGGTCCGTTCCATGCGGTTGATTATAAACCGCCCTGGCGCAGCCGAGAAGTCTGCGCGGCACAAACTCGCTCTGTGCACGTGCCGCGTCTGTGCGCCCGATCAATCCGCAGCACTGGGGCGCTGCCGCAGGCGTTTTTTCTGCGCGGTGTGCGACTTGCCCTGCAGACGTCGCTGGCGCGACGCGCCACTCGGCTTCGTCGCGCGGCGACGCACCGGCGGCTGGCGCACCGCCAGGATCAGCTGCCGCAGTCTGTCGAGGCAATCCTCCCAGTTGCGCGGTTGATCGCGGTAGCGCTGGCTGTGCAAGACCAGTTCTCCGCGTGCGGTGAGCCGGGCCCGGTACCGCTGGAGGAACCGCTCGCGCACGTCGTCCGGGAGGCTGGGCGAGTGGCCCACGTCCCAGTGCAAGGTGACCTTGGAGTTCACCTTGTTCACGTTCTGGCCGCCGGGCCCGCTGCTGCGCGTCGTGGTGCGGCGCAGTTCCTGCCGGGGAATCCGGATGTGGGCATCGACCACCAACATGTGCGCCTCCGCCTCCGCCCCGCACAAGACGTTCCGGGTCAGGCCGGGCTGCTGAGTTGATTGACCATGTCGCGACTCTGCCGCAGCAACTGGTGATAGTCCACGGCCTCGATTTCCTGCCCCATCAGCTTGATGTCCAGGAAACCGTCGTAACCCGCCGCGGCCAGCGCCGTGAGGATCTCGGGCAGGGGCACGATGCCACTCCCCAGCGGGCAACGATCCTGCTCGCCGTCGGGCAGGTGCCGGGCATCGCCCAGGTGCACGATCCCCAGGTGCGGGGCCCACCGCGCCAGCTGCTGCATCGCCGCGGTATCGGTGCCGAAATGGTACGTGTCGAAGGCGATTTTCAAGCGCGGATGCTCGAAGCGTTCGATCAGCGACACGGTCTCGGTCAGGTCCGTCAGGAACGTCCATTCCGCCGCGCACTGCGAGTGCAGCGGTTCCAGAGCCAGGTTGAGCCCCATCTCGGTGGCCTGCGGCAGGAGTTCGGCCAGGGCATTGGTCAGCAGCCGCCGCGCGTGGTTCTGGGTGTGGCCGGCGCGCGGGCCGCTGTAGACGACCAGGCATCCGGCCCGCAGCGCCGCGGCCAGCCGAATGGCATCGTGCGCATCCTCCACACTCTCGCGATACGACCGGCCGTCACTCCCCGTGAACCCGCCCGCCCACAGCAGGGCAGAGACCTGCAGGCCACATTGGCTGAGGAGCTCCAGTCCTTTTTCCTCACCGTAATCGGAGAGCTTTTGCCGCCAGACCGCCATGGCCTCGATGCCGGCTCGCGCGTACTCGCGCACGTCCTCTTCAAACGACCACCGATAGGTCGTCAATTCGTTCATACTGATGCGCGGTGACATCCGTGCGGCCCCCTCGATTCGCTGCGCCGTTCAGTGACTGCCCGCTCCCGCCGGCTCGAGTGCTCCGTTTTCCCGCGGCTGCGCCGCAGGAGACGGACGGCGGTCGATCGACCAGGCGGTGAGCCATTGCTGGTGCGCTTTGCGCAAGCCAAAGTCCTGCTCCAACCGCCGTTCCAGATCGGACAGATGGCCCGCCCCGTAGAAAATGGCCACCCGCGACTTGCCCCCCTGCAGCTGCCGCTGCAGTACTTCCAACGCTTTCTTGTTGCGCTCGGTGATGAGCGTCGATCCCTGCGGGCCACTGAGCGACGAGATCTGCGACTCCATGTTTTCAAACTGATCGGCCAGGATCCGCTTGAGGCGGACGGCGCGGTCCTTGGCCACCAGCGCCACGAACAATTCCATGTCGTTGGGGGCCCGCGCGCCGGCTTGCTTCGACCCGACGGACATGGCATCCATCATCAGCCGGAAGAACAGCGACAGGAACGTCTCGCCCCGATCCTTCATGCTCTGGGCAAACTCAGCGGGCGACATGTCCGCATGCACCAGATTGTCTCGCGCGTAGTCGATGGCATCCAGCTGGAACTCCAATTCGAGGACGTTCTTGAGCACGGTCTGCGCCAGCGTCACCGGATGCTGGTTGGCGCGCGCCTCGCCCGGCACCACCCGCGTCCCCTCCGGTGCGACCAGCTCGTATAGAACCACTTCATAGCCTTGGAAGAGCTGATTGAGCTGGCGGTAGTAAGCCGGATCCCCGACATGCACGGCGGCAATCAGATCCACCGTCACCGGCCGCGTCTGGCCCGCCGGCGACGCGTACCGCGTGACGGCGGTTTCCAGCGCCACCGCCTGCTGCCGCTCGTCCCGCTGCACGCGCAGGAACTTGGTCGCCGCGTCGCCCGTCGCGGGCGGCAGTGCAGAGGCCGCTGGCGCGTCCTGCGCCGTCCAGCCGCGACTGGCCAGCACGTCGAACAGGAGGCACACAACAAGCATCAGCCGGAGAGATCGTCGCATGGCCGTAGCACTCGCCCAGAAAACTCGTTCCTCACGCGGCGAACCACCCACCCGGGTGTGCCGCGACGTCCACAAGTATACGCCGCGTACCCGGCCGTCGGCAAAGGGTCGCCGCGGGCCACGTGCGACCGCAGTAAAAATAGTCCACCCGATGGTTTGATTTTCGCGGCAGTCGAGTCATAGTGGGAGGATCGCTCAGAGCGAGAGCTCTGAGTCCCGGCCTCCCAGGAACCTGCCCCGCCTGTGGAGGCCATTTTTTTCTCGGGCCGGGTTACCCAACCCGCCCACCCGCCCGAGGCCACCGCCACCTCATCGCCAGGCGGCCGGGATTCACTGCGAATTTCAGCAAGGCTTACCGTTCTTACTCAACTTGTACGACGTGCACATCCGATACTACCGTCACCACGAGAAATCGTCCCACGCCGCGATCGTTTCCCGGGGCGTGGCTAACCAAACGCGATTGCCGAGGGTGGAACGGAGCCATGTCGATCACAAGATTCACGTCCGTAGTGGCGGCGTTGGTCACAGCTCTGGTACTGGCACCACAAGTGCAGGCCCAGTTGTTCAAGCCATTTGCTTTTCCTCAGCCCGAATCCGACTTCCAGTTCTTCGCACCCGCGGACGTCGACACGTACGGCGGTGGGCCGGCACAGAAAACGGGCTGGTTCGCCACCTACGATCGCGTGTACATGAATGTCTCGCGGCCCGACGACGCGTACGAGTTGTCCGAGAACATGGGCGACTTCACGTGGGGCAACCGCATCGACATCGGATTCGTCGACGAGGACGACCAAAAGGGGTGGCTGGTCACCGTCTGGCATATCGACGGCCCGAACGAGAATGTGGTCCTCGAGACCGAACGGATCAACCGGTTCGTCTCCGACGCGTCGCCGGATGTCGAACCCATCTTCCCGATTCGCGACAACAACGACCGCCTGACCGGCGCGCGGGACTATTTTGTCACCAACAGCGTCAACGTGGCGGACATGACCGGTGTGGAACTTAACCGCACCTGGCAGCTGGACCAGCTGCACCACGGGGCCCGGCTCACGCCGCTGGTCGGTCTGCGGTACATCAAGTTCATCGACTTCTACCAGCGGGACACATACGTGCGCTACGACGATTTAGGGTTCCCCGTACCGGCGATACCGCCGGCCCTGGCGCTCACGGCGACGACGGAACAGCTGATTTCGCTGCAGGCGGGCGTCCAGAACGACATGCTCGGCGGCCAACTCGGTGTGCACTGGGACCGCGATTACCGCCGGTGGAACTTCTCCGGTGACTTCAAGGCGTTCGCGCTCGAGAACTTCCAGTACTGGAACAACGTGACGAAGGTCGAAACCACGATTTACCCCGGAGAGCTCCCCCAGTCGGACACGGTGCCCGACACGGTGGTCATGACGGAAAACGGCAGTGCGAGCAGCAACCAGGAGTTCGTGTTCGGGATGGAGTTGCGGTTCGATGCGGCCTTTCGCGTGACCCGCGATCTCTCGCTGCGGGCGGGCGCCGAGTTCATCGACTTCGGGCAGGGGATTGGCCGCGGCGTCAACCCGCGGTTCAACGATCAGGACGTGATCATGTACGGGTTCTCGATGGGAATCACGTACAATCGCTAGGGGAAACCCGGGTGAGGTTCAGCGTTTCGAAGCGGCGAGCTGGCGCAACTCAGCCAGCTCGCTTAACAGCCGGTGCCGCAACGGGCTCTCCGGCCGCAGTTCCTCGACCACCGCTTCCGCCTTGTCAAAGGCCTCGGGATCCCCGGCGGCCTTTTTCAAGATCTGCCGAACACTCCGCTGCACTTCTGCTTCCGTAAGCAAAACGTGTTCCTCGCTGCTGTGTCGACACCGGCACTGTCTGAACGACTCTGCCCCGTGCCCTCATTGTAAAAAGACGCCTGATCTGTGCAAGCGCATCAGCTCAGGCGTTCGTGACGTGAGCCTGATCGCTGCGTGACGGCTGGCCCGCGCGCGCCGGGTCACTTGCGCTCGATGGCGGTGTCGGCGGACGCAGTTGCGTAGGGTCCAACGCACGCAGTTCCTCCGCCAGCGTCTGGACAGTCTGGGTAATCTGCGTCTCGGTGTGTCGCGCCGTGATGAAAAACCGCAGGCGCGCGGCGTGTTCCTCGACGGCCGGATACAGAATCGGCTGTACGTTGATGCCCCGCTCAAACATCCGCCGCGACAGCCGCAGCGCCAGCAGCGAGTTGCCCAGAATGATCGGGATGACCGGCGTGTCGTGGCTGCGGCCCGTGTTGAGTCCCTGTTGACGGGCCAGCGCAAGGAACAAGCGCGCCCGGTCTTGGACTCGCGCCACGCGGTCCGGCTCCTCTTCCAGGAGCCGCAGCGCCGCCAGAGCCGCGGCCGCGTTGGAAGGAGGCATGCCCACGCTGTAGACGAATCCCGGCGCCGTGTACTTCAAGTACTCGACCAGCTCGCGATTGCCGGCGATGTAGCCGCCGCAGCTGCCGAGCGACTTGCTGAGCGTTCCCATCCAGATGTCCACCGATCGCGCATCGACATCAAAGTGCTCGCCGATCCCGCGGCCGTGTGGCCCCATGGTCCCCAGCGAGTGGGCTTCATCGACCATCAACAACGCCCGGTGCCGCTCTTTAACCTCGACAAACCGCGGCAGATCCGGGAAATCACCGTCCATGCTGTAGACCCCTTCGACCACGATCAGCACGCGCCGGTAGTCGCGGCGAATCTCGGTCAAGAGGTGATCCAGCGCGTCCCAGTCGTTGTGGGGGAACGGCCGCCGCCGCGCCCCGGACAGGATGGCGCCCTGAATGATGCTGTTGTGGGCCAGCGCGTCGTGGGCAATCAGGTCGCCCGGCCCGAACAAGTGCCCGATCGTGGATTCGTTCGTCGCGTGTCCGCCTACGAAACACACGGCATCAGCCGCCCCGATGAAGCTGGCCAATCCCTGCTCCAACTGGCGGTGCAGCGGCTTTTCGCCCGACACCAGCCGACTGGCGGAGACGCTCGTTCCGTAGCGGGCAATCGCTTCCTGGGCCGCCGTCGTCACCGCGGGGTCGCCGGACATTCCCAGATAGTTGTACGTGGCGAAACTGATCAGTTCCCTCCCGGCGATGACCGTGTGATCGCTGGTGACCGACTCATGCACGCTGAAAAACGGGTTGGGCACTCCGGTCGCTGTCAGGAGGGCTTGCGTCTGTTTCAGTTTCAGGTATTCGGGCATGCAGGCGAAGTCATAGTATTCGCGTGGCACTTCATCCGCTCGGGGCGTTTCACTCGGCACGCGATGGAAACGCCCGTCCACGCGCGGTTGGGTGCCGATGTACTTCTCAATGGCCAACGCGGTTTCGCGACAAGTCTCGATCTGCTGCAGCACTTCTTCCGGGAATCGGCCGCCAAAGGTTTCTTCCAGCGCATTGGCGATCTGCATGCGTTCGAGCGAATCGAGTCCCAGATCGGCGACGATGTTGGTGTCGAGCGTCAGGTTCTTGGCGCGCTCGCGGGCCACCGCCCGGACGTGGTCCAGCACTTCGCGGGCAATGCGTTCGGGTGGTTCGGTCAGTTCCTCGCGGCGGTCCCCCTCGGCCACGTTGGCCGGTGCCGCCATGCGGGTGCCGGCTGCGGCCTGGTCCCACGCAAACCACTGGGCAACCGTCTGCAGTTCGCCTCGCAGGAACTCGTCGCGACAGGCGCTTCGCTGAATCTTGCCGCTCGACGTCTTGGGAATCGAACCGAAGCGGACGAGCACCACGCCGTCGGGCGGCAGTTCATGCTCAAGGGTAACGCTGCGGCGGACCTTGTCGATGACGTCGGACCAGTCCTTCTGCCGCCGCCGTTCCGTTTCGGCCACAATGATCATGCGTTCTTGATTGCCCATGTCGACGGCAAACGCACCCACGGCACCGGCCTGCAGGCGGTTGTCCGCCTGCTCGACTGTCCGCTCGATGTCCTGCGGATAGCGGTTGACCCCCCGCACGATGATCAGGTCCTTCAGGCGGCCGGTCACAAACAGCTCGCCGTTACCCAGGAACCCCAGATCGCCCGTGCGGAGAAAATAGCGGTCATCGCCGGGAGGCGCGTCAGCCAGCTGCGCCCGAAAAGTTTCCCGCGTCGCATCGGGATTGCGCCAATAGCCCAGTCCCACGCTCGGACTGTTGATCCAGATCTCCCCCACCTGATGCTCGGGGAGCCGGACGCGCGTCTCCGGCTCGACGATCAGCACTTCCTCTTCCGGAAATACGCGACCACAGCCCACGAGCGTACGTTCGTTTTCGTGCCCGGCCGGGACGGGAATCACACGGTGCTCATCGAGTGCCTTGCCGTCGAAGCGTCCCAGGGTCGGCTTCTGGGTCATGTACGCGCCGGTGACGATCAGCGTTGTTTCCGCCATGCCATAGCAGGGGAAGAACGCCTCTTCCCGGAACCCGACGGGTCCGAACCGCTGACAGAAGTCGGCCAGCGTGGCGGGCCGAATCGGCTCCGCACCGTTGAACGCCACCTGCCAGCAGCTGAGGTCAAGCCCCTCCATCTCCTCATCCGTGATCTTCTGCGTGCACAGGTCGTAGGCGAAATTCGGTCCTCCGCTGACCGTCGCCCGGTACTTGCTGACCGTCCGCAGCCAGCGAACCGGCTTTTGCAGAAACGCCATCGGGGACATAAGGACGTTGGGACGCCCGAAGAAGAGGGGCTTGAGCACCCCGCCGACCAGTCCCATGTCGTGATACGTGGGGAGCCACGTGACGCCCAGACCCTGCTGCGTAGACTCGAACGAGTACACAATGGCCCGCACGTTGTACATGATGTTGGCGTGGGTCAGCATGACCCCCTTGGGCGTACCCGTGGAGCCGGAGGTGTACTGGAGCACGGCGAGTTGATCGGGGGTGATGCGGGGCAGGGGACCGGGATCGGTCGCGGCGTGCTTGATCTGGTCGACCGCCAGCCATTCCAGGGCTCGCAGGTTGGGAGTATCGTCCAGAATCCCCGTGCTCCGGTCGCGCACGTCGGCCACGGTCAGCGCAATGGCCGACTCGGCGTCATCGGAAATCGCCTGAAGCCGCTGGACATTCCGGTTGCGCCGCGGCGTATAAGCCGGTACGGCGACCACGCCAGCGTAAAGGCAGCCATAGAATCCGATTACGAAATCGAGGCCGGGAGGGAACATCAGGAGCGCACGCTGCCCGGTCAGTCCGCGCTTGAGCAGCTGCCCCGCGACGGCGTGGCACGCGCGCTGCAACTCGGCGTACGTAATCTGCTCGTCCAGCCCATCGCCATCGCTGAAATAGAACGCCACCTGCTCGGGCCGCTCCGCCGCCCAGTGATCCAGGACCTCGACAATGTGCGTGGAGGGAGGAGGAGCATAAGGAGCGAAGAAACGATCAAGGTTCACCGTAGTACTAGCTCCAGCATCAAGGCATCGACGTTGTCGCTTCGCGGGCCTTCACGGTCTGGGAGGTTGGCGTCCCCCGCTGGCCGGTCCACGGCAGCCGGCGTAGCGGTGTCACGCTCACATCGGGGTCATTTCACGACGGGCGCAGACACACCCCCTCACCAGGCCGACCTATCTCGCTGCATCGGGGTTCCCGCGACAATGACTGCAGTCTTTTGACGGGATTTCACAACGCACGGTCCGCATAGATTCTTCAATTCATACTCCTTTGCCCTCTCAACACAACACCCCCCCCAAAGAAGCAGGACCTCCCGGTCGGTCACAAGCACGCCGTGGGACGGACCTCCTGGGTCCGTTACAAGCACGCCGGAGGACGGGCGGAAGTGCATGGGAATCGAACCCACCAGCCGCCTGATAAACATGCGGCTCAACGATTTTGAAGACCGCGGCCGGCACCAGCCGTGCTCGCACTTCCGAATTTCGAATCCTGTGCTTTCTGGGGGTGCCCGCCGTGCGCTCGGCCCGCGGCCGGTTGCGGCGCCCAAGCTGCCGGCGCGTGCCTGGTCAGGATCAGGCCCAGTCGAGCCCCGTTTGTCTGCGGACGCGTTCCTCAAAGTTGCCCAGCAGCCCGCCGATGACATCCCACCCGTCGCGGAGCCTCACTTCCACGTCGCCATGCTGGTTGATGCGGACCACCGTATCGTCCCGCACGCCGGCACCCGGAAGATCCTTCACGTGCAGCTCGTCGTCCTTGACGATCATCGCCAATGACTTGCCGGTCATCTCGATGAATTTCATAGCCTGATTCTCGCCATTCGCCAACCCGTGCCGATCCCGCAGGGCCCATTGGTGGCAGATCACATGCAACACGGGGGGGCACGGCCTGTTGCGCGGTTCCATCCTACCACAAGCCGGCGGCAGAATACAGCAGTGTGTGCCGAGGCTCAGTCACCGCGGCTGCCGCGAATCAGCGGCAGGTCACGTCGGGTCAGGCCGGGCGGCCTGCTCCAACGCCGCGCGCAGGGCGCCGTAGAGCTGCAGCAGCCGGTCGACATCAAGTTCCTCGGCCCGCACCTGGGCGGGCAGGTCCAGCGCTGTGAGCAAGTCATCGATCGTGCTCTTGGCCAGGTGCTGCTTATACGCGTGCACCAGGCCGCTGCGCAGGAACTTGCGCCGGTGCAGGAACAGGGTCCGCACAAACACGTGGAACTGTTCCGGATCGGGGATCCGCGCCCGCCGGTCCGGTTCCGGAACGATCTTCAGGATGGCGGAATGGACTTTCGGGCGCGGCCAGAACACGGTGGGAGGCAGGACGCGCACGATCTCCGTGCGGCACTGGCACTGCACCCAGACGCTCAAGGCACTGTAGTCCTTCGTCGCCGGTCGCGCGGCGATGCGGTCGGCCAGTTCCTTCTGGATGGTGACGGCCATCAGCTGGGGCCGGACGGCGGTGGAAAGGAGGTTCGAGATGATCGGGGTGGCGATGTTGTAGGGGAGGTTGGCCACCAGCTTGAGGCGCCGCGGCGGCGGGCCGGCCACGTGAGCTGCCACCACTTCGAGCAACCCGGCGTCCAGGCGGTTCTTGTTGTGCAGCGCGTCACCCTGCAGCAGTGTCACGTTGCGGACGTGGACCAATTCCTCGCGCGCCAACTGATGCAGCTCGGCGCTCAGCTCAACACTCACTACCGCCCCCGCGCGCCGTGCCAGCAGCTGGGTCAACGACCCCGTCCCCGTGCCGACTTCGAGCACCACGTCGGTCTCATCCAGCTCGGCGGTGTCCACCAGCAGTTCGACCAGATTCAGATCGATCAGGAAGTTCTGGCCGTGCCGCGTGTCCGGTCGGATGCCAGCTTCCTGGAACCGCCGCATCAAGAAGGACACCGTCTGCCGCTGGGTCATTGCCATGTGCCTCTTGCCACGCTGGGGGCTCACTTCGTTCGTCCCCAGCCACCCAAACATCCCCGGAATCGCGCCAGGTCATCTAACTACCCGCGGCGGACGACCATTTCGCGAACGGCCCGTCGAGTGCCCCGCCGTCGCCACGCAACTGCTGCTCGACGTACTTGGCCAGCACGTCCGTTTCCAGATTCACCGGGTCGCCGACCTGTAATGGACCGAGCGTGGTGACCTGCAGGGTATGAGGGATCAGCGCCACGCTGAGCCGTTCGCGTTCCACATCGACCAGCGTCAGGCTCACCCCGTCGATGGCCACGGATCCTTTGCTGGCCATCTGCCGCGTCAGGTTGGCCGGGACGCGAAACCAGAACGTGGACCAGTCCCGGTCGTCGAGGCGGCGGTCCAGGTATCCGACACCGTCGATATGGCCCGTGACGAAGTGCCCACCCAGGCGGTCCCCGAGGCGGAGCGACCGTTCCAGGTTGACGCCGCTTCCCGGCCGCAGCCGACCGAGGTTCGTGCGGCTGAGCGTCTCGGCGCCCGCGTCGAACCCGAACGTGTCCCCGCTGATGTCGACGACCGTCAGGCAGCAGCCGTTAACGGCAATGCTCGCGCCGATGTGCAGTTCGGGCACGATGCTGGGCGCGCGCACGACCAGCCGCACGCCGGGCGGCACCGACGCGATTTGCACGACCTCTGCCCGCAGCTCGACTAGACCGGTGAACACGTCTTTGATACCTCCCCAGGTCGCCGAGGGCCGCGTGCGCCCCACAAGAGCCTTGCCGTCGGGGCCGCGCCGCGGCGACGGCGGCACGGCAACGGCGAGTGTAGGGCACGTGCTGGGCCGGGGCAACGGCCGCCCGGTGTGACCACCGCCCGCGGGGCTCCTAGGCATACCGCCGCAAATCCGCCAGAATGTGGGCCGCAGAGTCACCCATTTCGAGTCGTGCCCTACAGGAACCCGGGAAGCAAGTCATGAGCATTATCACAAGCGTACACGGACGAGAAGTACTCGACAGCCGCGGCAATCCCACCGTGGAAGTGGATGTGACGTTGAGCGATGGGTCGTTTGGCCGCGCGGCGGTCCCCAGCGGGGCCAGCACGGGGGCGCACGAGGCCTGGGAACTGCGGGATGGCGACAAGACCTGCTTCCTGGGCCGCGGCGTGCGCAAGGCGGTCGAAAATGTCAACACCCGCATCGCCGACTGCCTGCTGGGTATGGATGCGCTGGAACAAATCACGATCGACCGGGCGATGATCGAACTGGACGGCACGCCCAACAAGCAGCAATTGGGCGCCAACGCGATCCTCGGTACATCCATGGCGGTGGCCAAGGCGGCGGCGCAGTACACCGAACAGCCGCTCTACCGCTACCTGGGCGGCGTCGGCGCCTGTCTGCTCCCAGCGCCCATGATGAACATCGTCAACGGCGGCCAGCACGCGGACAACTCGGTCGATGTCCAGGAGTTCATGGTCATGCCGCTGGGGTTCACGACATTCTCGGATGCGCTGCGCTGCGGTGTGGAGGTGTTTCATCACCTCAAGAAGGTATTGCAGAGCCGCAAGCTGAGCACCGCGGTGGGGGACGAAGGGGGCTTCGCCCCGGACCTGGGCAGCAATGCCGAAGCGCTCGACCTGATCCTGGAGGCGATTGCTGCCGCCGGGTACCAACCGGGTGCGCAGGCTGCCATCGCGTTGGACGTGGCCGCCACCGAACTCTACGACGCCAAGACCAAGAAATACACCATCGACGGCCGCGCCATCGACGCCGCAGGGATGGTCGCCCTGCTCGAAAGCTGGCTCGACAAATATCCCATCGTCTCGATCGAAGACGGCTGTTCCGAAGATGACTGGGAGGGCTGGAAGCTGTTGACCGACCGGCTCGGCCAACGCGTTCAGATCGTCGGGGACGACCTGTTCGTGACGAACACTCAGCGGCTGCAGCGCGGCATTGATCAGGGGATCGCCAACAGCATCCTGATCAAGGTGAACCAGATCGGTTCGCTGAGCGAGACGATCGACGCCATCCGGCTGGCCCAGCGCAACAACTTCACCACGGTCACCAGCCACCGCAGCGGCGAGACGGAAGATACGACGATCGCGGACCTGGCGGTGGCCCTGGCCACGGGCCAGATCAAGACCGGCTCGGCGTCGCGCACCGACCGCATGGCGAAGTACAACCAGCTCCTGCGGATCGAAGAGGAGCTGGGCGATGCCGCCGTCTACGGCGGACCGCTCGTGCGGCGGCGTGCCTCCGCCTGAAGGGTCGTGCGTGCACGACGCGTGATGCCATGATGTGGCTTGTCGAAGAACCGGTCACCATCCTCCTGCTGGGCGGACTGACCGTGGCCATGCTGGCCTACGCCTGGTGGCAGCTGCGCTACCGCTGGCTGCTGCACGCCTGGCTGGGCCTCGCCGCGCTGACCGTCGGCCTGCTGCTGCTGGAAAGCGTGGTCGAGACCGAGCCCGAGCAGATTGAGGCCGCGCTGCGGCAGATCGCCCGGGACGTGGAGAGCAACGACCTGGAGCGGATCCTCCGCCACGTCTACTCGGGCGCGCCGCAGACGCTGGCGCAGGCCCGCAGCGAGTTTCCGCGCTACGAGTTCGAGCGGGTGAGCATCAAACAGAACATCGAAATCTCGCTCGACCCGACCGCGCAGCCGCCCGCGGCGCGCGTGACGTTCAACGTCCGCGTGGATGTCGTGGAGCTGAGTTCACGC
>JALOQX010000106.1 GCA_025459265.1 Pirellulaceae bacterium | reverse complement strand
GCCAGCGTCAGCCCCAGACCGCCGACAGCTCCCACGGTCAGGAACCCACGCCGGCTCAATTGATTTCCTCTGCAATTCGACATTCCCTCAACCCCCTTTCCGCCTTGCGGCGCACACCAAAAACGCGCTCCCCGCTGCGTCGACGACCGCGTCGCGCTCCCATCGCCCGTCGCTCCGCCTGCGCGGCTCCCCACATCGTCCCATGATTCGTCGCGCACTACCAAACGCCGCAAGCATGTCGCGCTGGAATGACCTCGTGACCGCACAGCAGATCCGGTCGCTCTCGGGCGACCACGTGCCCGGTAGGTAAAACATGTGGCAGGACGTCGTGACGGTAGGAGCTACACCTAACCCGTATTTATAGCACCGCTCGCCGCCGTGGCAACATTCTTGAGCTGCCACGTGACCTGCGTAACGGGAGGTCACGGGTTATTTGGGATCCATCATCTGGGGGGTGCGCAAAAAGAAAGTCCCAGGTTCACCCTGGGACTCGAGCATTCCCGCCCCGACACAAGTGCGTGAGCGGGCAGCCGTCTGACACCCTCTGGCGACGTCGGTCGGCTGCGATCGCGCCGTTTGATCCCCCGCACCTACGACAGCGCGATCGCGACTTCATTGGGCGGCGTGTGCGGCTCCAATTCCTCCCGCAACACCAACACGTCGGGCGGCGCCTCGATCCCCAGACGCACTTTGTCACCCGACACACGCACCACCGTCACCACAATGGAATTGCCCAACCTGATCCGCTCGCTCTCCCTTCGTGATAGTACCAGCATATGCAAACCTCCCTGATGGTGATCAAATGAATATCAGTGATATTGTGTACAGTCATGCGGCGACTGTCAAGTGCGACTTGCCGGACCCGGGTCCCGGTCGTCCCTCAACAAAGACTGCCTGACTGCCGCGTCACAGGCCCCAGCACGACTGCCCCTCGCGCGGATCCCCAGCACTGGTCACGCCGCCAGCGGAACCAGACTGGGTGACATCGCCAATCGTGTGCGGTCCACGCGTTCCCCTGTGGGGCTGTAGAACAAGACCGTATTGCGATCGGTCTCCCAAATCGCGGTGAACTTCACTGCCCGCGGACCGTGCAGGCAGAAGTACAGCCCGCACGGCCTGCCACCGCGCACCAGAATTCGTTCCGTCATCACAAACGCATCCACTTCAAGTTCGTTTATCTCGCAAAGTCTCCCCTGAACATAGGCACGCAAGTCATTAAGGTCGTTGATTCGTGGGGAATCATCCAACATGGTACGTGGTGGCTCCTTCGCAGATCCCGGGGATTTGGAGGTGTGGGGTGTGCGGGATAGTCGGGTGTTATGGAGAAAATGGCCGCAGAATTAACTATCGGCAAGATAGGAAGAATAACTTCTTCCGATGTTCCGGGGGCTAGCACTTTGTGAGCGACGCGGCAGCCGACATGCGGTCAATCGCGCGCCGGTGTCTGCGCATAGCGTGCGAAAGCCTCGGCAAGCTGTGAGGGCTGCACGTCAGCCCCATGCAGCAGGACGCGATAGCGCAGCATGAACGACGCGCCGCGCTCGAGCGCCAGAGATCCGTCGACGTCGGACTTGCCAAGGAAATCATGCAGGCCGAACGGGTTGGCGGCAAACAGACCGTACGTCCGGACGTGCCAGTAGCTGGGAAAGCGCAAGCTGGACGGATGATTGAGGACGGCGATGCCGACGGTTTCGCCGTCGACGGGCCCGGTGTAGTCGACCCAGGCCGCAGGTTTGCCCCACGCATCTTCGTTGCGCTGTCCTTCACTGTTGACAATCCGGCCGCCCGCCTGATCGTCGACCGCCATCGCGCCGCCGACGCGCAGGCCAAAGCTGCCTTCCTTCGTATCGCCGAAGACGACGCGCGGCTGCATCGCGGTGACGGTAACCTGGAAGTCGATCCAGCGACTCAGGTCGTCCGCGCCGAACATCATGGTCCGCACGTCTTCACACAGCAGGGTGCCGTCGGGCGTTTTCCAGGCATTGCGTGTCCGGATCGTCGCTGTTGGGCCCTCGGTCAGCTCGAGGTATTCCACGTGTTGGATCGTGCCATGTCCCGGCGACTCGTGCCAGAAGCTTACGCCGTTGACGTCGCCATGGTCGAACCACAGGGACCGGTGATGTTCGTGGTCACGTTTCTCCGGTGCGCGCGCTTCACGCATGGGATAACCCCGGGTCATTTCCTTGCCGGTCGGTCCGATGATCGGCCAGAGGATCGGTTTCGCACCGGACTGTTGGACATAGCGGGTGAAGAGTTGTCCGTCGCACAACACGGTCACGCCCTCGGCGTCCTGTTGCAGGGTGAACTGGGCGGCCGAACCGATGCGGCTGGTGGCCAGGCACAGCGTGAGGATCAGCATCGCAAGGCATCGATTCATCGGCGGGTTTCCTCTGGGGCTGGGGCCAAGCTAGGGCGGCGGCCGTGGGTCAGCCGGTCGCTGCGCCCATGGTAACTGCCCTGGGAGCGGGAACCAAGGGTGACGCCCGGGCCGCGGCCGTTCAGGGTTCCGGGGTGGAGTTTGCGGCCGCCGCGGCGGGGAGCTGCAGGTAGTCGCGGAACGGCACGTCGGTGAAACTGACCAGGTACGTGCCTGCGCGGTCGATCTGCTTGCGATCGGTCTGCGAGAGACGCCAGTTGGCCAGATGCTGGCTGCGCAGCGTCTGGGTCTTCTGTTGCAGGCCGCGCTGCTGGACGATTGTCCGCTCGATGGTCTTGGGCACCACGCCCCGCGACGCGAGCTCGGCGTTGAGCCGGATCCGGGCAAACGGCGGCGGATTGCCCTCGCGCATCGCGTTGAGTCGGGCGTACCAGTCAGCGAAGCGCTGGTATTCCGTCGCGGCTTCCGCGTACTTCGGGCGCGTCCCTTCGGCGCGGTAGGTCACCTCGCCGTTGGTCAGGGTCAGCCACCCCGCGTCGTCCGACTGAACCTCCAGTTCTTCTGCCAGGAGCGCTTCCCGCTTGGCCTCGCTCAGCTGGACTTTCATCTGCGCGACGTATTGCAGCAGACTGTCGAATGTCAGTTCGGTCTTCACTTTCCGCTTCGTGTCGAGCAGCACGAGTCGCTCACGCTGCTGGTCGAACACGGTGATCTCTTCCACGCCGGTGAGCAGGAAGTCGTAGACCACGCCTTCCGAGAAGATGGTCAGCGTTTCGACGGCAGGTTCTTTGCCATCATCCACAAACACGTCGGTTTCGATGCGAAACTCGCCCGTCCAGCCCGGGGCAAGGGGGTGACCGAGCGCCAGCAGGAGCGCGACGGTGAAAGCCAGCCTGACGGAGCGCATGGATGAGATCCTCAGCACGTTCCCAGGGGTCGAGAGGTCCGGCGCCACGGCCGCAGGATACCGCAACGTGCCGCGGCCTGTCCACGGCAATCCGCCGAGGCGGTTCCCGGGGTCCATCCGCACGCGCTCCCGCTGCACACACAAACCGCGAGGTGCGCTCTTCCCGTGTTCCCCGGCTGCCGGGTCGTGTCTGTGCCTGTGGTGGCGGCGTTGGGCCGCCGGGCGCGGGCACGCGCTGGCCGGACGCTGCCGCGGGCCCGCCGCGGCGGCGCGGCACGGCTCGCTTGTCCCCGCGCCAGCGTCGTCGTATCTTGTGTCGTGCCGTGGGCGGCGGGACCCTGCAAGGGGACGAGCTCCCTGGACAACACGCAGCGTACGCGAGGGGGGAACGTGCCGGAGAGTCCCCGCCGCCAGGCGGAAAGGCAAGGACTGGCGTGTCGATGATCAAACGGATCCTGGTGACGGGCGGCGCGGGCTTTCTCGGTTCGCACCTCTGCGAGCGGCTGGTGGATGACGGTCACGACGTGATCTGTGTGGACAACTTCTTCACCAGCCAGAAGAACAATGTGGCGCATCTGTTGAGTCGGCCGAACTTCGAACTGATTCGCCACGACGTCACGGTGCCCCTGTGGCTGGAAGTGGACCAGATTTACAACCTGGCTTGTCCGGCCGCGCCGGGACACTATCAGTACAACCCGATCAAGACCGTCAAGACGTCCGTGCTCGGCGCGATCCATGTGCTGGGAATGGCCAAGCGGTGCCGCGCCCGCGTCCTGCAGGCGTCCACCAGTGAAGTCTATGGCGATCCGGAAGTCCATCCGCAACCGGAATCCTATCGCGGCAACGTGAATCCGATCGGGCCGCGCGCCTGCTATGACGAGGGGAAGCGGGCGGCCGAAACGCTCTTCATGGACTACCATCGGATGAACCGGGTGGATGTGCGCATCGTGCGGATCTTCAACACCTACGGACCGCGCATGCATCCGTTTGACGGACGCGTCGTGTCGAATTTCATCCGCCAGGCACTGGCCGGCCAGGACGTCACGATCTTCGGGGGCGGAGAGCAGACGCGGTCCTTCTGCTACCGGGATGACCTGGTGGAGGGCCTGATCCGGGCGATGAACTCCGAGGACCTGATCGGCCCGCTCAACCTGGGCAACCCCGATGAATTCACGATCCGGCAGCTGGCCGAACTGGTGATCGAGCTCAGCAGCAGCCGGTCGCGGATCGTGCAGCAGCCGCTGCCCGCTGACGACCCGGTCCGTCGCCGCCCCGATATCAGCCTGGCGCGGAAGCACCTCCAGTGGGAACCGACGGTCCCGTTGCGCGAGGGTCTGGAGCGCACCATCGCCTGGTTCCGCACGATCGACGTGGAACACTACCGGCCGCCGACGCCGAACTACTGAGTTTCGTTCAGCGCATCGCGTGTCAGCCGCTGCGCCAGCAGGTCGAGGGCCCAGAAGGCCGCGGTCCCCGCAATCGCGCCGGCAGCGTCGTAGTACCAGTCCACCACATCGCCGTAGCGGCCCGGTGTGAACGTCTGCGTGTACTCATCCAGTGCGGCATACGTCGTGGCGACGAGGACGGCGAAGAGCGGCCCGCCAGGCAGCCACGCGCGACGCGTGCGCCAGGTCCACGCCAGCAGAAACGCCAATCCCCCGAAGGCGTAGAAGTGCAGACTCTTGTCGCTGTACGGTGTCGGCGGCAACGCATCGCCCGGCAGGTGCGTGCCCAAGGCCAGCGCGCACCAGTACACGAGCAGGGCGGCGAGCGACGCGCTCGGCCACGGCCCGCGGGGGATTCTCATCATGTAGCCTCGACTCCGCAATTGCTTGGGGACTGCCACCGGGCAGCTCCGCGTGCAGCCGGCCCATTGTGAAGCGGGCGGAGTGAGCGGATACTGGGGAAGCAGAGTGCAACAGTCGGCGTCAGTGTACGTCACGGGGGCTCAGTCCGACTACGGGAGGTCACGGCATGTACACGCTCGAATCTGTCCGGCCGGTACGACGGTCCATCGCAGCGACACCCGCGGGTCCGCGTGTCCGACGCGGCTTGGGGCACCAGGTCGTGAGGCAGGTGCAGGTGCTGACCGGCTGCGCACTGGCGCTCGGCCTGCTGGTCGCGTCGGGCCCGCTCCGCGCTCAACAGACGCCCCCGGCCTCACCGCCCCCCGCCGCCCAGGAGGACGCGCGGGACAAGTGGCAACCGCTGTTCGACGGCAAATCGCTCGCCGGATGGAAGGTCACGGACTTCGGCGGACAGGGCGACGTGAGTGTGCAGGACGGGGTGATTGTCCTGGGCATGGGCAGCATGCTCACCGGGATCACCTTCGACCGCGAGTTCCCGCGCTGCGACTACGAAGTCCGCTGGGAAGCGCAGCGCGTCGACGGAGTGGACTTCTTCAGCACGCTTACGTTTCCGGTGGGGGACGCGTGCTGCAGTCTCGTGGTCGGCGGCTGGGGCGGAGCCGTCGTCGGCATTTCATGCCTCGACTACGCCGACGCGAGCCAGAATGCGACCACGCGCTACGTGAAGTTCAACAAAGGACAATGGTACCGCTTCCGCATCCAGGTGCGACGCGATCGCCTGCAGGCCTGGATCGATGATGAGTCGGTGGTAGATGTCGAGATCCGCGATCGCAAGCTGACCACGCGGATCGAAGTCAAACGCTCGGAACCCCTCGGCTTTGCCACGTGGGAGACCCGCGGCGCCTTGCGGAAGATCGAATACCGCCAACTCGAACCCGACCTGTAATCGCCTCTAACGTCGCCAGCCAGGTACGTGCGGTGATGCACCAGCATTTCATGGAGTTGGCCCTGCGCGAGGCACGCCAGGCGCTGGCGGAGAACGAAGTCCCCGTCGGCGCCGTCATCGTGCATGACGAACACGTGATCGCCGCCGCGCACAATCAGCGCGAGCAGCTGCGCGATCCCACGGCACATGCCGAGATGATCGCGATCACACAGGCCGCCGAGTCGTTACGCAGCTGGCGGCTGGAACAGTGCACGTTGTACGTGACGCTCGAGCCGTGCCCGATGTGCGCGGGTGCCATTCTCCAGGCCCGCCTCCCCCGAGTGGTCTACGGCGCAGCGGACCCCAAAGCGGGTGCCGTCGCCACGCTCTACCAGCTCCTGAGCGATCCCCGCCTGAACCACCACTGCGAAGTGACTGCCGGCGTGCTAGCTGCATCTTGCGGGCAGCTTCTTACGGCGTTTTTCCAGGCCCAGCGGCGACTTGGCAAAAAGTGACTCCCAGCTGAAAATTCCCGCCCGCGCAGGGGGGACACTGCGCTGTCGTTGCCGGCAAAGTCTGCCGAATCGTCAGATTCGCCTCAACCGTTGCGATCGCTACAACCGACAAACAGATTGAAGAATCGCCGCTGCGCAGGCTGGTTTGTCTGTTGGTGCGGCTGATAAGTTGGGGAGAGCAACACCAATGTCACGGATGTGGACCCCGCGGAGGGTTGGCTCACTGGTAGCCTGTGTGGCGGCGCTCGTCACAGCAAGCGACGCGGCCGAGCTGCGCATGTCGGCTCACGGTCAGCCAGTCGTTCGGCGCGCGACCTATCAAGTCACCGACGATATCGGGCCGACCGTGCCGCAGGCCACGGAACTCGTCATGGAGCCGACGCTGGCGGACCCGCACGTCCCGTTGGTGGACACGGGCTGTGATGAAGCCTGGGATGTGAGTTGCGGCGTGCCAGTCTGCGGCTGGAACTGCTGGGGTTCGCTCGAGTTCCTGTTGTGGTGGCGTCGCGGAGAGGACATGCCACCGCTGGTGACGACCAGCCCCGCGGGCACGCCGGTCACGCAGGCGGGTGTACTGGGGTTCCCCGACACGGAAATCCTTTTTCCCACGGAGTCCCAGAACGGTGATGCGCGGCCCGGCGGCCGGCTGACCCTGGGGGTCTGGATGGACCCGTGTCAGTCGCTCGGCATCGGCGGGCGGTTGTACACGCTGGGCGAAACGACAGCCAACCACGCAGTCACCACCGAATCGATCCCCATCCTCGCGCGCCCGTTCTTCAACCTGACGTTGAGTCAGGACGATGCGGACGTCGTGGGATTTCCGAGTCTCACCACCGGGGGCATCGCGGTGCGCAACTTGACGAAAGTCAGCGGAGGCGACGTGTTCCTGCGCCGCCTGCTGCTGCCGTTGGATGATTGTCGGCGGATCGATCTGATTGGTGGCTACCAGTTCGCGGCGATTGACAGCGAACTGCTCATCGCCTCGACACGCACGTCGATCGGCACGGGTGGGTCGATCCCGTTCGGCACCGTCCTGGACCAGGCCGATCTGTTCGACACCACGAACCGCTATCATGCGGGGACGATCGGGCTGCTGGCCGAGTACGATCGCTGCGAGATCACCTGGAGTCTGTTGGCCAAGGTGGGCCTGGGCAATATGAAGCAGCGCACCGAAATCGCGGGGCGCACGCAGACGGCGATACCGGGCCAGGCGGTCATCCTCCAGGATCAGGGCCTGTTGGCACTGGACACCAACACCGGGGTATACGATCGCAACGTGTTCGCGGTATCTCCGGAAGTCCAGTTGACCGCGGCGTATCACCTGAACGAATGCATCGACCTCACGGTCGGCTACTCGTTTATCTACTGGAATCGCGTCGCTCAGGCTGGGACCCAGATCGACCCCGTGCTCAATACGTCCCAGATCAACGGCACGTTGACGGGCGATCCGCGTCCCGCGTTTTTGGGTCAGGACGGTGGGTTTCTGGTGCAGGGCCTGAGCTTCGGCGTGCAGTGCGTCTGGTAGCCCACACACTGCCGCATGGATCACGGTGCCGCGTCGTCAAACCACTGGGCCATCAGGTCGTCCACCGTCGCGGCGTAGTCTGCCTGGTCGTCGTTTGCGGGTTCCAGGGCGTCGGTGCCGGACGACGTCGGCTCGCCGGCCAGCAGCAGGTCCGTTGCCAGATAGCCGTCGGCAGGTGTGGGGGCCATCAGCACGACCGCCGGCGGCCGTGAGGGGCTATCGGCAGCCGTGGTGGCGGGCACGAGGAGCCCGGTCAGTGGCGAGCTTGCGGCGTCGTCGGTGCCTTCGCCCTCCCCTTCCGGCTGAATCGTCAACGAGGTCGAGCCGAAGAACATCCGGTGATTGGGCAACCCTTCGGAATCGCCGTAGAGCAGCACCTCGTTGGCCGGCAGGATATCCGACGGATTGGACGTAAAGGCGGCCACACCAGGCTGCACGGCTTGCAGCGGCACGCTCAGCAGCAGGTATTCACTCCCTCCCAGTGGCGCGAGCCCGGAGATCGCACCCGCTTCGTCGATCAATCCGGGGGTCGACAGATTGCCGGCAGGCAGGTTGGGATATTGCGGGCCATAGGTGATGGGCCCGTCAATTGCGACGCGCGTCTGATCGTACACCAGATCGAGGAAGGCCGAGAACGCGCCTTGCGGGGTCGCTTGCACGTCCTGCACATACACGTTCCATCGGAACTCGTCGCCCACCGTCACCGCGCTCAGCGGCGTGCCGTCCGGGGCCGCGATTTCCAGCCGAAACACCAGGTACTCGACGCCGGTTTCCAGCACATTGTCCACGGCAATCGTGAAGCTGGCTGTGCTGAACGACCCGTCGCTGCTGGTGGCCCGTACGACAATGTCGTGCGCCGCCGCCGTCTCGTAATCCAGCGCCGCCGCCACACTCACCACGCCAGTCGCCGAATCGATCGCGAATCGCCCCGCGGCGGCGTCGTCCAGCGAGAAGCTGACCGTGTCGGTGGCGTCGGGGTCATCGGCCTGGGCCGTGATGCCGACCAGTGTGCCGACCGCTGCGTTTTCCGACACGCGGTTGGCCGCAGCGTTGCCGTCCGTGACCGCGGACACGGCCGACTCGTTCACGTCGCCAATCGCGATCGTCAACGTCTGGGTGCTCGTCGGGCCGCCCGTGAGCGTAGCGCGGACCGTGATGTCATACGAGGCTGCGGTTTCACGGTCGATGGCACCCGCGACGGTCACCACGCCGGTCGTCGGATGGATGGCAAACCGTCCCTGGGCGTTGGAGTCGAGCGAATAGGTGACGGCCTGATCACCGTCGAGATCCTCGGCCGCCGCCGTGACGCCCACCGCCGTGCCGACGGCGGCGTTTTCGAGGACCAGATTCGTGGCGGTGTCGGCGTCGGTGACGGCGGAGATGGACACGTCGCCGATTTCAATCGCGAACTCCTGCGTGACGAATGCGCCGCCGGTCAAAGTCGCCCGCACCTGAATGGTGTGGCTGGTCGCCGCTTCGTAATTCAGCGCCCCGGCCACGGTGACCACGCCTGTGTTCGGGTCGATCGCGAATCGGCCGCCGGCGCTGTTGTCCAGCGTGTAGGTGAGGTCATCGTTCCCATCGAGATCCTCGGTCAACGCGGTGATCCCGACGGAGGTGCCCGCGGGAGCGTTTTCCAGGACGAAGTTCGCGGCCGCATCGGCGTCCACGATCGCGGCGGCCGTCACGTTCCCGACCTCAATCCCGAACTCCTCGGTCGCCGACGACCCGTCGCTCGACATCGCCCGCACGACGATCGTGTGACTGGTTGCGGTCTCATAGTCGAGCGTTCCCACGACGATCACCACGCCCGTGGTGGGATTGATGGCGAAGCGTCCACCGGCCGAGTTGTCCAGCGTGTAGCTGACGGTGGCCGTGGCATCCTGGTCCGTGGCCAACGCTGTGATGCCTGCGAGCGTGCCGACCGCAGCGTTCTCGACAACCAAATTCGCTGTGCTGTCCACGTCGGTCACATCCGAGATCGCGAACTCGTTCACGTCGTCGATCGCGATTGTGAAGGTCTGGGTGCTGAAGGAACTGTCGCTGCTGGTGGCCCGCACGGTGATCTCGTGCGACGCCGCCTGTTCCCGGTTGAGTGCGCCCGCGACGGTCACGACGCCGGTCGTCGCGTGGATGGCGAATCGGCCGCCGGCGGAGTTGTCCAGGGAGAAGGCCACGGTGGCGGTGGCGTCCGGGTCCATGGCGGCCGCGGTGATGCCGACGAGCGTTCCCGTCGCAGCGTTCTCCGCCACCGCGTTGGTGGCCGCGTTTGTGTCCGTGACCGCCGAGACCGGGGACTCATTCACGTCGTCGACTGCGATCGTGAAGGTTTGCGTGCTGAACGAACCGTCGCTGCTGGTGGCGCGCACGACGATGTCGTGCGACGCGGCCTGTTCGCGGTCGAGTGCGCCCGCGACCGTCACCACGCCCGTCGTCGTGCCGATGGCGAAACGCCCCTGCGCGCTATGGTCCAGCGCGTAGCTGACGGTATCGGTCGCATCCTGATCCGTCGCCAGGGCGGTGATACCGACAAGCGCGCCGACGGCGGCGTTCTCGGCCACGCTGTTGGCTGCGGTGTTCGCATCCGTAACGGCGGATATCGCGTGTGCGGTGTTGCCCCCGTCGGGCAACAGCTCACTCGGTTCGGCCACAATCCGCATCAGCCACGAAGCACCATTCCTGCCCAAGGACTGGACCACGGCAGGGTCGGTCAGGTCGACGCTCGCCGTGCGGAGGGCGGGTTCGGTCGTGGTGACGTCGAGTTGCAGCTGCAGCTGGGGCAGTTGCAGTTCGAAGTCCATCGCCGCCACCTGCGACCAGCCGCCTTCAATGGCATACCACTGCCCGCTGCCCGTGGTGGTCGTGTTGAGCAGCACGGTATCGCGCGGCGTGGACGCGAAGAAGTCGTACACCGTGATGTGCGGCGCCGTGCGACCCCGCTCGCCGAAATTGAAGTTCGTGGCCTGCGTGTCCTGGGCCAGCACAATCCGCAGCTGATCATTCGCCAGGACGGTGCCGAGCGTCCCGGCGGAATCAACCCCATCCAGCAAGGCATTTGGCTGAGTCTCTGTCAGGGTGTACGTGCCGGGTGCGAGGTTTGCGAACCGGTAGAAACCGCTGGCGTCGGTCGTCTGCTGGAGCGATACGGTTGCCCCTTGCACGCTGGTGCCCTGCAGCGTCACCAGAACGCCCCCGATGCCCGCCTCGCCGGCGTCCTTCGCGCCACTATTGTTCACGTCCAGATAAGCGTAGCCGGCGATGCTGCTGGGGATGAAATCCTGTACGGTGACCGTCACGCTGGCCTGGGAGGTCAGCCCGCCGGGGTCGCGCAACGTGTACGTGAAGGTGTCGACGCCGTTGAAGTCCGTTGGCGGCGTGTAGAGAAGGCTGAGCCCGTCCGTCGCGATGGTCACGGTACTGCCGGCGGAACTCGTGCCGACGGCCGAAATCGTCAAGGACTCTTGCGCGTCGGGAGCGGACGAATCGTTGGCCAGCACGTTCAGCGGGTTCGCGGTCGTATTCTTCACAATCGTGAACGTGTCGTTCGTGGCCGTCGGTGGGTCATTTACCGCCTGGACCGTGACGACAACCGAGGCCTGGGCCGTACCGCCCCGCCCGTCGCTGATCGTGTAGGAAAAACGTTCCACGCCGACGTAATTCGCGGCCGGCGAGTACAGCAGCGTCGTGCCCCCCGTGGCGATCGACACGGTGCCGCCGTGGTCGGGCGTGGTCACCGCCGTAATCGTCAACGTCTCGCCAGGATCATTGAGCGTGCTGTCGTTGCTCAGGACGCTGAGCACATTGCCTGTGCTGTCCTCGAGCACGTCGAACAGATCGTCCTGGGCCAGGGGCGGGTTGTTCACATCGGTGACGGTAACCGTCACATTGGCCTGGGCTGTGCCCCCCTGGCCGTCGCTGATCGTATACGTAAACGTTTCGGTCCCGTTGAAGGTCGCCGCCGGTGTGTAGAGCAGACGCGTGCCACCCGACGCAATCACCAGCGTGCCGCCTGCCGACACGTTGCTGAATCCCGTGATCGTGAGCGTCTCGCCGGTGTCCGGCCCCAGCGTGTCGTTGGCCAGCACATCCAGTTGGACGCCGGTCGCTCCCTCGGTCACCGTGAAGACGTCATTCACTGCCACGGGATTGTCGTTGACCGGCGTGACCGCGACCGTCACGCTCGCCGTCCGCGTGCCGGTCCCGTCGCTGGCCGTGTAGCTGAACGTCTCGTCACCAAAATAGTTGAGCGCCGGCGTGTAGAGCACCGTGAGTCCGTCGGGCGCGATGGTGACGGTGCCGCCGTGTGAAGGCGTGGTCACCGAGACGATGGTCAGGTTGCCGGGGGAGCCCGCGAGCACTTCGTCGTTGGCCAGCGGGTTCAGGACGTTGCTCGTACTGTCTTCCGCCACGGTGAACGCATCGTTGATGGCGTGGAAAGCCGGTTCGATAGTCACCGCCGCCGTGCCGAAGAACATCTCGTCATTGGGCAGGCCTTCGTCATTTCCGTACAGCAGCACTTCGTGCGCTGGCAGTATGTCCGACGGGTCGGATGTGAAGGTCACGGGCCCGGCCAGCGTGCCGCGCACGGGGACGCGAAAGAGCAGGAACTCGCTGCCACCCAGCGGCGTGAACCCCGCCGCCGCCCCGGTCTCGTTCACCAGCCCGGGCGTCGACACGTCGGAATTCTGCGCGGTCGCATACTGCGGGCCGAAGGTGATCGCGCCGTTGACCACCACGCGCGCGGGATCGAACAGAAGATCCACGTACGCGGCAAAGACGCCCTGCGGGTTGGTGCGCACGTCCTGCACGTAGACGTTGAGCAGGAAACCCTGACCGACGTCCACGGTGGAAATCGGCGTGCCGCTCGCGTTCGTGACTTCCAGCCGGAACATCATGGACGCATCGAGTGTCACCTGGACATCGAGGTCCTGCGTGCGGGTGTTGCCGGCCGCGTCGGTCAACGCGATCGCAAACTCGTGTGCGCCGACCTGCGTCAAGCCGGGTGTCCAGCTCAAAACCCCCGTCGCGGCGTTGAGGGTCGCGCCGGTCGGCGCTCCGACGAGCGAATAGACCATGCCCGCCACGCCCTCGTCCGGGCTCTGGGCATCGTACGTCAACAGGGCGCCGGCAGCAGCGGTCGTCGGGGCGGTGGACGTCAAGGCTGCCGGGGGCGTCGTGTCCAGCGTGACCGCCAAGGCTGCGGTCGGATCGCTCTCGACGCTGTTGATCACCTGGGTGGCGAACACGTTGTAGGTGCCGTCCCCCAGACTCGTCAGCGCAGCGGTTGTGACCGTGACCGACGTGCCGCTGGCCGTGGCCTGTCCGATCACCTGGCTGCCCTGATGGAGCCGCACCACCGCACCGCTGGTCACGCCCGTGACCAGAAAATCCAGACTCGTCGCTTTCGTCAGGTTGTCGTTGTCCGACACGCCCGAATCGCTGGCGGCCAGCAGGTCGACGCCCGCCGGTGCCGGCGGGGCGACGACGATCGACACCAGCTGCGAGTCATACAGGTCGGTGGTGTCGGAACTGGTGGCCGGCCGCACGCGGACGATCAGGTTCATCGTCCCCACGTAGCCCGTTGGGGGCGTCACGCTGACGGCACCCGTCTGGCTGTTGACCGAGAACGTGTAGTCGACGGTGCCGGTCTTGATGCCGCTGAACTGCACCGCGTCGTCTTCCACGTCCACGGCCGTGAGGGTGAACGTTGCCGGCGTGTTGACGACGGTCCGCACCGGCGGGATGTCGGCCAGGTACGGGCCGCTGTTGTAGGGATCGGCGGCGACGGTCACCTGGAACGTGCGCACGAAGTCGTTGCCGTCCTCGTCGGTCACCGTGACCGTGATGTCTGCCTCGCCGGACGCTCCTTCGGCCGCCTTGAGCATGACGAGGGCGTTTTCGATATCGGTGAAGATCTCCACCGCATTGATGTTCACGGCCACCAGCGGCTGATCGCTGCTGTTGGTGGCGGTGGCCGTGATGCCGTTGCGGACCGAGTTGCCTTCCGTGAGTTGCCCGAAGTAGGAGTGATTGTAGTCCAGGAATCGCGTGGGCACGTCGGTCACGAAAACCTGCGAGTCGTTGGTGTCGTCCGTGGACTTGGCCCAGGACAAGGCTCCGGCCGTGTTGTGCTGCAGGTCGGGATGAAAGTGGTCGTCAAAATCGCCGAGCGTGGAACCGCCGGCACCGGTCCCGGTGGGGTCGCCGAATTGCAGGATGAAGTTGTCGATGACGCGGTGGACCCGGATGTCGGGATTGTTATTCGCGGCGTCGTAGAAGCCGGACTGGGCCAGCGTGATGAATCGCCCGGTGGCGCGCGGTACGCGATCCTCAAAGAGCTGGAACACCATGTTCCCCCAGCCGGTCACGTCGACGCGCGCACTGCGATTGCCGCTCAGTACTGTGGGCGTCACGAGCGCGGGGTTGCTGCTGGTGACCGTAAACGTCAAGGGGCCGCCATTGGGGTCGTAGCCGTTGAGCGCCACGTGCAGGGGCGAGCCGCCGTAGACGGTCAAGTCGCCAATGGGCGCCACAAATGGGTCCACGCCTGTCGGGATCGTGACGCCGGCGCGGGCCGCGATCGTCTCCAGCGACAGGACACCGGTCTCCCGGCTGCCGTCCGGGAACTCCCAGGTGGGAAAAGACGTGATGTTCTCGGCGATCCCGATCGCGTTGAGTGTGCGATCCGGGTTGGTGACTTCGATAAACGGCAGGAAATCGCCGCCGTCTTCGAACAGGGCCTTCTGCGTGTTGCAGGCGGGGCACCAGATGGCCGAGAAGAGCTTCACGCCGGGCGTCGCGGACAGCAGCTGAGCGAATGCCACCAGGTCCTGCTGCGGCGTATTCTCGCCCTCGGCGGGAGCGTCGAGCAGCGCGGACGGCGCGTCAGGGCAGAGCGGCAGCGTGGTGGCCGAGGCACCCATCGCAGCTGGTGGGGTCGCAGGCAAACACGCATCGAATCCCAGGTCGTTGGCCAGCATCACTCGGGATTCGAGCGATTCGAACCGGACCGCCCCGGGGCGGCGAGCCGCGCGAGCTGCGTTGGAGCGGTCGACGCGTCGGCGCCGTGGCGACAACGACTTTGGACGCAACGGTCGTTTCGGCTGCTTCATCACGGTTGTCCTGTTCCGGCAGGAGAAAAAAGTGGCGGATGTGCCTCAGCGTCTGGCCGAAGACCGTGCCGCAGGGCGGACCTCCCAGTCCGTCCCGAGGTGTTCGGGCAGGCTCTTAATACACAAGTTTAAGCTCATTTCGAAAAGCTGTCAGTAAATTGGTCGCCCGTGGCCGCCTGCCCGGTGCCGTCGCTCAGCGGCTGGCTGCCGAGTCAAAGCCCCGCACCCTACCTGTGGCGTTTTGCCTCGTTGCGGACAATCCGCCACGCGGCGGCGGGACCGTGTGGTTTCGGCATCGCCGGAGGTGCGAAATCGCAACGGGCGGCACGTTGCACGCGGCTGTCACCCGGAATCCTGGGTCAGTGCAGGCAAGGGCCCTCCCGTGAGCAACCGGCATGCCATTTGGTCGCGGGACCGGATTCAACGGGTGGAAAATTCCTCCATGATCTCGTAACCTGTGTGGCACGCAGAGCCGCTTCAGGCACTACGGTTTATCGTGCTTCCTGCTATGGTCGTCGAACAACTGCCGCCTCTCCCGTTACTGATTTCCGGCATTGCCGGTGTTGCGGGTTATAACGCCTTCCACTACTTCCGTCGGCGGTTCCCGGGGCAGGTCATCGGCACGCGCCGAGTGGACAACTGGCCCTTGGCTGGGGCTGACGTCGTGCCGTGCGACATGCACGATCGCGCCAGCGTCGAGCGGCTGTTCGATCGCTACCAGTTTGCCTCCATCCTCAACTGCGAGGGGACGTGCAAGCTCAAGTCTTGCGAGCTGGACCCGGCGCTGGCGCACCGCGTCAACGTCGTGAGCGTCCAGCACCTGCTGGACCAGATTCAGGGGACGGACGTGCGACTGGTCCACATGTCTGTGGATTTGGTGTTCTCGGGGACGGCCGGAGGCGGGCACGTCGAGACCGACCCGACGGACCCCGTGACCGTTTACGGGCGCACGATGGTTGAGGCGGAGCATGTGATTGCCGCGGAGCGAGCCCAGGCTTGCGTGCTGCGGATCTCGCTGCCCATGGGCATCAGTTTCAACGGGCACGCGGGGGCCATCGACTGGATCCAGTCGCGGTTCCGCAAGTCGAAGCCCGCCACGTTGTTTTTTGACGAAGTGCGCACGCCCAAGTACACGGACTGCCTGAACCTGCTGTGCGAGACGCTCTTGGCCAATCGCCTCGGCGGCCTGTATCACGCGGGAGGCCCACGGCGACTGAGCCTCTACGAGATCGCGCAGATCGTGAACCGTGTGGGGGGGTACGAGCCGCGCCACCTCATGGGCTGCTACCGTCACGAAGCCGGTCCCATACCGCCGCGGGCCGGCGATGTGACGATGAACTCGTCCAAACTGGTCCAGGCGCTGGGGTACGACCCGTTTGACCCGTGGCCGCTGGAGGACTGTTGGGTGCCGACCCATCGGGAGTGGCACTGTGAGCGGGAGGCCGGTGAGCGCGGCTCGGCGGAGCTGTTGGCGCGGGTGCTCTATGTGAATCCCGCGCGGCGCGCAGCTGGATTCGGTGTGAACTCCCCTGTCGCGACGGCGTAGAACAAGGCGTCGGCAGCGAGTTGCAAGGGTCCAGGGGGGAAAGGCTGCATGTGGAGCCGTTTTCCGTCGAGTATCGGGCTGGGGCGGTGGGGACGGGTCGCCGTGCGGTTGCACGTCTACTTCGTGGCGTTTGCGATGGCGACGCTCTACCTGTGCTGGCCTGCTCCGTCGCCGGGCGCCGCGGGTTTGCCGCCGCTGTGGGCGGCCGCCGGGGACATGCGAGCGA
Organism: Pirellulaceae bacterium; assembly: GCA_025459265.1. Classification (GTDB taxonomy): domain Bacteria; phylum Planctomycetota; class Planctomycetia; order Pirellulales; family Pirellulaceae; genus JAAYDI01. Next base: position 665 of record JALOQX010000106.1, on the reverse strand, counting down.
TCGCCGCGGCAGCCCTGGCGGTGTTGCTGTGCAGCGTCTGGTGGCACGAGCTCGCCCACTGGTGGGTGGCCCGCTACTATGGCCTTGCATCGGACGTGATTGTGCTCGGCCCCCTGGGTGGTCTGACCCCGTGGGGCAGCGCCGCGCGAGCGGGAGTTGAGTTGTCGATCTGGTCGGCCGGTCCGGTCGCGAATCTGGCCGTCGTGTTTGCGTGCCGCGTGTGGTTGAGCGTGCGAGGCGGCGCGGACGCGTTCACCACCGGCTGGAACCCGCTGCGACCGGACTGTTTCGGCGCGGACGATGGGGGCCTGGTCCAAGGCGTTCAGCTGGTTCTTTGGGTCAACTGGCTGTTGTTTCTGCTGAACGTCTTACCGGCTTACCCGTTTGACGGAGGTCGCATCGCGCGTGCGGCGGTACGCAGCTGGCGACCGGCCTGGGGCTCGGACCGTCTGGACCGATGGGTCGACGCGACGGCGGTGGTTGTGGCGGGGCTGTTACTGGTGGCGGCCTTGGAGCTGTGGCGCCGACAAGGTGCGGACGTGCTCTTCCCCAGCTGGCTGCCGCTGCTGCTGTTGGGTGTCCTGACGCTCATCGGTGCCCGCCACTCCACGGTCAACGCGGCGACGACCACCATCCCCAACGACCTGTCGGCCCGTTCCGGAGAC
>JALOQX010000359.1 GCA_025459265.1 Pirellulaceae bacterium | reverse complement strand
AGCCCCCGCGTTTACGCGGGGGAGCCTCACCTTCCTCCTACGTCACCCGCGCCGCGCGCTCCCGAAGCCCCCGCGTTTACGCGGGGGAGCCTCACCTTCACCCTAGGTCCCCGCGCGCCGCGCGCTCCCTGGAAGCCCCCGCGTTTACGCGGGGGAGCCTCACCTTTTCCCTACGTCCGCCCGCGCCGCGCGCACGCCCCGCGGGAAGCCCCCGCGTTCACGCGGGGGAGCCTCACCTTCACGCTACGTCCCCCCGCGTTCACGCGGGGTTGCCTCACCTTCACCCTACGCGCGCCCGCGCCGCGCGCACGCCCCGCGGGAAGCCCCCGCGTTGACGCGGGGGAGGCTCACCTCCATCCTACGTGTTAAGCAAGAACGACCTGACTTGAGCGGTCGTGGCGGCACCTGCGGTGCCCACGTAGAAACTGGGGCGCCAGAGCGCTGACAATTTCGCGTCACGCATCGCCGCCACATATCGCCGCTCACAATAATGCTCCGAATTGTTCATGAGACTCAGCGCCACGGACTGGGGCGCGTCCACCGGTCGGAGACCGAGGAACAAGTGCGCGTGGTCGGACACGACTTCGATGTCCCAGGCAATCCATTCCTTCTTCTCACAAACTTGTCGCCAATATCCCACCAGCGCCTCGGCTACTTCCAGGTCCAGGAACGGCACGCGCCAGTCCGTCACCAGGACCACATGGACGTTATATTCAAAGCGGGCATGCGCATCGCTGCGGAGTTGAGCCGCGTCCCGCGCATCGTGGAATTGAGCCAGTATGAGGCGTGCCGGATCCCGCACCGAGGTCACGCCGTGATGGGCGAACTGCCCGGCAATGTACTGACGGATCACATCGCCTGTAACTGTGCCCACGCTTCGAAAGAACGCCCCGCGCGACCATATGTCCCGCATCCCCCACCGCTCGCGAAGCGACTTCGATAGATTGCCACGCACTATGCCGGTCACCCGCGACGGGCTGTCGTGTGGCTGAAGGCTCACCAATGATCGAACGACCATCGGGCTGATGGTGCTCTCGAGCAGATGATAGTCGTGCCGACGTGCAACATCGGCCAGGCCCGCGTTGACTGCCGCGCATAGCTCAGGCGAGTTGAAACACGGTTGCCGACCGCGCGTACACCAGCCGAAGTGGTAACGCAGTTGATAGGCGGCCGTCGTGTTCGCGGCCGTGAACACGGCACTGGGGACCATGGGAGCATCCTCCGTGAGCGGCCATCACGGCGATGTTGGGTGCTGGACTCGAAGAATACATATACGTATGTATAGTATCGCCAGCGTCTGGTCAAGTGGTGGGACCGTAGGGTGAAGGTGAGCCTCCCCCGCGTAAACGCGGGGGCTTCCCGGAGCAGGCGCGCGGGGCGCGGGGCCGTAGGAGGAAGGTGAGGCTCCCCCGCGTAAACGCGGGAGCTTCCCGGAGCAGGCGTGCGGCGCGGAGCCGTAGGGTGAAGGTGAGGCTCCCCCGCGTGAACGCGGGGGCTTCGGGCTTTTTTTTGGCACAACTCGCAGCGATCCGTCGCATTGATGTGTGACAGGCCGACAACGACGACCTCACACCACTGACCGGCCCGAAAAGCCAGCAGTCGGGTATGTAAAACCGGCCGGCGAGGTCAGCACTGCCAAGCACGACTCACCGGCCGGAACCTGAAGCCCACGCCCCACGGTCCGCGCGGCGCGGGCAGACGGTCTTTGTCAAGTGTACCGCGCGGGCCGAGCCTAAACCAAGGAGTACTCGTCATGTCCAGAAACACGATGCCATGGGGGCGGTGGTTCGCCATCGCCGTGGCGATCGGACTGTTGTGCCCTGTGGTGCTGCTGGCCGGTAAGCCGACTAAACCGCCCGCGACCTCGTACAGTCTGGTCGACCTGCTCGGATTTCCGCGCGCGAGTGGTCTTCAGAGCGACGCCAACGCGGTCAGTCAGACGCGCGGCGACGGCAGCTTCTTTGTGGTCGGTGTCTCGATCGCCGCCGACGGTGCAGACCACACCGCACTCTGGACAGTCGCCAGCGACGGCTCGTTCGGCGGTTCGCCCGCCAACCTCGGCGAGCCGTTTGGGGATGTGGGTGACGTCAACGACTCCGGAGTTGTTGTGGCCCGTGGATACGTCTTTGTGCCCAGCCTGCCGACGCAGACTCTGCCCGAAACGGACAGCACGGGGTGGGCCGTCAACAATCTTGGCCAGATCGTGGGTGGTTTTAGGTCCGACGGTCAGTGGCGCAGTGCGATGTGGGAGCTCGACGAGTACGGCGTGCCAGTCGGGCCGCTGGACCTCGGTACTACGTTCTCGCCGTCCGACATCAGTGACACCGGCGTGATGGCTGGACAAGACGAAAACGGTGTCGCCGCTATCGCGTGGTTGGATGAATTCGGCGCACTGCAGGTCCAGTCCCTCGGAACGCTACCAGGATACTCGTGGAGCAGAGCGGTGGCGATCAGTACCGATGGAACCTGGGTGGCCGGTGAATGTTCGGGAACAAACCAACAGGCGTTCCGCTGGTCGGCCACCACGGGCATGATCGGCCTCGGGACGTTGGGCGGCAACTACAGTTCTGCGTCGGGTGTGAACAACGCCGGGAAAGTCGTGGGCACTAGCAATGCGAGCGGCGGAAGGCAGCCCCAGACTGCTTTCTTGTGGCAGAACGGGACCATGTTCAACCTGAACTCGCTGACAGACATGCCCAGCGGGAAGCATTTGCAGTTGGCCCGAGATATCAACAACGCCGGGCACATCGTGGGGTGGATGGGTATCTTCCGTCCGGTCAGCGAAGTCCACGGTTTCCTGGTGATCCCGAAGTAACAGCAAGGCAACATCAACAGAACCTGGCCGGTGAGGTCAGCACTCCCCAGCACGACTCACCGGCCGGAATCTGAAGCCCGCGCTTCCAGGACTACAACTTCGAAGGGCTGCAGTTCCAGCCGTAGAGAAGTGCCGGCCACTGCCGTCAGTTCGGGCTTGCCCGCATCCTCGGCCCAGGGGCTGCGGAGCGTGTACGCGGTCGCAGACCCGCTGGGCAGTTCCCAGGCCGACCCGACATCCAGCAGGAACTCGTGGGCGTGCGGGTCCAGATTGCGCAGCATGAGAGGAGCTCAAGGGGAGCAGTACGTTTTCTTCGGCAGCGCAGGCAAGTCGGGCAACTTGCCTGAGAACACGTTGCCGGCGTCTTGCTGGCCCGGCGGTCATCGTCTTCCGGACGCCACGCGTCTGCTTCTGACTCGCACTCCGACCAACTTCTGCGTGATGGCACCTGTCCCGTTCCTGCTTCCTTGATGTCGCCATCGCGGGTACATGCATTGTGAGGGCGGACGAAATCCCGGCGATTGCCCAGGGACCGGTCGACAGCCAGACTACCGTATGCAATATCACTCGGCACTTGGACGTTGAGCGGCGATCTCATGGTCACCAATACGAACACTTCCAGAAAGCTGGGCTACCCGGGCTACGCGGCCATACCGGACGATGGACTGCGCCACGAGATTATCGACGGAGATCATTACGTGAATCCGGCACCCACTCTCTATCATCAGGCGGTCTCGAAACGCTTGCAGCACCAACTGTACACGCGGATTGAACTGGCTCCATTCGGCGTTCTGTACTATGCACCATGTGACGTACAGTTGTCCCAACATGACATCGTCCAGCCGGATTTGCTTGTCGTTGTAAGATCCGTCCGAGCACACGCTTGAACAACTGGTACTCCAAGACGGGAAATGCCGGTCACGGATTGTCAGCGACACGGTGCGTCCCGAGTTCGTGGACGGCGTCGTGATCAATCCGGAGGACGTCTGGTAACTGGCGCGTCGAAAGGCGGCGTCTCGCGAGAGGAAATGGGGAAGATGAAGAATACGAATGACCGCCGCCGGCCCGGGTGTTTCAGTGGGCGGCCGTCGGGCAGCGACCCGGAACTCACACTGTGCCATATGTATGTCAGCGATACCGCAGGCACGTGACGAGAGCCAGGCACTCCGGCGTTATGAGCTGGTGATGGTGTACGCGCGTGGCCGATGTTCTTCTTCCCCTCTGTGACGAGCACGAAAGGGCCGGCGCATCCGTTGCTCGTTTTCCCGTCCTGTCGCAACAAGTCCCGAAGTCTTCGACACTTTGGTTGTCGGGAATGCAAGGATGTGAAGACCATGTTGTCGTGTGGAAGATGGAACAACCAGCGTGTCTGCGACTTGATCACGCCAGCGGCCAGCCGGTGACGGCGCGACCGAAGTACGGTGCTGCGCCTGACGTGGGCGACGGCGAGTCGCTGACCGTGACGTGCATCAGCCCGAAAGGATCCACCGAACCGGAGCCCGCAACTCCGCAGGTGGTTCAGGGCGTCACGTTCCCCGCTCGAGCGGTCACGGCGTGGGAATTGCGCCATTTGACCCTGCGCGGGCCGCAGACAGCACCGGGATTGACCGGTTCGCGATCTCACACCTTCGGCAACTCATACCCGGCGCGTCGCGGCCGATCGTTCCAGGTATTGGCCTCTGGACAGTTCGTGAAGCGTTCCGTGTCTGGATCGAATGTCAGTATCTCACCGACCTTGCCCACATAGCGCGTGATGTTGACCAGATGGCAGAAGGCCACCGAGCGGTGTCCGATCTCGATCTCGGAGTTGGGCTTTTCGCGAGTCTTGATGCAATCCAGCCAGTTCTGCAGATGCCAGCGCGCCTGCCAGAGAGCCGTCTGATCGGACCATTTCACCTCTTCTTCCGTTTCGTCGACCTTCCTGAGCAGTTGATCGCGAATCTCCGGAGGATTCGACATGAACTTGTTCCGATTGATCTCCAGCTTGCCCTTTTCTCCGACGAAGATGGCCCCTCCCATGGGACCGGAGGTCGGGAGTTCGAACGAGACTTGCGTGCCATCGGCATACGTCGCGACGACCTGTCCATCCTGCCCAGGACTGACCAGTTTGAACTCGGTGGGCAGCGTGTCGTCCTTGCCGAGCGCCCACTGGATCTGATCCACACCGTGCGCGCCCCAATTGGTCATCTCACCGCCGAAATAGTTGCGACCCGCGATGGCGTTTGGCACGCAGGGACGCCAGACGCTCTGGTTCAAATGCAGATCCCAGTTGAATCCGGGCGGGATACTCCCCGGGCCATCAGCATCGAGAGCGGGTGTGACGTCGATGCCGGGATAGTTGACTGCCTGGACGTTGAGGATCTTTCCCAGTCCTCCGCTGCGGACGAATTCGCAAGCGATGCGGTTCATCTCCATCGACCGCTGTTGCGTGCCGACCTGGAACACGGCCTGATGCTTGCGAAC
>JALOQX010000358.1 GCA_025459265.1 Pirellulaceae bacterium | reverse complement strand
CAGGAACCTCGCCCTCCCATCATGCTCTCCTCACTCCTCTCTACTCTCTTGCCACCGCCCGGTCTGCATCGAGTGGCCCGGTGCGCCCGGCTCGGCAGGAGCCTCGCCCTCCCATGAACCGCCTCGCCCTCCGCCCTCTGTCCTCCGCCCTCTGTCCTCCGCCCTCCCGCGGCGACTGGTGGCTGGCTGGTCGAGCCGATATCATGTCGGCTTCGCGGAATCTGGCTGGAAACGGGGCGCAAGACGCGGTGTGGCCATGAGAACGGACGAGCTGCGGGAAAAGTATCTGAGCTTTTTCGAGTCGAAGGGGCACACGCGGTGTGCGAGCGATGTGTTGGTGCCGACCTGGGACCCGTCGGTGTTGTTCACGCCGGCCGGCATGAACCAGTTCAAGGATCACTTCCTGGGCAAGGTCAAGCTGACGTTTACGCGGGCCACCACCTGCCAGAAGTGTTTGCGGACGGGCGACATCGAGAACGTGGGCCGAACGGCGTATCATCACACGTTTTTCGAGATGCTGGGCAATTTCAGTTTCGGGGACTATTTCAAACGCGACGCGATCCTGTGGGCCTGGGAGTTCTGTACCAGCAAGCGGTGGTTGGGGATCGATCCGGCGCGGTTGTCGGTCTCGGTATACCTGGACGATGACGAGGCGGCGGGCATCTGGCTGGAGCAGGTCGGGCTGCCGAGCAGTCGGATCGAGCGGATGGGGGAGAGCGACAATTTCTGGCCCGCGCGGGCGCCCAGTGACGGTCCGGACGGTGTCTGTGGGCCGTGCAGCGAGATTTTCTACCACGACGACTTCGGCGAGGCGGTGGAAATCTGGAATCTGGTGTTCACGCAGTTCAACCGGGTGGGCGACCCGCCGGACAATCTGCGGCCGCTGCCCAGCCGCAACATCGACACCGGCATGGGGCTGGAGCGGACGGCGGCCACCTTACAGGGTGTGCCGACCAACTATCACATTGACATCTTGCGGCCGATTGTCGAGGCGGCGGCGGAATTGTGCGGGTGTCGGTATGAGCCGCAAGCCGAGAGTGGCCGACGCTGCCGGCGCATCGCCGATCACCTCCGGGCCTGCGCGTTCGCGGTGCACGAGAACGTGTATCCGGGCGCGAAGGCGGAGAAGTACGTGATTCGTCGACTGCTGCGCCGCGCGGTGCTGGATGGCCGCCAGATGGGTGTGGAGGAACCGTTTCTGCATCAGTTGGTGCCGGTCGTGGTCGCGATGATGGAGAAGCCGTATCCCGAGCTGGGCGAGTCGGTCGAGCGGGTCGCGCAGGTAATTCGGCAGGAGGAGCAGTCGTTTTTTGCCACGATCGATGCCGGCTTGGCGCGCGTGGAAGGCATCTTTTCGGCCATGGCCTCCGAAGGCCGTGTCGTGGTCGACGGGAACGACGCGGCGGAACTCTACTCGACGTACGGCATTCCCCCGGAGCTGGTCGAATCCCTGGCCGCGGAACGGAACTTCACGTTTGACACGGAGGGTTTTCGGCGCGCGATGATCCAACATGGACTCGATTCGGGAAAACAGCAGATCGAGCTGTTCAAGACGGGTCCGATCGAGGCGCTCAAGAAAGCCGTGCACCTGACGCGGTTCCTGGGCTATGAGACCGAGGAGGCCACGGCGGAAATCAAGGGGATCATTGCGCAGCATCAGCTCTGCGATCGCGTGAGCGAGGCCGGGCACGCGCAGCCGATCGTTGTTGTATTGGACCAGACTCCCTGTTACGGCGAGTCGGGCGGTCAGGTGGGGGACTCGGGAGAGATTGCGGGGCCTGGCTTCTTGTTTCGTGTGTCCGATACGCAGAAGGACGGAGAGCTGATTCTGCATGTCGGGCACCTTGTGTCGGGCGAGCTGCGGGCCGGGAAGTCCGTGACGGTCCGCGTCAATCGAGATCGGCGTGCGGCGATCCGGCGCGCCCACTCGGCCACGCACATACTGCACTACGCCTTGCAGCGGAACCTCGGTCGACATGCGCAGCAGCAGGGTTCGAAGGTGGACGAAGACTGGTTGCGGTTTGACTTCACCCACCTGGCGGCCGTCTCGGAGCCGGAGTTGCGGCAGGTCGAGCGGGACGTGCAGGAGCGGATTCGGGCGAACGAGCCGGTGCAGTGGGATTATGTCCCGCTGGCCGAGGCCCGCGAGAAGGGGGCCATGATGCTCTTCGGCGAAAAATACCCGGACCCGGTGCGGCTGGTGACGATGGGGCAGTTCAGTCGCGAGCTCTGCGGCGGCACGCACGTGTCGTCGACACTCGAGGTGGAGGATTTCGAGATTCTATCCGAAGAAAGTGTCTCGACGGGAACGCGGCGTGTGGTGGCGTTGACCGGTCGGCGGGCGCGGGAGCAGGCCCAGCAGACGCGCGCGACGCTCCAGGCGACGGCACGCTTGCTCGGCACCGAGCTATTGGCTGTTCCGGCCGCACTGCGGGTGCACTTACGTGTGGTGCGTGACCTGCGCAAACAGCTGACCGCCGGCACGGAGCCGGCCAGACCAGTGGCGGCGGATTCGGCGGAAGCTGCCGCGGACGGCACGCTCGGCTACGAACAGGTGCGCGGGGCGCTGCGCGAAGCAGCACGGTTGCTCAACGTCGCCTTGGCCGATGTGCCGGAACGGACACAGGCTCTGTTGAACGAGGCGGAACAGCTCAAGGCCCGCGTGGCCGAGCTGAGTCGCAGTGGACTGCTGTCGCCTGACGCGCTGATCAGCCGCGGCACGCAGGTCGGCGACGTGCTGGTGATCGTGTGCGAGACGCCAGGTGCAAACCCGAACCTGATGCGGCAGTGGATCGATCAGATTCGTGCGCGTACGCAGCACTCGGCCATCTTCCTGGCGGCTGCGCAAGGTGACGACAAAGTGCTGCTGGTGGCGGGGGTGAGTCGCGACCTGGTCGCGCAGGGAATGAGTGCCGGTGACTGGGTCAAAGGCGTGGCTCCGCTGGTCGGCGGCGGCGGCGGCGGGCGCCCCGATCTGGCGCAGGCTGGCGGGAAGCAGCCGCAACAGCTGCCCGCAGCGCTCCAGCAGGCGCAGACGCTCATCCAGCAGATGTTGGCGAAACGGAACCGGCACGACACCCACTCGGCGCCGTAGGACACGCTCACCAACCAATGGCCCAATTGCAGTCCGTCGCTCGACTCTCCGAGTCGAGACAGCACGGCTCGACGGGTCGTCGCTCGACTCTCCGAGTCGAGACAGCACGGCTCGACGGGTCGTCGCTCGACTCTCCGAGTCGAGACATCACGGCTCGGAGAGCCGTGCGACGATGCTCGATTCGGCAACTTATTTCTGCGCGTTTCTTTGCCCGGCAGCATCGCCCGCTGTGGAATTCCTCCGCCGGCGGGACAGGGCGCAGGATCGCACGCGGCCGGTCAGGACCAATCGACTTCCAACTGGTTGTCAATCAGCTGGACGCCGTCCACGCGACGGATCGCTTCCTGCGCCATCTGCTTCTGGAAATAGCTGGTGACGGTCCCCTTGAGCACGACGATTCCCGCGTCGGCTTCATAGCCCAGTTTGCGGCCGAACAGATGCGGACTCGAGGTGAGTGCTTCTTCCAGGCGTTCGAGCAGGCAACTGCAACTATCGCTCATGGATGGTGCCCCTTGCGGATCCCGTAGTGCGAACCGGTGATGATGCTTATTCATTCGTCAGGGGCAGGCAGGGAGTTAAATCGCGAGTCTTGAGAAAGCTGGCAGGACTCGCGCGAGGCAGCTGAGTGTACCGAATGCGCGGATTGCAGCGACCTGCATCGGCCACCGGTCACAGCAGGGCCACGCCGGCGGGTGTCAGCAGCCAGACGGCCAGCAGCAGCCCGTTGATCCGGGCGACGCGGCGGCGGTAGGCATAGGCGGCACGGGGATTCTGCAGTGCGCGCTGCAGCAACTCGACGCGCGCCGCAGTGCTCGGGTGCAGCCAAGTTGCCCGATGACGCCGCTCGTGACACAGGTACGACAGCCGGTCGATGGCGGTCACAAACGTGGCGCCGTGGCCGACCTCCCACACGCACAGATCGGCATCATGTTCGAGCAGACGCGAGTAGCGGCCCAGCGCCGCGGCCGCCAGGGCGCAGAAGAGGCCGGCCACCGCCAGGTGCAGGACGACGGGCGAATCGCTGAGCTGTGCCGCCTGCCAATCGGCGATCACGCGGACCGATTCGGGTGACCACGCCCGCACCTGCGCGACGATCCACAGCGGCAGGCCCACGAGTGCCAGACGCAGCCACAGATGGCGACGGCGCGCATGTCCCAGTTCGTGGGCGACGACAGCCTCCAGCTCGTCGTCCCTCAGGAACGTGAGCAGACCATCGGTCACGAAGACGTAGCGGGCCGCGGGGAGGAGCCCGGCGACCGCGGCGTTGAGAATCTGGTTATTGGTCTGCCAGACCCGGAAGTCGCGGCAGCGGATCCCCATCTGCCGCGTGAGCGCCAGCAGCCGCTGCCGCAAGTCCGAATCGGGCAGCGGCGAGGTTTTCCAGATGCGGCTGAGCAGCCACGGGAAGGCGACGGTGATGGCCGCCAGCGGGACCAGATAGCCCCACCAGGCCACGGCGGTCTCCTCCCAGGCAGGCAGCAGCAGGGTCAGCACGTCCTGGCAGGCCAGGAGTACGAGGACGGGCAGGAGGCTCAGACCCAGGTAGTGACGCGCGTGCAACCAGACGAATTCCCACCGCGTGCCCAGCGGGTGCGGCGCGGACGACTCCGCCGCTCCGGCGGAGGGCAGCTGGCCGACGGCGTCGGCCCGTGCCACGTCGTAGAACGCGGCCCAGGAACAAACCAGCGGCAGCCAGACGGGAACCAGGACCAGCACGTCTTTGACCAGAATCAGGTGCGCAAGTCCCCAGTTATAGCGCACAACTTGCGGCCAGTCGAACAGGGCCAGGGTGCCGACGACTGACAGCAGCCACAGGCCCGTATGGAGTTGTCGGAGACGGGCGAAGCGGCGTCGCCACGCCGGACGCTGCGCGGGATCGCGAAAGAGCCCGCGCGCGACGGCCTGCGAGCTGGCCACGGCCAGCAGGACGACCAGCGTGCCACTGGCCAGGGTCAGCGCCAGTCGTGGCAGCGCACCGGGCGCTGGAGCGGAGGGCGCGTGCTGTGCGCAGACCAATGCGGCCACGACGGCCAACAGCAGGCTCAATTGCATACGTCGCACGACCCGGAGAACGAATGGACCTGGCGATTCTCCGGTCCAGACTAATCGCCGGGTGCACGTCGTTCAAGTTCGCACGCTCAGCGCCGCAACGCCCGCGCGGCGTCACACCAGCCCTTGCAGCCAGCGGGGAAGCTGTCCCGCCGGGGGGAGT
>JALOQX010000357.1 GCA_025459265.1 Pirellulaceae bacterium | reverse complement strand
AGCGGTACGTGAGCCGAGTTCTGCCCGACGTAGCCGATCATCTTCGCTCCCCAGCGGACGAGCCGCTGGGGGAGCGGTACGTGAGCCGAGTTCTGCCCAACGTAGCCGATGATCCTCGCTCCCCAGCGGACAAGCCGCTGGGGGAGCCCTGCGTCCTCAATCACTCGCGCGGAGAGATTGGGCGCCGCTCAGCAGCTCGACACCGTGTCCGGGCCGATCCGGGTACAGGCAGCGGCCTTGCTGCACCGTGACGCCAGTGGCAATGTCTTCGCGCAGCAGCAGTGCGCCGTCCATGTCGACATAGTCCAGCAGCGGCAGTCGATCATGCGTCGCGCCGGTGTCAGGCCGCCGCACTTGCAGAGCTTGATGTTGATGCCGTGGAAATGTCCGGCACATCGGTCGACGTCCGCTGCCACCTGGCAGCTCTCGTCCGCGATCACCGGCAAGGCGGATGCCTGCACGACCCGCCGCATCCCTTCCCACTCCTCGGCCGCCAGCGGTTGTTCGATGAACTCGACACCGAGCTGTGCGAGCTCGCGCGAGTTCTCGATCGTCTGCTCAACCGTCCAGGCGCCGTTCGCATCGACGCGAAACACCGCCTGCGTATGGCGGCGCAGCTGCCGGACAATCTCCAGGTCGTGCGGCGTGCCCAGTTTGATCTTGTAGATCGGCCAGTCGGGAAATTCCTGCAGCTTGGCCACCATCGTGTCGATCGTGTCGATACCGATCGTATAGTCGGACATTGGGATGCGGTCAGTCGTCAAGCCCCACAGGCGATGGGTGGGCTGGCCCTGTTTCTTGCCCCACAGGTCGTGCGCGGCCAGGTCCAACGCGCACTGGGCGAACGGATTGGCGCCCAGCGTGTCGCTGAGTTCCTCCCACAGTCGGACCGGATCGTCGAGCGACTGGTCCGCCAGGCGAGGCCGCACGGCTTCGAGTGCGGCAGCCATGTTCTCGAGCGTGTATCCGTAATACTGATTCGTGGTCGACTCGCCATAGCCATGCACATCGCCGTCAACCAGTTCAACGATCAGGGTCTCCTGCGTGTCGATCGATTCGCGTGCTATGGTGAACGTGTGTCGCAGCGGCAGCTGAAACGTGTGCAGGTACATCTTCATGGCATGATCCTCTTGCGCAGCTGCAACACGGCGTCGACCAGTTCGCCGGGGCCGTCGCGCAGCACATCGCAGACTGGCAGCTGAAATTCCTCGCGCCGCCGCTGCCGTTCCGCCGCGGCAACCTCGGGACTGACGAGCCTGCCGTTCATCGCGATCCCGATGACGGCGCACGGCTGCATGACGTTAGCCATGACTTCGTTGAGGCGTTTGATGTCGCCCAGCGGCGGGATGCGCATCTCCGGCACGCCGGTCACTATTTCGCGGCCTACCTCGTAGCAGAGGATCAGGCCGTGCGGCGCGCATCCGTGCAGCAGGCCCAGCGTGACGCCCGAGTAGGCCGGGTGCACCAGGCTCCCCTGGCCCTCGATCACCAGAAAGTCGTGGTGTTGATGCTGCAGCACCAGTTGCTCGATGGCGCCGCTGACAAAATCCGCCACCACACAGTCGACGGGCACACCGTCCCCTTCGACCAGGATTCCCGTCTGACCGGTCGCGAGGAATTTAGCCGAGTGGCCGCGTCGCTTGAGTGCGTTGGTGATCTCGATCGCCGCGACCATCTTTCCCACGCTGCAATCGTGCCCGACCGTGTGGATCCGCAGGCAATCGGGGCGCAAGCCGATCCGGCGGGCCACGTCGCGCTGGCGGTTGCGGCGCACGTCGATCAAGCGTACGCCGCGCGTCTGAGCGGCTGCAGCGAACTCCGGGTCGTCGGCCAGAAAGTCGTGCAGTCCCGAGACGACATCCATGCCGCGGTCGATGGCGGCCAGGATTACGCCGCGCCAGCTGGCCGGGATCTGGCCGCCGACCGGGGCGATCCCGATCAGCAGCGTGTCGGCCCGGGGCACGTCATCCAGGGATGCGACGAACGGGATCGCGCCGCCGACGCCCAGGACCTCCTGCGTCGTCCGGCCCACCTGCTGGCTGTCGATCACCGCCAGCACCTCGCTCCCACGATAGCGGATCACGCTGCAGGCCGTCTTGGCGGCGTGCGGTTCGGACTGCCCCTCAGTCAGGATCGCGTACTGGCGCTGCATGCGACGTTCCCGCTACGGAGCCACGGCAGAATGAGCACAGCATGATAAGGGGAGTGGTGAGCGTCAATCCCGCGCCGCCTGGGGCGGCCATACGCACCCGCGCCACGATCGCTCGAGACGGGCTGGCGATGGCACAAAGCGCCACGGTCGTTTAGGATCTGGTTGGAGCTGGAAGTTATGCGACGCTGGATCCAGATCGGGTTGAGTGCGGCCTGTTGCGGCGTGTGGGTGGCAACGCTCGTGGCCCAGGAGCCCGCGCCCGACGCGGCAGCGCCGCCCGCATTTGAGCGTGGTGTCGTGATTCCGTTGGAGGGCGTCATCCTGCCACGGACCGAGCGGTTCCTCAACCGCAAGCTGGAGCGGGCGCGGCAACAGGGCGCGGATCTGGTGGTGCTGCAGATTGCCAGTCCCGGCGGGGCCTTGGACGCGACACTCAATCTGGCCACGACGCTGCGCGACATCGACTGGGCGCGCACGGTGGCGTATATCCCGGAGGAGGCGTTGAGCGGCGCGGCGATCGTCGCGTTGGCCTGTGACGAGATCGTCATGGGACCGCAGGCCCGCCTGGGGGATGCGGGCCCGGTGTTTGCCGGGCCGGATGCGCTCTTTCGGCACGCGCCGGAGAAGATCCGCTCGGACCTCGCGCGCCGCGTGCGCGATCTGGCTGAGTTCCGCGGCCGGCCGCCCGCCTTGGCTGAGGCGATGGTGGACAAGGATCTGGAGGTCTTTCGCGTGGTCCATCGGCAGACTGGCGAAGTCACCTATCGGTCCCAGCCCGAGCTGGATGCGTTGGCCGACGCCCAGCAGTGGGAGAAAGGCCCCCTGGTGCTTGAATCGCGCGCCGGTTCGTTCCTGGAAGTCAATGGGGACCGCGCGGTGGAACTGCAGTTGGCTGATGCGACGGTCGGCGCGTTGAGCGATGTGGAGCAGCGGTACGCGCTGCGTGCGCCACTGCTGGTGATGCCGCACAACTGGATCGACAAATCGGTCGACATTCTCAATCTACCGCTGGTGACGGCGGCGTTGTTCGTCATCGGCGCGATTGCCTTGTACATCGAACTCGGGGCCCCGGGCGTGGGCATGGGCGGCCTGGTGGCGGGACTGTGTTTTGCCTTGTTTTTCTGGAGCCGCTTCTTGGGCGGCACGGCCGACTGGCTGGAAGTGATCCTGGTTCTGGGCGGCCTCGCGTTCCTGGCGCTGGAGCTCTTTGTCTTGCCCGGATTCGGCGTCGCGGGCATCACGGGACTGGTGTTAATGGTTGTCGGGATTGTGATGGCCGGTCAGAACCGCTGGGTGCCGCAAAGCCCCCGCGCCTTTGCCCAGCTGGCGACATCCCTCGTGGTGCTGTGCGGTTCGGGTGTGGTCTCGCTGTTGGCGTTCGCCTGGCTGAGCCGTGTGCTGGGCACGGTTCCCGTGCTGCAGCGACTGATCCTGCGCGCCCCCTCGGCAGACGGCGATCAGGAGGGCGCTACGCACGCGGCTCCGTTGGCGCCGGTCCGCGATTTCGGGGTGTCCCCGGGTGATCGCGGGATTGCCGAGTCCCCGCTGCGGCCTGCCGGCCGGGCGGTGTTCGGCACGGTGTACCTGGATGTGGTGAGCGACGGCAGCTACATCGACCGTGGTCGCCGGGTGCAGGTCGTCGAAATTCACGGCAATCGCGTGCTGGTTCGGGAGATCGAGCCGGAATAGCGTGCGATGCAGTACAGCGCATTGAGCGCGTCGCGGATCCCGATCTTCTTGCCGTCCGCGTAGCTGCGCGCGCGGTACGTGATCGGCACTTCGATGATGCGCGCCCCGCGCCGCGCGAGTTTTGCCGTCACTTCGGGTTCGAACCCGAACCGGTTCTGTTCAATCACGATCCCCTCGAGCATCTCGCGGCGGAATGCCTTGTAGCAGGTTTCCATGTCAGTCAGCGACAGGCCGGTGAAGCAGTTCGAAAGGCCGGTGAGCAACGCGTTGCCGCACCGGTGCAGCCAGGACGGATCTTGTGGCACATCGCCCAGGAATCGCGAGCCGTAGACCACGTCGGCGTCGCCAGTGATGATCGGCTTGAGGAGTTTCGGGAAATCGCGCGGGTCGTATTCCAGGTCGGCGTCCTGCACGATGATGACGTCGCCGCGCGCGGCGGCGAAGCCCGAGCGCAAGGCTGCGCCTTTGCCTTCGTTGCGCGGCTTGCACAGCACGCGCAGCCCGGCAGCGCGGGCGTACGTTCCCAGGATCTCGCGCGTCCCGTCCGTGCTGCAATCGTCCACGACAATGATCTCTTTCGGGACCAGCACGCGGCTGACCCGGGCCAGAATCGCCGCCAGCGTCGCCTCCTCGTTGTACACCGGGATGACGACCGACAGCAGAAATCCTGGCGGCAAGTCGAAGTCCAGCGGTGCCACCGCGTAGTCCGGCTCGACGTCCAGCAGCGCGCTGAGCGTTGCCAGTTGATCGAGCGTCGCTTCCACCGCGTCCGTTGCCGACGACACCCGCGGCAGCGGACAGTCGGCGGTGTACGGATCGTTGTGGCGGGGATCGGCAGCGTTCGGGAATGGTTGCATGCTGGTCAGTTCCTCATCTGTGGCAGTGCCGGCCAGGGCACCACACCGTGTTGTTCGGCATCGCCCAGAATGCGCGCCTCGGGAGGCAGGTAGTCCGGATGATCGGGATCGTCGTAGATGTCGCGGCGTCCCCACAGTTGGGCGAGCGAATCCTGGTACAGGACCGTCCAGCGATCGCGTTGGCTATGCAGGATCTTCGCCGGGTACTCTTGCGCGCGGCTGAGCAGGATGAGCGTCGGGTTCTTGTATTCCAGGATCCGCGTGGGATCGACTGGCGGCGAGAGCGGGCTGCGGTAGCGCTGCGCCGGGGGCGCGTCGCCCAGGAAGAAGTCGAAGAACATATCCAGCACCTGCTGCGGGTAACAGGTCCGAAAACGCCCGTCGAAGGCGACTTTCACCGGCGGGCGGTCCGGTGCGGGGGGACCGAAGGCGGCGAGGGCGTACTGGGCCCAGTTGAAGCCGACAATCAAGTTGCCGCCCAGCTGCTGGTCGGCCATGTACTGCAGCGCAGCCACGGGATACTCGTCGACGCGCACGCGAATCCACTGCAGGCGGTGGCCGAGTTCGCAGGTCATCGCACCGATCGCCGCCAGGATGACCCCCAGCGCGGCCCAGCGCGCAGGCAGCGGCCACGGTCGTGGCGGCGCCGAGTCGGTCCGGCGTTCCTGCCACCGCTGCAGCAGCGAATCGACATGCGGCGTGACCCAGAATCCAAAGAGAATGGCAAAGAAGGCGATGTGTCGTCGATGCCCGCACGCCTGCCACGCGGTCAGTCCCAGAATCGCCAGGTGCACCAGATCACGCGGCCGGCGCGTAAAGACCAGGGCGGTGACCGACAGCGCCAGCGCACACCACCAGGCGAGCCAGATCATGCTCAGGAGTTCGGGTGGATTCCACTCCACGACTTCGGGACGCGGCACGCCGAGCGCCCGCAGCAGCCAGCGGT
>JALOQX010000105.1 GCA_025459265.1 Pirellulaceae bacterium | reverse complement strand
ATATATTCAACCGCGTGGGCCTCGAGTAACCTCAAGAAGTCTTCGAAGTCGCGTTGGATATTCATAGAGGAACTTCCCTGCTTCCAGGCGATACCGCTCGACCGCATCGAGTCGTTCCTCGGGCGTCGCACGCCGCCAGTAGTCTCGATCCTCAGCCTGCTGCGCAGACGGGGTAGTCACCGTGAGTGTTCTGGGTGGGTTTTCCATGCCCGCATTCTAGCACGATTGCGAAAGGTCACCAACGGCTGCGGCACACCTTCGCGAGTTGACACACCTGCACTTGCCTGCCACGATGAGCGGCATGGCCGAGTCGCTTCCCGAGAGAACGCCCGCCGCCTTGCCGCGCCCGTCACTGGCCGTCTTTTTGGCGCTCGTGTTGCTCGTGAGGCTGGGGCACCTCGCGCTGTTGGGCACGTGGCTGACCGGCATGAACCCGAAGATGGCGGTCCTGGCCAAGGAATGGCTCCGCGACGGGTGGGGAGCGACGGGGATCGACGTGGCGCCCGGCCCGGTCTGCCTGTTGGCGGGCGTGTCCGGCGTGCTGGGAATACGGCCGACCCAGGGCATCCCACTCGTTCTCCTGCTGGCGCATCTTTGCCTGGCCGCCGGGTTCTGGTACTGGCTCCGGTCCCTGCGACCGCACCGCGATCTGGCGCTGGTGAGTCTGTTCTTGTTCCTGTTCTTGCCCGGGCATAACAGCTATATCGGGCTGGATAACTTCCCCACGGTGTTGGCCGCCGCCGCGTTCCTGGGTGCGACTTCTCTCTGGCATCCGGCGTTGCGTCAACCGATCACTGTGTGGTCCTGGGTGGGCATGTCGTTGCTGGCCGCTGCGATCGCCTTGTTTCGCGGCGAGTACGTGTATTTCCTGCCGTTGTACGTGGCGGTCGTGATGGGCCTGAGTTGGTGCTGGCAGGGCCAGCGGCCGCCGCGCCGCGTCTGGCTTTCGGCCGCCGCCCTGTGCCTGGGGCTGGGCGCTGGGCTGTGGGCCGTGATGCTGTTCCGCTACATCGACTCGGGGCATTTCGCGCTCGTCGCCCGCGACTATACGTGCTGGGCGTTCCTCGACGGCACGCCGCCCGCCTGGCAGTCGCCGGAGGATGATTCCGAAACCGACCGTGTGCAAAGCGGCATCCGGCGATTCGGGCACCCGGCCGAGTACGGCTATTCGGCCACGCGGATGATGTGGCAGCACCCGGGTCCGACGGTCGCGAAGTGCCTGCTGAATTTGCCCTCCTGGCTGTTTGAACTGGGGCGACGGCATGTTGTCATCCCGCTCCCCTTGGCTGTGCTGGCGGTCCTGGGCGCGATCCTGATCGTGCGCCGGCGCGGACCAGCGACCCTGGTGTGCTGCTGGCCGCCGCTGTTCGCGTCCATCCTGATGACGCTGCCCATTGTGGCGCTGATCGTGTCAGCGCGTTACCTGCTGCCCGCGTTTGGGGCGGTCTGCGTGTTGGCGGCGGGAGGGTGGTTGGCCGTGGTGGCCGGCGCAGACCAGATCCTGCGCGGTCGCGTCACGAGTCGTACGCTTTGGTGGGCCGCTGTCGTCGTGACCGGCGTGACGCTCGAACTGCTGTTGCTGCGCGGAGGTGGTCTGCTGCGTGACGCGTCCCATCCAGGACTGGTCGCCCGCTCTCTGGACGAACAGTTCGGTCAGTTTCCGCAGATGCCGCTGATCTTGGACCCGCACAGCGATGCGATTGACGCGGACTGCCGCGCGCAGCTCTGCAATCGGTGGATCTATCGCCAGCAGGGGCTGTCTCAATACGGTTTCGATCCGCGCGATCCGTTGGCAGCGGCCACGTCGGTGCACGCGGCGGCGCGGGACGTACGGTGCGCCGTCATCTGGGCGGTCGGCGCGGGCGACGCGGTGCAGGATCGCCAGCGTCTGTCCCGCTGGCAGGAGTCGGGCTACGAGCTGGAACACGTGAGCACGCTGCCAGCTCCGGACCGGCCCCAATACACCGTCTTCGTTCTGCGTCGCAGCGCATGGGAGAGCCGCGCGGCGGAAGCCGGCAAACCGGCGGAGTTGGAGTCGGAGCATTGAGATGATCGGGAGAATGAGCGGCGGACCGGACCCGGCAGCTTCCGTCGAACCGAACGTGTTTCTGGGGTACCGCGAGGTCGACCAACTGCGGAAGATCTCGGTGCTCATGCCCGTGTACAACGAGCGACACACCTTGCGTGCGATCGTCGACAAGGTGTTGCAGGCCCTCCGCGAACACGACGTCGAAATCGTGGCGGTCGACGACGGATCGACAGACGGATCAGGGGCCCTGCTGGATGACCTGGCCGCCAGTGACGCGCGCGTGATCGCGGTGCACCACGACCGCAACTTGGGCAAGGGCGCTGCGATCCGGACCGCCATTGCGCGGATGACCGGCGATATCGCCATCATCCAGGACGCCGACCTGGAATACGACCCCGCGGATTACACGCAATTGCTGCGGCCATTCTGGGATGAAGCGGCGGACGCGGTGTTCGGTTCGCGTTTCAGCGGCGACCGTCGCCGCGTCATGCTCTACTGGCACAATGTGGCCTCGAAGTGGCTGACCCAGGTGTCCAACGCGGTGAACGACATCAACTTGACCGACATGGGGAGCGGCTCGAAGGCGATGCGGGCCGACACGCTGCGCAACTTGCGGTTGCGGACCCGCGGTTTCGCGATCGAAGCGGAGCTGACCGCGCGGCTCAGCCAGTGGGGCGGACCCCTGTTTGAAGTCCCCGTGAGCTACGCCGGGCGGACCCGCGAGCAGGGCAAGAAGATCCGGCTTCGGGACACGTTCCGGATCCTGGCGACCATTCTGCGCTGCGGCCTGTGGGATCGGCGTTTCACAGCGCACGACGGCTTCTATGTGCTCACGTCGGTGGCGCGGGCCACGAACTACAACCGCTGGATGCTCGCCATGCTGGCGCCGTATCTGGGGCGCCGCCTGCTGGAAGCCGGTGCCGGCGTAGGCAATCTCAGCCAGCTGCTCTTGGAGCGGGATCGGCTGGTGCTGACCGATTACGAGCCGCTTTACGTCGCGCGGCTGCGGCAGCGGCTGGGCTACTGCCCGCACGTGCGCATCACACAGCTCGACCTGACCGACCCCGTCGCCTGGGAGGTGCTGCGCGGCGAGCAGCTGGATTCGATCCTCTGCTCGAATGTACTCGAACACATCGAGCAGGATGTGCCGGTTCTGGAACGGTTCTTTCACCTGTTGCCGCCAGGGGGACACTGCACCATGATCGTCCCCGCGTGCCGCGCGTTGTACTCGCCGATCGATGCGGCACTGGGACACTTCCGGCGCTACACGCAGGACGAACTCACGGCACGCATGCGGAGCGTGGGCTTTGAGATTGTCTACACCTCGCAGTTCAACCGGCTCGGTGCCTGGGCCTGGTTCGTCTCCGGCTGTCTGCTGCGCCGCCGTCGCCTGAATCCTTCCCAGATGATCTGGTTCGACCGCTTCCTGTGGCTGGTCCGGCTGCTCGAGCACGTCCTCCCCACGCCCGGCATGTCGCTGATCGTTGTCGGCCGCAAGGGCGGGTAGTCCGTCACGCGTCGCGGGGCGTCGCCCAGTGGTCGCGGTAGGTGCGCCGCAGGAGGCCCGCCGCTTCGTCGTCCCCGATCACTTGCTCGGTCGCCGGGTCAAAATGGACGACGCGATTGACACGCGTCGCGATGTTGCCCAGATGACACAGGGACGCCGTCAGGTGCCCGATCTCGATATCAGCGCGCGGACGTGACCCGCTGCGGACACTGTCCAGGAAGTTCTGGTGGTGATCCGGCAGGGAGAACGTTCCTTCCATGCTGGGGCCGGGCTGATTGCGTTCCAGCACCACCTGCCAGCCAGACTTCTTGCCGAGGATCATCATCCCTTTCGTCCCATAGAACGCGTTGCCGTTCTCGTGCCCCTCCTGAAAATACGGCGACCAGATCCGCTGCTCGAAGATCAATTGCCGCGGGTGAGGAAAACCGTTCGTCGCCGGATACTCGAACACCACGTATTGCGTGTCCGGCCACTGCTGATCGTCATCGAAAACGTATTTCCCGCCCAGTGCGGTGATCGTGTGCGGATGGCCGTCGACGCCCAGACCCCAGCGGGCCAGGTCAATGTCGTGTACACCGTCGTTGCCGATGTCGCCCGCACCGAAGGCGTGCCACCAGCGCCACACGCCCGGGAGCAGATTAGGCTGGTAGGGCTGGACCGGCGCCGGACCGAGCCACAGATCGTAGTCCAAGTGAGCCGGCGGGGCACACGGCTGCTGCCGCCCGATGCTGCCGCGGCGCTGACTGTTCCAGGCCTTGGCCACCAGCACGTCCCCGATGATCCCTTCCTGCAGTGCGCGCATCGCCTCGATCACGTGGGCCGTGCTCCGCGACTGCGTGCCGACCTGCACGATCCGTTTGTGCCGCCGGGCAGCCTCGACCATCAGCCGTCCTTCCCGGAGATTATGAGAACACGGCTTCTCGACGTAGACATGCTTCCCCGCCGCGCACGCCAGAATCGTGGCCGGCGCGTGCCAGTGGTCCGGCGTGGCGATCCAGACGGCATCCACCTGCGGGTCATCCAGCACGCGGCGCAGATCCGACACGGCCTGGACGTCACGTCCGGTCCGATCGCGTACCAGCTGAGCTGCTGCAGCGAGGCGCTGGGCATCCACATCGCAGACGTGGCTGACCACCACGTCCTCGCGCCCCACCAGTTCCCCCAGATGCGACATCCCCATGCCGCCCGGTCCGATGACCCCGACCTGTATCTGCTCGTTGGCACCTGCCGCGCGGAGTGCGGATGCGCTCAGGTGGAACGCGGTCGCGCTGGCCAGACCCAACCCGGCCTCGCGAAGAAATCGGCGACGATCACGTGGACTGGACATGGTGGTTCTCCTCTCGACTCTCCCTCGAATGCGGCTCGGCAGGAGCCTCGCCCTCCCGAATGCGCCTCGCCCTCCCGATGGCGGCTCGGCAGGAGCCTCGCCCTCCCAATTGCGCCTCGCCACCCTGCACGCACACCTGAGGGTACTCGAAGTCGGTCTACTTGTCTTCCATGACGGCCGCAACTACTGTGCCTGATCGTCGCGGCCGACGGCGGATGGGCCGCTGATCGGGCGCAACATGCCGATGCGCCAGGAGAACGCCCCATACCCATGGCCGGACTTCTCGCTCTCCAGCATGCCCTGAAAGACGAGTCGCAAGTCCTGCGGATCCACCGTCAGCGACTGATCGTACCCCTCCCGAATCAGTTCACCATGGCTGACGTTGTCGGTCCAAGGCTCGACGCCCGCCGCCGGGCGGATGTTCGTCCAGCCAGCAAATGGGCGGTCCGGTGAGTCGGCCAGGGGCTGCCAGGCACCGTCCAACTGGTCGGCGACATAGGCCTTGTAATAGCGTCGTCCGTCCTCCTCGATGATCGTCAGGTACTGCTGCCGCCCCTTGAGCCGATACGTGTGGCTCGCTTCGAAAATGGCGGCCGAGAGGGCGACCTCACAGTGGTCAAAACCGAGCGGGAACTTGTCCCGGTCCGTCCACATGCGCCACAGGCGACCATCCAGACTCGTAAAAAACAGGTATGCCCGCTGGTCATCACAGATGATCCAGTAGTCGAGGCCGCCCACGGTGCGCGGATCCGCCGGGCCGCCGTCCAGGATCGGCGCCGCACGCGTCCACGATGCCGGGTCGCTGATGTCATGGGTCGTCGAGTAGGCCACCCACATTTTGTCGAGGCCAGGGACTCCCAGCTGGTAGATCAGGTACCACTTCCGGTGCGGCTCAAAGTAAAAGACCTGCGGCGCGCAGAAGTAGTCGCTGTCGCTGACCCGCAGGATCGTGCGGGGGGATCGGTCCGCTGCATCCCACTTGGCGAACGAACAGTATTCGATCGCGGACCGAGTGGGCAACTTGACCGTCATGAAGACGTGCCACCGACCGCCATAGCAGACCACGCTGGGATCTTTCTGCGCGCGGCTTGGCTCGGTCGTGCGCCGTTGAGGTGTGATCAACGGAGCGCCGTATTCCCACTGGGCCGGCAACCGGAGAGGTACCGTGGCCTGCACCGCCGTCGGTGCGCCGGGCGCGGCGGTCGGGAGAGTGTCCTGGGCGAGGATCCTGTCGCCACTGCCGCCGGGCAGGTGTGGGCCGAACAGGCAGACGCACGTAACGACTGTCAGTCGGCGCACCAGGTCGCGAACCATCATGAGCGGGGCGTCGACGCGCTGCTACCCAAGAGTGTACTGGATCACCCGCTTCCCGTCGTGTTGCCAACCCATCGCATATGGTATCCTGGCGTGACCAGCCAGGCCCGATCACCGCCTCGGAGAGGATCGACGCGGGCCTGCACGACACCCTGGTTCTCAGCCACGCCCCAGACAGTTTCGTGATACTCGGAGGGTCGTTCATGAATCGCTCAACACGCTGCTGCAGGTTCGTTCTCGGACTCGTCCTCGTGATTACCGGACCGATCGCCGCCGCCGGCCCGCCCGTGGACTCCGCGGCAGCCCGGAAGATCTTCGCAGACCCGCCCCGCCAGTATGCCACGGCGCCGCTGTGGACCTGGAACGACATGCTGACGGAGGAGCAGATACGCTCCACGATGCGCGACCTGGCCGGCCAGAAGGTGATGCAGGTCTTCGTGCACCCGCGACCCGGCCTGATGACGCCGTACCTGAGCGACGACTGGTTTCGCCTCTGGAAGGCCGCCTTGGACGAGGCCGAGAAGTTGGACATGAACGTGTGGATCTACGACGAAAATTCCTATCCTTCCGGGTTCGCGGGCGGGCACGTGCCGGAACTGATGCCGGAATCGCGTGGCCGCGGGCTGGTGCTGCGCGACGAGGAGCAGGTGCCGCAGCTCAGCCCGGACATCGTGGCCGTGTATCGAGTCACGCCGGACGCCCTGGAACGGGTGACCGAAAAACTCCGGCAGGGTGAGGAACTGCCGGCGGGCCGCTATGTCGTCGCCGCCGTCGTCCGTGCCGCCGACTCGCCGTGGCATGGCGATCGCTCGTACGTCGATCTGATGTACCCGGGCGTGACCGAGAAGTTCCTCGAAGTGACGCTCGACGCATACAAACAGCACGTCGGGGAGCAGTTCGGCAAACGCGTGCTCGGCGCGTTCACGGACGAACCGAACGTGCGCCCGGCCGGCGGGTTGCCCTGGACGGACCATCTGCCCGCCGCGTTCCAGCAGCGCTGGGGTTACGATCTGCTGGACCATCTCCCCAGTCTCGTGCGGCCGGTTGGCCCCTGGAAGCAGGTGCGGCATGACTACTTTCAGGTCGTGCTGGACCAGTTTATCCAGCACTGGGCCCAGCCTTACTACAGCTGGTGCGAACGGCACGGAATTGCATTCACCGGCCATTACTGGGACCACGAGTGGCCGCACTGCATCGGTGTCACCGACAACATGGCCATGAGCGCCTGGCAGCAGATTCCGGGCATCGACTGCCTCATGAACCAGTATCGCGAGGATACGCATGCGCAGTTCGGCAACTTGAGGTTCGTGCGCGAAGTGCAAAGCCTCTGCAACCAACTGGGTCGCGAACGGTTCCTGTGCGAAGTGTACGGCGCCGGCGGCTGGGATCTCCGTTTTGAGGACATGAAGCGGATCGCCGACTGGCTGGGCGTGCTGGGGGTCAATTTCTTCGACGAACACGTGTCGTACGTGACGATCCGCGGGGCACGCAAAGCGGATCATCCGCAGTCGTTCTCATACCACGAACCGTGGTGGGACTCGTATCACGTGATGGCCCAGTACATAACGCGACTCTCCGCCGCCATGTCGCTGGGACAGCAGCAGAACCGGGTGCTGGTCATCCAGCCGACCACCACTGCCTGGATGTACCAGCCGGATCCCGGGCACCAGACGCAGCTCGACCAGCTCGGCAAGACGTTTTTCGATCTGTTGCTGCGATTCGAGCAGGCTCAGGTGGAATACGATATCGGCTGCGAAGACGTGATGGCACGGCATGGCGCTGTGCGGACAACGCCGCCGGGAGTCGCCGGTGCAGCGACGAAGCAGCTGCATGTGGGCGAGCGCGCCTATGACACGATCGTGCTGGCACCGATGACCGAGACGCTGCGCAGCGAGACCATGCACTTACTGGAGGAATACGCGGCCGCGGGTGGCCGCATCCTCGCCTGCTGCGACCCGCCGGCGCTGGTCGACGGGCGTCCTTCCGCACGCGGGGCCGCACTGGCCGGCCAGCCCGGGTGGCAGTCGGCCGATCCGCTCACGGCGACCGATGCGCTCCGGCTGACGCTTCAGCGCGATGGCTGCGCGATCCGACGGGCTGACGGGGACGGTGGGATCCTGTTCCATCAGCGCCGGCAGCTGGCCGACGGCGAACTCCTGTTGCTCGTCAACACGTCCATCGAGACTCCTTCTGCGGGCGTGGTCGAGTCGGCTGCGCAGGGCGTGGAACAATGGGATCTGTTCAGCGGCCAATGTCGCAGCTATCCCCACACCACGCAGTCTGGCATCACGAAGTGTGAGTTTTCCCTGCCGCCGTGC
Source organism: Pirellulaceae bacterium (assembly GCA_025459265.1). Taxonomy (GTDB): domain Bacteria; phylum Planctomycetota; class Planctomycetia; order Pirellulales; family Pirellulaceae; genus JAAYDI01. The sequence continues at coordinate 36,895 of JALOQX010000105.1, read as the reverse complement.
GGCAGCCTGCTCCTGTTCCTGTCCCAGCAGCCTGGGGCCTCGCAAGCAGTCGCCTCCGCGCAGGTGGCGCCGCTCGCGCCCGTCGGTTCGCTCGACATTCGTCGCTGCGCACCGAACGTACTGACCTTGGATTACGTCGACATCGCCGCCGGCGATCAGCAGCGTGAGAACCTGTATTACTATCGCGCCAATCAGCTGGCCTGGCAGCAGAACGGCCTTGATCGCAACCCCTGGGACAGCGCCGTGCAGTTCAGGGACGAACTCATCTCCAAGACCTTTCCGCCCCAGAGCGGTTTCGAGGTCACCTACCGGTTTCACCTGGACCGCGCCGTGCCGGAAGGCTTGAGCATCGTGATCGAACGGCCCGATCTGTACACGATCACCTGCAACGGCTCGCCCGTCACCGCCCCCGCAGGCTCGTGGTGGCTCGACAAGTCCTTCGGCAAGATCGACCTCACCAGAGTCGCCAGACCGGGCCCCAACGCCGTCACGCTCAGGGCTCAGCCGTTCACGATGTTCCACGAGATCGCGCCCGCCTATGTCCTGGGCGACTTCTCGTTGCGCGCGACCGCGTCAGGCTTCGTCATTGTGCCGCCCGAAACACTCGTAATGGACCGAGCCCTGGCGCACGCGACCGACATCGAAGGCGTGGCCTGGTTGTCGTCCGGGATCGGCTTCCAGCGCGATCCGGCAGCCGAGGAAGGGAACGACGGGGCACCCTACATCGCCTTCGACCTGGGGAAACTGACGAATCTGTCGGCGATCGACATATGGAACTACAACGAGGCGGCGGCCACCGGTCGCGGCATCCGGCGGCTCGAGGTCCGCGGTTCCGCCACGCCGGAAGGTCCGGCGGCGTGGTCCCTGCACCTCGGTACGTTCGATCTGGCCCGCGCGCCAGGCGGGCCCGCAGGAACCAAGACGGCTTTCGCCCAGCGCTTGCCGATCGAAGCCAACGGCGTGCGTTATATCAAGTTCACCATCGTGTCCAACCACAACGGCGTCACATTTCCCGCGACGGACGGCGGCACAGACCACGCTTTCGTCGGCCTGAGTGAAGTCCGGTTCTACACTCCCCAGAACTCCACGCCGCTGGCCGGCGTGACGATCCGCGGCGTGTCCAGTGAGTTGGTGGTGGAGGGGGGATTCGACCGCCGCGCGGTCCATGCGGTCGACGGCAGCGGCCTGGGAGAAGTCCCCCAGGGCTGGCATCAGCAGGGCATGCCGTTTTACGCCGACGCCGTGGCATACACGCAGTCGTTCCGTGTGGACCAGCCCCGCGGGCGTTACCGAGTCGCCGTGCCAAAGTGGTACGGGAGTGTGGCCAAGGTCGTGGTCAACGACCAGTTGTGCGGACATCTGGTCTCGCAGCCCTGGGAAGTGGACGTCACGTCGGCCATCCGTCCCGGCGAGAATTCAGTTCAAATCCTGGTCACCGGCACGCTGAAGAATACGCTCGGACCACACCACGGCAGCCCCGGCGTGGGTTCCGCCTGGCCCGGCATGTTTCAGCAGGGACCCGAGCAAGGTCCGCCACCCGGCGCCGCTTACCACACCCTGGGCTATGGACTGTTCGAACCGTTTGCACTCCTGCACGTGAGCGAGTCTCCGTAATTGGGCATCAAACCCGACGGTTCTGCCGGTGCCCATGCACGACCGCATCGTTGTGCCGTAGGCGGCTGGCCGGCGTCCTCGGATAATCAGCACTGGCGAGATCCGGCTTATGCACCGCGGCAGGCGAGAACCTCAGAAACCGGCGGGTGCGAGACTCCTGAGCCGTGTACTGCTGCTCTGGATCGGCGCGATTCCGGTGAGCGCCCTGGCAGCGACGGCAACCGCTCCGGCGCGGGATCAGGCGCTACGCGTGGCGTTTGTCGAGACCGCGCCGTCGCTGCCGCCGACTCGGCAGAACGCTGCCGCCCTGGCCTTCGCGCGCAGCCAGGGTGAAGCCGTTCCGCTGCGGCCGCGCGGGGAAGGCGGCTGGCAAGATGCCGCGGGTGCGCTCCACGCCCCCGAAGAATTCGACGTCGTCTGGTTTCACCAGGCGGACGATCCCGCCGCGGCCGTCCTGCCCGACACGGCGGTCGCGGACCTCGTGGAGTACGTGGAGCTGGGCGGGGCGCTACTGCTGTCCGGCGCCGCCGGCCGGCTGGTGAACGATCTGGGCATCGAACCGACGCCCGTGAGGATACTGGGACCGACATCGACTCCCTATCTGTCAGGAATTCACGTCGTTGCCCAACATCGGCAGCATCCTGTCTTCGCGGGTCTGGATACTTCGCAGCTCATCCCGCTGACGACGTTGGGCGGCAATGCACTGGCCGACTTCTACGACACCCCAGGTCCTCACGGAGATCTGCTGGCCGATGGCAATGCAGGACTCGGCGAGCGACCGTTAGTCGCGTATGCGCTCGGCGCAGGCCACGTGATCCTGGTCGGCTGGCGGCTGCCCGATTTCACCACGTCCGCGGATCCGTACCGGCCCAACCTGGAACGGCTGTTTCGCAATCTGCTGCGGCATCTCGCCGCAGTCAACACGAATCGAGCGGTACTTGTGTCGCCGCCAAACGCCAGCCGGTATCGGCGCGTGCTGGGCGTGCCTGTGCTGCTGTCGGACCAGCCAACGAGCCTGGTGGCGACCCCGCCTCCGTCCGGTGAGTGGACGGCGGTAGTCGTGCGCAGCCAGCCGGCACCGGGGGACTACGCGTGGGATGACCTGCGTGTGGCGGAACAGCCCACGGCGCAAGGCGGACTGCAGGTCGACGCGCTGGGGCTCACGCTGTCGCGTCGCGGCCAGCCCGTTGCACAGTACGTCGGTCTGCGTCAGGCGCAACAGGCGCAGAGCGACCAACAGGACCGCAAGATGCTCGACGGACTGCAGGTGGTCACGCCCCATGTCACGCTCGTGCCGGCTCCGCTCCAGCCGCTGCACATGCCCGAGTTGGAGCAGAGTCTGCTCTTGGGCCGCTCGCCGTTCATGGCGCCCGGCGATGGCCGGGGCGACATCCAACCCGTATACGAACCGCTCGAGGACGGCGGATTCCGCATCACCGGCAGCACTCGCCGCCTCAACCGCCCCATCGCCCACGGCCAGAATCGCGTGTGGACCGGCGACGTGCCCATCTTTCGGATCGACACGACCACCGGTAACGGGACGTACGCCGGCGACAAGATCTTTCCACTCTGGCCGCGGCCCGATATCCAGTCGGGCTCGGCCTACCCGAGCATGGGCACACTCCGCCTGGCGGTGGCCGGTGCGGATGGCCTCCCGGCGTGGCTCGACACAATGCCCGACGTCACGGCCATTTTTCGGCCCGGGTATACGCAATACGAATTGCGTGCGGCGACAGGGGGCTGGAACGCGAGGATCATGGTGGCTCCCGCGTGGGACTTCCACGGAATGATCTGCCACGTCGAGTTTGACCGTCCGATGACGCTGCAGTGGCAGTTCGGCGGCATGTGGTGGCAGGAGTCGGAAGCCAATGCTAACCGCGTCGAACAGGTCGGCTCCTATGCACGCGTGACCGAACCAAACCTGCCCGGCGGCCTGGTCGTGGTTGGCTGCGACAGCCCGGGTGAACTGCGGACCGGCGAGGCGAACTTCGGTCAACAGGTGGAGTATGCGGCGTCCGTGCCGCGCACCAGCTATCACATCTGCGCCGTGTGGGGCGTGATCGGCTATGACGAACAGCACGCACAGCAGGTCATGGCTCGGCTCGATGCTCCCGGCATCGGCTGGACGGTCGCGCGCGACCGTCTGAAGCGACTCTGGTTCGACTGCTATATCCAGCCCGCGCTCGAGCCCGAGTCGCATTTCCATGCGCTGATCGCCCAACCGGCGGAGCACCTGGAGCGGACGCGATCCTGGTGGGACGCGCGGCGCGGCGAGTTTCAGCTCCGCACGCCCGACCCGCATCTCAATGCGCTCATCAACTGGAGTCGCTGTACCACCGAGTATCATCGTCAGGGACCAGGACTGGTCCTGGGCGGCCAGTACTGGATCATGTACTCGCACATTTCCACCGGCTGGTATGGCAAGGAGTGGGGCGGGGACCACCAGGCGCTGGACGATTGTCTGCGACTGTACGCCGCCATGCAGTCCGACGAGGGGTTCATTCGCTGGGTCTCCCCGTCGCTTATGCCATTCGATGCGGAAAACAACACGCCGTACTGGGTGGACCACGTCTGGTGGCACTACGCCTGGACTGGCGATCGGCAGTTCGTGCACGACCTCTGGCCGCACGTGCGGAAGGCCGTCGCGTGGCAGTGTCGGCACAAGGACCCCGACGGCGACGGCCTGTTTCAGGACTGGTACGAGTACTGGAACTGCGACTCGAACGGCAAGGGACCCAAGGCGGCTGCCCCGAGCGCCATGTCGTGGGCCATGCTCGACCGGGCGGCGCGACTGGCGGCAGCGGTCGGTGACGCGTCTGCCGAGACCGACTATCGGAGCCGTGCCGATCGCAGCCGCGCGGCCATCTTCCGTGAGTTGTGGCGCGCGGAGGCGGGACGGTTGGGCTCGATTGGCGGCGAAGGCATCTGGCGCGGCCATCCGCAGACGTGGGAGGAGTATCTCGGCATCAATGCGGGACTGCTCAGCGCTGACCAGGGTCGCCGCGCCATGCGCTGGCTCGCTTCCCACTACGGGTTCGAACCGCAGCCAGGTGTGCACCTGCTGGCCTGCAGCGACTGGTTCCCCATCCGCTGGAGCAACCAATGGGTTCCGACAGGCGACACGCTGCTCGCGGCCCTGGCGGGCATGCGGTCGGGTGACACGGATCTGTGGTGGCCGTATGTCGAGACGGTGGTCCGCTCAGCGTTCAAGAGTGAGTTCCCGGGCATCAACATGGGCATCTCCAACCACGGAGCGGGCGGCGGGGATCGTGAAGATGTGGACTCCGTCGATCCTCACGTACACTGCATCGTGCGCGGGCTCTTCGGCATCACACCCGCGCTGCATGAAGAGCGACTGGAGTTTTGTCCCGCCTTGCCTTCCACCTGGCGGGAAGCCAGCCTGCGGACGCCGGACGCGTATTGTGAGTACCGGCGCGAAGGCGACGAGGCCGTGATCCGCATCCGCACGCCGCGGCCGGTCACCAAGACGGTGCGTGCGAATCTGACGGGTGAGCCCGTCGTGACGCCGCGCGAGACTGAGTCGGTGGTCCGCGTGGCCGTGGGACCTCCGGTCCCTGCCGTTGAGCCTCCCACCCATCCGCGCACGATTCTGGCCGAACAGGAGCCGCCGACGGATACCGATCGGGGCCGCGGCGTACAGCCTCACGAGCGAACTCGCTTGGCCCTGTTCGATCTGTCCGGGATCAATAACGTGACGGCGGAAGAGATGACGAGCATCAGCTTCGTCTACGATGATCGTGGAGGGATGGACTTTCCGGGAGTGCGGACGAGCCAGCCGATGCAGCCCCTTGCGGGCTGGTGGGGCAATCCAGGCCTGAAGATGAAGCCGGTGCCGCGCGTGGTGGAAGCTTCGCACGGCGTGCCTTTCCTGACTGCCGGTCGGCCGCGTGCCGGGCTTGGCCCCATTCCCAAGGATCGGCTGGCGCTGTCGAGTTGGCCGCCGTATCCGCTGCCGGCGGGCGCCACCATCCCCATCGGCCTGCGGTGCGAGCGACTCTGGCTGCTCCTCCAGAATTACGTCCATCCGATGAAGAACTACATCCCGAATGGGGAAGTCGTGCTGCGCTATGCCGATGGCCGCCAGAGGATCGAGTCGCTCGTGCCGCCCTGGAACCTCGACGGCTATTTCCAGCACTTCAGCCGTCAAGGCACGCCGGTCCCCTGGGGCGTGCTCGGTCCGAGCAGCTTCGTGCATCCGGGCATGCTGCTGGCCCATGCCGACGCGCTCGAACTTGTCTGTGATCCTGCTGTGCCGCTCGAGTCAATCGAACTGCGCGCGACCTGCAGCGAAGGAGTCCTGGGCCTGGTCGGACTGACAGTCTTGAAACCGTAACCTCGGCAGGAGGCGGTAAGTCCATAGAACATCTGACGCGAGGTGCATCAATGTCCCAAGGCCTATGGCAACGCGCGCGGCCCTGCCTGACCGGCGTCACGCTGGTCGTGTCGCTGGCCACGCCGATTGCCGCAATGGAGACGCCCGCACACGGTGCGGGAGCGGGGAATGGGCTCACGGCGCGAAAGACGGAGAGCGTGTTCTTCCCGACAGGCGTAAGGCAGCGCATACAAGCGAACATCGAGACTCAGCCGTGGGCAGCGGAAGCTCGTGACCGCATCGTCGCAGCGGCCCGACCGTGGCTCGAGCGGTCGGACAGCGAATTGTGGGAGCTGATGTTCTCGAACCGCATCAAGCGATCCTGGATGGTGTGGTCGAACGGACACTGCCCGGCGTGCCGGCAGCCGGTTCCCATGTACGAATGGGTCGCCGACGCCCTGGAGCGCCCGTGGAAAATGCAGTGTCCACGCTGCCAGGAGCTGTTTCCCAAGAACGACTTCCACGCCTTCTATTGCTCGGGGCTCGATGATCACGGTCTATTCGATCCGGCCCGCGCCGACCGATCGCTGCTGTTCAACGCCGAGCATCCCGACCCGGACGATCCGCTCCGCGGATTCGGGGTCGACGACGGCGACGGATACGTCGCGGGCGATCACCGCTGGAGATTCGTCGGTGCGTACTTGATCTATGGGCAATGGAAACAGGCGATTGTCGCGGGGATCCAGCGGCTGGCCGAAGCGTACGTTGTGACGGGCGAACGAGAGTATGCGCGCAAAGCAGGAATTCTGCTGGACCGCGTGGCCGACGTCTATCCGACGTTCGATTTCGGCCGGGAAGGGGTGATGTACGAAGGCCCGCCCCACGCCGGTTACGTATCGACGTGGCATGACGCCTGCGCGGAGGTGTATGACCTGGCGATAGCCTACGACGCCGTCTTCGATGCGCTGGTCGACGATGACGTGCTGGTCGCCTTCCTGGCCGACCGGGCGGCGCGTTACGGGCTGGAGAACCGCAAACTGTCATTTCCGGACATTCAGCTGAATATCGAGGATCGCATCCTGCGCGATACGATCAACAATCGTCACAAGATCGAATCGAATTACCCGACGACCGACATCACGCTCGCCACACTCCAGACCGTCCTGGCCTGGCCGAGGGAGCGTGCCGAGGTGATCGCGATCCTGGACCAGATTATCCAGCGGGCCACGGCCGTGGACGGTCTGTCGGGCGAGAAGGGGATTGCCGGATACTCGGTCATCGCGCCACGAACCATCGCCGATCTGCTGGCCCGGTATAATCGGATCGACCCTGGGTTCATCGCGGCGGCACTGCCGCGTCATCCGCGCCTCCACGCCATGTTCCGCTTTCATCTCGACACATGGTGCCTGGGGAAGTACTACCCGTGCATCGGCGACTCCGGCGCGTTTGCGCAGCAGGTTCCCCAGTACGCGGCGCTCGACTTCTCGCGCAGCGTGCTGCTCACACCTTCAGCGTTTACGTTCTGCTGGGACCTGTACTCGGTTACGGGCGATCCCGATCTGGTCCGCGTGATGTACGCCGCAAACGGCCATGCCACGGATGGACTGCCCTACGATCTCTTTGCGGCAGATCCTGCCGCGTTTCAGTGCGGCGTGGCACAGGTCATTGCCCAGCAGGGCCCCGACATCCAAGTGGGGAGCGTCAACAAGTCGCAGTGGTGTCTGGCCATATTGCGCTCCGGGACCGGTCCCGCTGCGCGGGCGGCGTGGCTCGACTATGACTCCGGTGGCGGTCACGGACACGCGGACGGTTTGAATCTGGGGCTTTTTGCCAAAGGGCTTGATCTCCTGCCTGACTGCGGGTATCCCCCCGTCCAGTACGGAGGGTGGGGCGCGCCGCGGGCGGTGTGGTATACACAGTCGGCTGCGCACAACACTGTCGTCGTGGACGGACAGAACACGCGTCCCGGATCGGGCACGGCCACGTTGTGGGCTGACGGTGCGCAGTGCCGCGTGGTGCGCGCGTCCGCCGCGCCGCTGATCGGCGGCCAGCAGTTCGAGCGAACCGCGGCGCTGATCGATCTGTCCGAGCAAGATTCGTATCTGGTGGATGTCTTCCGCGTGGTGGGCGGCAGCGAGCACGTGAAGTTCGTCCACAGCCACTTCGGACGGATTGACTCGCACGGCCTGACATGGCGCGCAAGGGAAGATCACGGCTGGGGCGAGCAGACGCGCAACGTCCGACAGGCCGTGGATCCCCCACGGCCCTGGAGTGTCGACTGGATCGTGGACGATTATCTGCATTACCTGCCGGCTGGCCAGCAAGTCCGTCTGCGATACACCGATCTGACGCCGGATGCCGAGGTGTTGGCAGCCGAAGGCTGGGTCGCCGTGGGGCTCTATGGAGGAACCGCAGACGCCTGGATTCCGCGTTTGGCGGTGCGACGTCGGGCCGATCAGGCACCGCTGGCCTCGACGTTCGTGAGCTTAATCGAACCCTATGAAACGTCGGCGAGCATTGCCCGCGTGACCCGACTGCCACTGGAAACGGCCGACGGCCAGCCGTGCCGGGACTCGGATGTGGCGATCGAAATGATCCTGGCCGATGGGCGGCGCGACGTGTTGTTGGCGCTGGACGTCGAGGATCCGTTGGGAACAGCCCGGCGTGGGGTCGCTCCGGTCATCCAGCCAGCGACGGGGATTCGCCTGGACGGGCAGTTCGGTCTGGTGCGTTTCGACCAGGCCGGGGCTCCGCAGCGCGCCATGCTTTGCCTGGGCACGTCTTTGGCAGTGGGCGAGAGGATCCTGGCCAGCGCGGCCGGGGAGGGTTTCGTGGAAGTCGACTGTACGGCCGAGACACCGCGAGGCGACTGATCAAGGCGCACGCACTGAGGAGTAGCACAATGAGCGACGTTCACGTTGGTCAGGTTGCACTGCTTGCTCTCGCTTGCCTGGAGTTCGCGGCCGCCCCCACGGCGGCTGGAGAGACCACCGGCGCGCTGTGGGCCAGCGACAACCTCACCAAGGTCCTGCGCAGCGAGCTGGCGCCACCGGACACGGCACGTCATGATGCGCTGCGTTTGTCAGGAGGCCGCGGTGAAACGGTCAGTGCCCAGGCGGTCCTTCGAACAGCCGCGGATCGTGACGCAGTGAATGCTGCCGTCAGCGATCTGCGCCATCGCGAGACCGGTGCTGCCATTGCTCGTGGACAAATCCGCCTGCAATGGGTGCGCTACATCGACGTCACACGGAACTCCGCCGGCGTGCCCGACGACGAACTCGTCGCCAAAGCGCCGACCAGTCTGCCTGACCCGTATTGGGAGCCTGCAACGATTTCCGCGGCGGCGGAGCAGTCTCAACCGATCTGGATCGAACTGTCGGTCCCGCCGGATGCGGCAGCGGGCACGTACGATGGTACGCTCTCCGTAAGCAGCGATGATGAGGTCTGGACGCTGCCGATTCTGGTACACGTGTGGGATTTCGATCTCCCGGCCGAGCGGCATCTGTCCGTGATCAACTGGGGGCTGTTTCCCGGAGTCGCCTATGGCGGTCGTACTGAGCCGGACAGTCCAGCGTATTACGATCTGTACCGCGAATTCTGCACGTTCCTGGTCGCGCATCGCCAGACCGACGTGATGGGAAGCCTGGACTGGATCGTCGTGCAGGAGCGCCCCGAGGGACAGGTCAGCTGCGACACCGGACTTCTGGAGCGACACGCGGAAAACGGCGTTTGCCGCGGGTATCCGCCAGATCCACCTGCATGCCGCTGGCCAGAAAACCGCGTCCATTCTGGATCCTGCCGGCCGCGTGGAAGTGCCGGAACAGCCTGGAGGCCCGCGGCGGCTGTCGCAGCTATCTGCGCTCGAAAAACTGGTGACGCAGCGAGGCTGGCAGAAACGAGTGCTCGTGGCGATCACCGACGAACCGTTTATCCACCATGAAGAGAGTTTTGCCGAGGCAGTCGCCACCATCCGTCGTGTTGCGCCCAGCGTCCGGACCGTTGAGGCGGTCGAGACGGAGTACCTGGGGCCGCTCGATATCTATGTGCCGAAGCTGAGTCACCTCAACCTCTGGTATCCGCATTTCGATCGTTTGCGCCGCGAGGAAGGGCGCGAACTCTGGTTCTACACTTGTTGCCACCCCACGGGTCGGTACCCCAACCGGTTTCTCGACCAGTCACTCCTCAAGGTCCGGGTGCTGCATTGGCTGAACTACCTGTACGATCTCCAGGGCTACTTGCATTGGGGTCTGAATTTCTACGGCAGCGACGACCCGTATTCCGAGGACGGTATCAGCAAGGATCTGCCGCTGGGTGACCGGGCGATCGTCTATCCGGGCACGCACGGCTTGATCGGTTCGCTGCGACTGAGCGCCCAGCGTGATGGTCTGCAGGATTATGAGTACTTGTGGCTGCTGGCCGATCGCCTGCGGGAGATCAAGCAGGAGGTCGGAGCCGACGCGTTCTGGCTGGATCCGCGACAGCGGTCGCTGGAGCTCTGCCGACGCGTGATCTGGTCATTTCACGACTACACGCGCGACCCGGCCGTGTTGCAGGCGACCCGCGCCGCGGTGGCCGAGGAAATTGAGGCGCTGCGGTCGCAACCGCGGCTGATCGTCCAGACCTCGCCGCCCGAGGGCACGCCGCTTCCTGCCGGTCCACGCATGATCAACGTGCGCGGACTTGTCACGCCCGGTGCGACTGTCCTGCTCAACGGTCAAGAGGTCGCCAACGTGCGTCCGAGCGGGTACTTCGCACACTACTGTTTTCTGGATGACGAGCCGACGATTCGCGTGACGGTCCAGCAGGCCGGCACCGAGCGGACGGTGGAGCGATCGTTCCCGCTGCGCTGACTGGCCGGCAGGGAGCCCGCAATCCGCGATCATTGTCGAAGCTCCATCACCGGAGCATCGCCAACTGCCTGTTGACGTCGTTCACATCAAACGCCTCTGGATCGAATTCCCCGTCGATCCACTCGAGCAACTCTTCGTGGCGCTCGTGTTGCGGGTCGCTGATCGCGGTCAGGAACTCGCCGTAGCCCCACGGCCCGCCGCAGTCTTCCGGTGGACAAGCTCGCTTGCCCGCTGTGCAGCGCGGGTACTTGGCGGTCGGCTCCGCGTCCAGGGTCTTTTCGATGGTGACAGTATGCTCCCAGTTATCACCGAAGTCGTAGGTGTAGCCAATCTTCTTCACACCCTTGCGCACGAGCCGGCTCAGCTTGACTGATCTGGGGCTCGCCATATCTGACTCGCCCCACGGGTCCTCCCCGTACTGCTCGCCATCAATCTCAAATGCCCAAAGGTGCGACGAGTACCAACCCATCGCACGCTGGATGATTTCGTGGAGCGCAGCCAAGCTGCAATCCTGTACCTGTACTCGCCTCCAGATTGGTGGCCGTAACCCGGCAAGCGTCATCTTCAGCTGGTAAATAGCGCCCGTCCCTTTCGAACGTGCCATCGTTCACCCTCCTGCTCAGACAGAAATGTCGGTGACAACAAGTAGCTCTGACGTTCACTCGCGGCGGCGCACATGCAGGAGCCAGTCTTTGAACTCCTCGACGCCCGGGTAATCCTCCGGTGGAGAGAACTGGCGGATGTCGCCACCAGCTACGGTGCCGGTCCGCCGCGTCTGCTCCGAAGTGAGATCGATCCAGGTGAACGCGAACTCGTCATCGGTTGTGGACGGGCGCAGATCCAGTTTCACGGACCCGCCCCAGCGCAGATACACGACGTACTGTCGGCCGGGTTCGGCCGCACAATAGGGCGACGGGTTCTCGTGGAGCAGTTCCGGGTGGGGTGCGAGCTGCCACCACGCGATGCCGCGCATGAACTGGGCGAGGAATCCGAGCGACCTCGCCCCGGCATAGTCGAGCGTATCGGTCGAGAAATCCAGTTGCAGCGGCCACGCGCCGCGGTCGGCGGGCGACTCGGGCACGTGCGCACGCCAGACATGCCCGCCGCCGTAGCTGTGCCCCGCCGCGCCGCTGAGCACCGCCGACCAGCCGCCAAACCGAATGTCGGCCGCCGTCGGATTGCCCTCGATGAACTCATACCATGGCTCGGTCACCACGATCGGTTTAGCCGGCTCCAGGCAGTATGCCGCGCGCACCACCTGCGGGATCATTTCATTCCGCCAGCGACCGTGGCCGACCTGGCTCTGGTGATAATTGAGCCAAGGCTCGTCGTGCAGTACTTCGGCCGTCGACCATTGGGGAGCGGCGTCGCCGCCTTCCCAGCCGGGCGGCGTCGGATGGGCTCCCAGAAGGCGGTCGTAGGGATCTTCCCGGTCGATCAGCTGTCCGAGTTCCTTCCAGAACTCCAACCCCATGCCGCCATAGTTGTGCATGTTGTATTCGCCTGCCAGGACCCAGATCACGTTGAACGCGCCGAGCCGGTGCACCATGTACCGCGTCCAACGGCGGGCGTGCTCTGCGCCTACGCGCTCCTGCATGTTCTTCCCCGACCACCAGCCATGCACCCACACCGTGATCCCCTGGGAGTTGGCATAGCTGATCATCTGCTCCACGTGGCGAAGGTGCTCGAGATCAGGCAGCTGATACGTCCGATCGAGCAGCGCGCTGTCGCGTCCCCATCCGGATCCGGCAAAGAAGAGCTGACCGACGTTGAATCCTTGCGCGGCGCGCGTATCGACCAGATGCTGGACGCGTGCGAAGGGGATCCCGCGCTTGGTCCAGTTCCACCAGGTGTCGCCCAGCCAGAACATGGGCGTGCCGTCCGCATACTGGAAGATGTGCCCCGCCTGCGGTCCATTGCGTGCCACCTGGACGAAGCCGTGGCGCGTCGGGTTGGCCGCGAATTCTTCCGCGGTCCAGGCCACACAGCGGAACTGACCGCGGTGGCCGTCCAGGCCGCGGTCCGGCGAGCTTGTCACATACGACCACTCGCCGGCAGCCGGAGGCGCAAACCGCACGCGCCACGTGCGGCCGCCGTCCCAGAAACCACTGACCGCCAGCTGTTGCCCCGCCGCCTCGCCGCTGTCGCCACGAAACGTGGCCGTCAGGAACGCCGGCCCTCCGTCCGGCAGACTCTCGACGTACCGCGAAGGTATTGCCGACTCGGCCGAGACCTCCGACTCCCACATCAGTTCGTACACTTGCCAGGGTCGGACCTCGTCAGCGGCGACGCTGCTGAGCACCGCCGATAGCAGTAGCGGAAGTACGTGTGGCGAGAACATGAACAGGGTCCTTTCTTCCCGATGGGTTGACGAGCAACATGGCTGGCGGTCTGGCAGCGGCGGAGCACACGCGGGTGCAGCCACTTGACCCGATTCGTCACAGGAAGCGGACCTCAATCGCCGTGACGTCGTCTTCCAGTCGAATGTTGTTGGAGTATTTCAGTAGTTGTTCCTCGACAGCGTCCATGTTCAGCGCCGTGCGCGGATAACCTAGCTGCGTCAGCATCCGCACGAACCCGTCGACGCCCAGCAGCTCGTCGGCGGCGTTGCGGATCTCAAACGCCCCGTCGCTCAGCAGCAACAGGCAGTCACCCACCGCCAAGTCCGCCTCCACTTCCTCATAATCAGCGTCTTCGATCATGCCGAATGGAAACCCCGCGGAGTCGAGCTGTTCCACGTCGCCCGCAGCCCGAAAGACGAGCACAGGAGGGCCACCCGCGGCGGCGAAGCGCACGGTCCGCGCGTGGGCATCGATGACACCACAGACAGCCGTCGCAAACGACTCGTCCTTGACCACCTTGGCCAATTCGCTGTTCAGCATCGCCGCCAGCTCGGCCGGCCCCTGGGCCAAATTCCCAAATCGTCCCCACAGCGCGCTCAGGTGCATTGTATGCAAGGCGGCCGCCACACCGTGCCCCATCGCATCGGCTAAAAGGAAACCGTAGCAGTCCGAATCGAGCTGCCGGATCGCATAGAAGTCGCCGCCGACCAGATCGTGCGGCGTGTAGCATGTGGCGAATCGGATGCGGTCGTCGGCAGGCAGATCATGCTCGAGCGACAGCGTCTGAATCTTCTTGGCCCGCTGCAGGTCAGCCAGCATCGCCGACACGTCACGAAATGTCTCGACACCGCCGATGACATTGCCTTGGGCGTCGAGTACCGGCGATACCGAGACCTGGCACGGGATGCGCCGGCCGTCCTTCGCCAGACCGAACACGACCAACGGGACCGTGCTCTGACTCCCCGTCACCATCGACCGATGCAGTGGACAGAACTCTTCACCACAGAGTCGATGCCCGTCCTTGTCGATGTGGGACAGCACGTTGTCCAGGCACCGGCGTCCCACCACGTCGGTGGCTGTCCAGCCCGTAATGCGCTCGGCCGACTTGCTCCAGTACACGATGCGGCGGTCCCGATCGCAGACATACACGCCGTCGTTGAGGGAGTCCAGAATGACTTCGGAAAGCGTTAGCGGATTGTCCATTGGCGGTCCCCCGAGATGCCCCATGCCGTGCAGTGTTTCTCCAGTTTCGCCAGAACGCGCACCGGATACAAGCAACGCTCAATGCCGGGCCACGAACGCCCCGAAATGGTGTATGGGCGGCCCCGACAATTGCCTGCCTTGCCGACGCTGCGGGTCGCGGCGGCAAGCCGGCGTGGCGCGCTCCAGCGGTTTATGTTATGATACTGCCCTGATGGCGGTCAGGATGGGCGGTAAATTTGCGAGAGTTCAACGCTATGGAAACTGCACGCGTGTCAGCAGCGCCGTGGTTGCGATGGACCGGTCGTGTTGCAAGCTGGATCGTGTTTGCGGCGGCCATTGTCTTGCTCCTGCTCTGGTTGGCCGGCCGGTTCCAGCCGAAAGTGGCCATGACCGAGGCGGCCACCGCACCGGCAGGCAGGCCCGTCGAAGGGGAAGTGATCGCCGTCGAGCGTATGCGATTGCCGCGTTTCGAGACGGCGGTCGGGACGGTTCGGGCCGTCCATGAGACCAACATCGGCTCGCGGCTGTTGGCGCGGGTCGTGGAAGTGAACTTGCGCGCCGGCCAATCGGTGACGGCCGGTGAGCTGCTGGTGCGGTTGGACGACACCGACTTGCAGGCCCGTCTGCAACAGGCCAAAGCGGCCGTGAGCCGTGCGGAGGCCACGCGGACCCAGGCGGCCGCCGACGAACAGCGCTACGCCAAGCTGGTCGAGTCACGGTCGGTGGCCCGCCAGGAATACGAAAAAGCGGCCACGGCACTCCAGAGCGCGGAGGCGGACTTGCTCAGCGCCCAGCAGGCCGTCAAGGAAGTGGAAGCCATGCTCGAGTGGACCGCGATCCGCTCACCGATCGACGGCACCGTCATCGACAAGAAAGTCGACGTCGGTGACATGGTCAGCCCCGGACAGATGCTCGTGACGCTCTTCGATCCCACCCGCATGCAGCTGGTGGCCAGCGTCCGCGAAGCGCTGCAAAGCCGCCTGGCGGTGGGTCAGGACATTAACGTGCAGATCGAGCAACTGGGCAAACAATGCGTCGGTACGATCAGCGAGATTGTTCCGGAAGCCCAAACGGCCAGTCGTGCCTTTCAGGTCAAAGTCACCGGTCCGTGCCCGCCCGGCATGTACAGCGGCATGTTCGGACGCCTGCTGATCCCGCTGGACCCTGAGGAGGTACTGATCGTGCCGCAACGCGCTGTGCGGCGAGTCGGCCAACTGGAGCTGGTCGATGTCGTGCAGCAGGGGCGGGCGATCCGGCGGTCGATCCGGATCGGGCGCACGTTCGACAACAACGTGGAAGTGTTGTCCGGACTGCGTGAAGGTGAGCAGGTTGTGCTGGCACCCAGTGCTGCGGGAACTTGAGGAGACGCACCATGAGCACGGAGCCCGGCCCCGCTCCAGGCCACGAATCGCACATTCTGAACCGGATCGTCCAGACGTTTCTGGAGTCGAACCTGTCGCTGGTCCTGATCCTGCTGGCCTCGGTTGTCGGCCTGGCGGCGCTGGGCGTCACCCCCCGTGAAGAGGACCCGCAGATCATCGTGCCGCTGGCGGACGTTTACGTCCGCTTCCCCGGACACTCGGCAGCGGAAGTCGAACAGCTGATCGCCACGCCGCTGGAGAAGATCCTGTATCAGATCGATGGCGTCGAGTACGTCTACTCGATGAGCCAGGAGGACCAGGCGATCATCACCGTACGCTTCTACGTGGGTGAAGACCGCGAGCGGAGCCTGGTCAAGCTGTACAAGAAGCTGGACGAGCATCTCGATATCGTGCCGCCTGGCGTAACCGGCTGGGTCGTCAAGCCGGTCGAGATCGATGATGTGCCGGTCGTCACGTTGACCTTGGCGAGTTCGACCAGCGACGACATGTCGCTGCGCCGCGTGGCGGAAGAGGTCACGCAGCGGCTGGCCGGAGTGCGGAACGTCTCGCGTGCCTACGTGCTGGGGGGGAGGCCGCGCGTCATCCAGGTGCTGGTGGATCCGGACCGGATGGCCGCCTACCACGTATCGCCACTGGAACTGCAGCGTGCGCTGCAGGCGGCCAACGTCCGTCAGACGGCCGGTGACATCCGCAGCCAGGACCAGCGGATCCGCATCGAGGCGGGACTCCCCTTTGACGACGCACGTCAGCTCGCGGATCTGGTAGTCGGCGTGTTCGACAGCGTCCCAGTCTTCCTTAAGGACGTCGCCACGGTGGAAGACGGGCCGGCCGAGGTGGCCCATTACGTGCGGCATGGCTGGGGACCGGCCCGCGGCTTCACACACGAGGCCGGGTTCCCGGGCACGGTGCTCGGGCGGGCGGCCGCGACCGACGCGCCGGATGCGGAGGCGTCTCAGGCACGGGGCGCCGTCACGATCGCGATTGCCAAGAAAAAGGGCGCCAACGCGGTGTGGGTGGCCGACGCCGTGTTGCACGAGGCGGAAGCCCTCGTGGAGCAGATTGTTCCCCACGACATGGAACTGGTCATCACGCGGAACTACGGGCTGACGGCCGACGAGAAGGTCAACGAGTTGGTCGAAGCCCTGGCGGTGGCGGTGCTGATCGTGGTGGCCTTACTCACCTGGGGCCTGGGTTGGCGTGAGGCCTTGATCGTGGCCATTGCGGTGCCGGTGGTGTTCGGCCTGACCCTGGCGGTGAACCTGCTGCTGGGCTTCACCATCAACCGCGTCACGCTCTTTGCGCTGATTCTGTCGCTGGGCCTGCTGGTCGACGACCCGATCGTGGATGTCGAGAACATCGTCCGGCATTTTGCGCTTCGCCGGAAAGCCACGCGCCGCATCGTGCTCGAGGCGGTGGCGGAAATCCGCCCGCCGCTGATCGCCGCGACACTGGCGGTCATCGTGAGTTTTCTGCCCATGTTCTTCATCACGGGCATGATGGGGCCCTACATGCGGCCCATGGCGCTCAACGTGCCGGTGACCATGCTGATGTCCATGCTGGTGGCGTTCACCATCACACCCTGGATGGCGTTTCACGTGCTGCGACGCAAGTTTGCAGGGGGTGACGCGGCCGGTCATGGCGTGCAGGATGTGCACGATCTCGAGGCGGTCAAGCAATCGCTGCTGTACCGGCTCTTCTATCCGCTGATGGCGCCCTTGCTGCACTCGCGACTGCTCGCCTGGTCTTTCCTGGCGGTGATCTTCCTGCTGACGTGCGGCGCCATGGGGATGGCCGCGTTGCGTCTGGTGCCACTGAAGATGCTGCCGTTCGACAACAAGAACGAGCTGCTGCTGGTGCTGGACTTCGATGAGGGCACGACACTCGAACGCAGCGACGCAGCGGTGCGGGAATTCGAGGCCTATCTGGCGGGCGTGCCGGAAGTCGCCGACTTCACCAGCTATGTCGGCCTCGCCTCGCCGATGGACTTCAACGGCCTGGTGCGGCACTACTACCTGCGTCAGGGGGACCACGTCGCGGAAGTGCGCATCAACCTGGTCGGTAAGAAGCACCGCACGCTGCAGAGTCACGCGATCGGGCTGCGCATGCGGAACGAGCTGCAGGCGATCGCCGATCGCCACCGCGCACGTCTCAAACTCGTGGAGACGCCCCCCGGGCCGCCGGTGATTGCCAGCGTCGTGGCAGAAGTGTACGGCCAGCCGGACCATCGCTACGACGACCTGTTATCCGCAGCTGATACGGTGCGCGCGCGGTTGGCCGCGGAACCGGGCGTCGTGGACGTGGACGACGTGCGCGAGGCGGCCCAGCGCAAGCTGATCTTCGTCACCGACAAGGAAAAAGCCGCGCTCAACGGCATCACCACCGAGCAGATCGCCCAGACGCTGCACACCGTGCTCGGTACCCACACCGAAGGGGTCGTGCGCAGCAGCACGGAACGAAATCCGCTCCGCATTGAGATGCGTCTGCCCGTGGCGCGCCGTACCAGTGAACTCGATCTGACGCGCGTCCACGTCAAGGGAGACCGCGGTGAGCTGGTCTCGATGGCTGAGCTGGGCGAGTGGGAGGAAGCGCGCGTGGACCAGATGATCTACCACAAGAACCTGCAGCGCGTCGCGTATGTGTTTGCCGAGACGGCTGGTCGCCCGCCGGCCGACGTTGTCATCGACGTCCTGGCCGATCGGAGTCGCGAGGACCAGCCGCCGGCGGCGGCCAACCGCGTGGGACACGGCTGGCTCGTGGAAGGCACGCCGCGGCCGGTCGAGCAGCGGACGTTTCTCCACAACGGCAGCGGTCTGGCCTGGCACGTGCCCGCGGCGTTCACCGTGGATTTCGCGGGCGAAGGGGAATGGAAAATCACGCTGGACGTGTTCCGCGACCTGGGGCTCGCCTTCGCCGCCGCCATGGTGGGCATCTACATCCTGCTCGTGGCCCAGACCGGCTCGTTCGCCGTGCCGGTGATCGTGATGCTGGCCATTCCGCTCACGATCCTGGGCGTCATGCCCGGGTTCTGGCTCCTGAACGTCATCAACGCTCAGTACGTCGGCGACTTCCTTGATCCGGTCTACTTCACCGCTACCGGCATGATCGGCATGATCACGCTCTCCGGGATCGTGACGCGCGACTCCATTATTCTGGTCGACTTCATTCACCTCTCGCTCGCGCGCGGGCGCTCGTTGTTCGACGCGATCATGGAGAGCCGTGTGGTGCGGCTGCGGCCGATCCTGCTCACATCCGTCACGGCAATGTTGGGGGCTGTGCCGATCATCATCGACCCGATCTTCTCGGGACTCGCCTGGTCGCTGATCTTCGGCCTGTTCGCCTCCACGTTGTTCACGCTGCTTCGGCCTGTTCGCCTCCACGTTGTTCACGCTGTTCGTGATTCCCGTCGTCTACTGGCTGCTCTACGCGCACCAGCCGGGCCACGGCCTGCCGCAATCCACCATGGATGAAGGGGAGCCGTGACGACGACGAGGGAAGTGCATGTCCCCTTGTTGCAGGTTGTTACGCTTGCCTCGGTGACCGTCAGGAGTCACAATTCACCAGATACGGATTGCTGCAGTCCTCCGCTGCCGGCACCAGTTTGGCCCGGCGGGTGCGTGTCGCAGTCCGCGGTTCTATCCGAGGCTTTGGCGGTGGCTCCGAACGTCGGCCCGAGTTATTACGACATTCTCGGCCTGGCCCGTTCCGCAACGCCCGCGGAAATTGACGCGGCGTTTCGAGAACTGGCCAGAAAATGGCATCCTGATGTATGCCTGGATCTGCCAAATGCTCCCGCGAAATTCAAATTGATCTCCGAGGCATACGACGTCTTGGGTGATCCGGCAAAGCGCCGGGACTACGATCAACAGCAGGCCCGTGCAGCAAATGCACGGCCCGGGGTCCACCCGGCAACACGCCCGGCTCCCGTCCCTGCGGCCGCTGCCCAGGCGTGGGGGCTTGACGCGCGGCGAGAGGAGTTTCCATCAGCCGAGTGGCCGTCCGGCAAATGGATCCACCGGACGTGTCGAGATGCCGGCCCACCGGCTGCGATCGCCGATGTGGTCGCCGACCTCCCCATGACGCCCGAGGAAGCCTGTCGGGGCGGCTGCGTCCAGGCCCTGGTCACAATCCACGAGCCTTGCCCCGCCTGCGGTGGAGCGCAGGCCGCCGGGCGGGGCAGCTGTCCGACATGCGCGGGGCGCGGCGTCTTAGCCGCGCCACCGCGACATATCGCTTTGACTTCAATGCGGCGCGGCTTGGCAGCCTCAACCTTCGGCAAGTGTACTGCCAGGACACCCTGTTTGAGTTCTGCCGTGAATCGTCAACTGATTCTTGTCGAATCGCAGTTCGACACCGTCAGACGCCACGCCAGGCAGATCCCCGTACAGCGTCAACTCTTCGTCGGTCTCTAGAATGGCGTAGCGGACCGGTCAAACCGCGGCGCCGACCACGGTCACGGTTGGCTGGTGGGATGATCGTCCGCGGCGCACCAGCCGCCCCGATTGGCGTCAAAGACCCGTTCTTCGGCCCCGTCCGCCCGCATCGTGATGGTCATGGCCTCGACGCCCAACGTGCGGTCGTCGCGTGAGCCCGGTACGACGTCGCGCGGTATCCAGCCATGACAACGCAGCTCGAGTACCCGCTGAGTCGCACTTGTCGGCGGCAGCTCGACGGCAATGCTCGTGCTCGTGCGATCAAGCGGAGCGATGCGCTCTCCGTCCAGGTACAGGCCCGCCTCGTCCGACTCGGCCTGCGGCGGCACGCGCAGTGCAACGGTCACCCGATACCGACTCTCCGGAACCACGGGCAGGCAGATGCGCGAGACCCCGGTGGACCAGCGTGCCGTCCCCAAGGGTCCCGCTCCGGATCGCTCTTCGCGACCCGACCAGCCTTCGAGGAATCGGTCGTCCCCCATGGCGCCGATATCAATCTGGTAGTGACTGCGCGCCTCGGGCGTAGCATCCAACGGATGCTGTTCATTACCCAGCGACGTCATGCGCGCGCCGGCGTGATTGTCGACGCGGAACCCGGATGCCGCCTGGTTCCCCATCAGGATTGCGTGGCGGACTTCGGGACCAACCGCCACATGGAGTCCGTCGCGTGCGAAGGTGCACGCCTGGACCATGGCTTTGCCCGCATCCAGCTGCAGGGCGGGGGCGCCTGTCTTGTGGTTGTCCCAATGCACAAAATGGCACGCACTGGCGGTGAACTGGCCAAACGGGCTGCGCATCCAGACGCAGCGATCGATCGGTCCCCAGAAGGAACAGTTCACCAGGCTCACTTTGCCCTCGACCCGGTCTCCGATCTCGATGCAGACGGAATCGGTGCTGCCCCAGCGCCCGACGAATTCCCCGTTGGTGATCAGCAGCCCCGGCGGCTGAGCCTGTTCCACCAGCACGGCACGACGGCAGGAATCGGCCCCCAGCCCCAGGAAATTTCCATTGGTGGCTCCCGCCTGTGAGGCCGAGAACTTGTAGCCCACGCCATATCCGAAGCAGAACGTGTTGGACACGTAGTGCCAGTCGGTGCGGGCCAGTTCAAACGCCACGCCTTCTGTATTGATCCACTTGCAGTAGGGATCATCCTGCTGGTAGGTGACACCAAACGGCCAGAAGTGGATGTTTTCAATGTGGCCGATGTCGTAGCATTCGTCGACGAAGATCCCCCGTTTGCTCGGATACCCGGTGACGTTGCGCACCAGGTGCCGATGCGCTCGGACCAGCTTGATCGCCTCGTAGGGATTTAACAGGCAGCAGTCCAGAATGCCGACGTTTTCAGTTCCCTCGGAAGCAATGCAGGGCGGGTAGGGGACGGGGGGCACGGTGTCTGCGGACCATTCCGGATAGGCGATCACCAGTCCGGCGACTGCCGCGTTCTGGCCGGACAGCTGAATGAACGCGGGCCCGTCCGTACTGCCGCGCCCGGCAAAGGTCAGCAGGACGCTGCCATCCGGCTTGGCCACGTTGCGCCGGTCTGCCGTCGGCGGCACGCGATAGGTGCCCTGCAGCGTCACGCCGGCGGGAATCGTCAGCGTGCCGTCGAACCGGAACCTGCCGGCCGGCACGTCCACAATGCCTCCGCCAGCTTGCCTCGCGGCGTCCAGCGCCGCCTGGAAAACCGCCGTATTGTCCGTGGTACCGTCGGCAACCGCGCCGTGTTCCACTACGTTCCACCGTCCCGGAGTCTGCGCGAAAGTCGGCGAACCGCCCATGATCCATCCCACCAGGAGACTGCACAATGCACTGCTTAACCGCATGTCCATGAGATTGTCCTTGTTACAGGAACAGCAAATACACCGCCATGACCAGTCCCGTCACGCCCATGACGACGGCAATTCCTGCGCTCATGGCAAAACGCACCGCCCCAACCTGATGCACCAGGCCCAGCCGGCGGAGCATGCAGACGTATTCCACAGCTGCCAGCAGTGTGGCGGCGATGCCCAGCAGCACGAGCATGGTGCCGATCCATACGCTCAGACGCGGCGGATCCGCCACGTCCGTGCCGCGCCACGCCGCCATCTCCCGCACGAACAGGCCGAACTTGGCGACCAGAAATCCCAATCCCATCATGGCCAGGCCGGTGCGAATCCAGGCCAGCAACGTGCGTTCGGCCGCCAGATAGACGCGCGGATCCGCGCCGCCGCCCGGCCCGGTTTCGAGATCAGTACCAGGTGTGGCAGGACTCATACGCTCCTCACCTCGGCAGCAAACAGGAGGCCGGCATTATATCCAGTACTTGCATCCCGTCGCCACCTACGGCGGCGACGGGATGCAAGAGATTCGAGACGGGCAGCGCTGTGTTCCTTTCACCCGCGGCTGGCGATCGAGTCGATCCGGCCGCTATAATCGCCGTGATCTGACACGCGGCCGTCAAATTCGGTGCCCTTACGAGGCGGGCGCGACGCACGTGGAGCAGGAGCCGATCCTGTTGTGAACCCGCCAGACGACATCGTCGTGGAGGCCCAGGAACTCACCAAGCGTTTTCCCGAGACGCTGGCCGTCGACGCCGTCACCTTTCACTTGCGCCGCGGCGAAATCTTCGGCTTCCTGGGACCCAACGGGGCCGGCAAGACCACCACGATCAACATGCTCACCGGCCTGGCTTGGCCCACCGGCGGGACGATCCGCTACCTCGGCCGTGACGTGACCCGCCGTGTAAAACGCGTCCAGCACCTCATGGGGATTGTGCCGGACGACAGCAACCTGTACCCGGAACTGAGTGGCTTCGACAATCTCTGTTTCTGCGGCGCCCTGTACGGCATGCCCCGGGCGGAGCGGCGGCGGCGAGCGACTGAGCTGCTGAGTCGGTTTGGTCTGTCCGAGGTCGCCGCGCGGAAGTTCGCCACGTACTCGCGCGGCATGAAACGCAAACTCACCATCGCCGCCGCGCTCATGCACCGGCCCGCCGTGCTGTTCCTCGACGAGCCGACCAGCGGAATCGACGTGGCCAGCTCCCGCCAGATCCGGACGCTGTTGGCCGGGCTCCGCGAAGCAGGTACCACCATCTTCCTGACTACGCATTACATCGAAGAAGCGGAGCGTCTGTGTGATCGGATCGCACTGGTCGTGGCCGGTCGCATCGTGCGGCTCGACACGCTGAGCAACCTGGTGAGCGGGCTGCGCGACGCCCAGCTGATGCAGTTGGCTTTGAGTGCCGATGCGACCACCCTGCTCGCCCGACTCCACACCGACTTTCCCGCAGCCACCTTCGAACTCACGGACCCGACTACGCTGCGCGTCCGCAGCGTCACGCCGATGCCGTTGGCGCCTGTGATTCGCTGCCTGGAGGAACACGACGTTGCCGTGACCGAAGCACGCCTGGTCCGACCGTCGCTGGAAGACGTCTTCGTCGAACTCACCGGCATCGAAGCAGCACGCATGCGGCGCGACCCCGAGAAAGGCAGGGGCCCGACGTGAAGATCTGGATCGCCTACTGGAACATCCTGGCTAAAGACCTGCGCAGCTACTATCTCAAGCCGCCGAACGTGAGCTGGGGTGTGATCTTCCCGCTGGCGTGGACGCTGATGTTCTTCATCAAGTCCGAATCGGCCGTCGATGTGCGCGGCTTGGTGCCCGGCGTCATGGCGCTGTCCGTGCTCTTCGGTACCACCAGCATGCTGGCCGTGACGATCACGTTCGAAAAGAAGGGCCGCTCCTTCGAACGGCTGCTGCTGGCCCCGATTCCGCTCGAGCTGCTCATGCTGGCCAAGACCTCCGGCGCCGTGTTGTTCGGCGTGGCGAACGCCGTGGTGCCGATCGGCCTGGCCGCCGCACTGACCGACCTGGCCGGCGTAATCTGGTGGCAAGTGTGCGTCGCCGTGACGCTCGTGGCCGTCAGTTCCGCATTTCTCGGCCTGTTCGTGGCGGTGTCCGTGAGCGAAGTCTTCGAGGCCCAGAGCTTCTCGAACTTCTTCCGCTTCCCGATGGTGTTCCTCTGCGGCTTGTTCTTCCCGATTGATAAACTGCCCTGGCTCCTGAGACCGCTGTCGTATGCGATGCCGTTGACGTACGGAACCGATCTGCTGCACGAGGCGTTCAACGGAGCGGGTCGGTTCCCCGCTGCGCTGAGTGTCGCGGCGCTGCTCGGATTCTGTGCGTTTCTGTTTGGCCTCAGCATCCGTAACGTCCGACGGAAGTGGATCGTGTGACGCCCGACCTGCCACGTGTCCGGAAATTCCACGTTCGGGCACCGGATGTGCATGAGCTTCTGGCAGTCGATGTGGCACGCGACAGGTCGGGCAGGGAGTCTCCCGGAGACTCGCGTGATTAAGCCACCGTCCAGCCCGCATCCGGGTGCCACGCGCAGCATTGCAGGCCGTCCAACCTCCTGCGCTCCAGCGCAGGACAGATGGCGTGCAACATCGTCGCGCCGGGATGATGAGGCGGTGTGCACAACCTGCAGCGCGGATGGGACGATCGTCGTGTGCCAGTCAGCGGTTGAGTATCGGTCCAAGTTAGCGAGGAGGTAGAGATCATGAGCCAGAAACAGACTTTACTGTGTGCCTTGTGGGTTTTGTGGGGGCCAGGCATCGGGTTTGTGGCGGCGCAGCGCGGCGTTGGAGATCCCGAGGGCATCGCACGACAAGGCGTGCGACCCGAGATCGTCACCCTGGAGGGCCGGGTCGTCGAGGTGCGGACTGGCCCGTGCGAAAATACGACCGGCCGTTCCTGGATCGGGACTCATGTCCTGCTGGAGACGCCCGAGGGTGAACCGCTCAATATCCACCTCGGCCCGGCCGGGCAGGTCGAGTTTCTCGCGCGCGAATTGGAGGCGGGACTGCCCGTGAAGGTCCAGGGATTTCGCACGGACCAGCTGCAGGAAGGTCACTACGTGGCCCAGACGGTGGCCTACGGCGACCGCACCGTGCACCTGCGGGACGCGAATCTGCGGCCCGTGTGGGCCGGCGGACGTGGTGCCGGAGGAGGCTGGGGATACGGTCCGGGACCCGGCATGGGGCGCGGACGCGGTGCCGGCTTCGGGTATGGATACCAGCGCGGTTGGGGCCAGGGCCGCGGTTACGGCGCCCAGCGCGGCCGCGGCCCGCGCTGGTGAACGCGCCGCGCAGGTTCGCAGGCTCTGTCTCACCACGACAGCAGCTGGTCGCGAAGCGACTCCGACAGTCCTCGCTCCCCCGGCTTGGCGGGGGAGAGCGTCAGAGGGAGGGGTTTGGACGAAACCTAGAACCAGCCCTTCTTCTCCACGCCGTAGGTCTGGTAAAAGTCACTGTCGGTCTTGGTCAAGTAGATGATGCCTTCGATCAAGCCGATAATCCCCATCACCGCACCGCCCACACCACAGGTCAGGATGGTGACCAATAACATGATGATGCCCGGTGTGGTGAGACCCAGGATGAACTTGTGGATGCCCAGGGCTCCCAGCAAGATCCCGCAGACGCCCGCGGCGATCTTCTTCCCAGCGAAGTCACTGACGGGGTTGGCCGACATCGTGTAGTCCTTTCTCGGGATAGACGCCCAATCGCACTGAACCTGTCCGCTCGATCGCCGCCGCTGCTCCTGAGGCGGGGCCGCTGTGCGGCATCCATGATAGCGTCCGCCGCGTTTGCCTGTCACTGGCTTTATTCCAAAGTCGTCGGTTGCAGCCGCTGATCTGGTACCGCACAATTGAACCTGTCTTCGTTCGTCCGCAACCGACGCAAGTCAGTGGACAGGTGCTGTGTCGCTCCCGTGTCTTGTCATGCTCAGCGCGACGTTGCTGTCGCAAGGCGCCCCGGCCGATGGCATCGTTCGTGCGTCGGGAGTGCAATTGACGTGCGAAGGCCGACCCTATCGAGCCATTGGCGTCAACGTTCCCCATTTGTCGCAGGCTTACATGGGCACGTGGCACCACTGGCAGTCCATCTATGGCAGTCGTGAAGCGATGCGTGCGGCGATCGAGGAAGCCGTGGCGGACGCGGCCCGCCATCAGGTGGCCTTCATCCGGTTCTTCGCCTCGCCGGGCTATCCGAAAGGTACTGCGGAACTCTACGGCCAGGACCGGGAATCCTACTGGCAGCAGATGGACGAACTCTTCACGCTCTGTCGCCAGCACCGCGTCAAGCTCGTACCATCACTGGGCACGGTCTTCAAATGGCACCTGGACTGTGGTGAACCTCGTACCGCCGTCCTGGATCCTCAATCGCGAACCTACGCGGCTACCTACGGGTACGTGCGCGAAATCGTAACGCGTTACCGGGACGACCCCACCGTGCTGATGTGGGAGCTCGAAAACGAAGCCTTCCTGGCGGCGGATGTCGACCAGCGGGATCGGCCCGCACCCGGGCGGGGAATTTATCCGGCGGATTCGCACGCGTATCGTGCGGCCTACGCGCACGAAGACAGTCTGCGGTTCGAGATGCTCCTGCAGCACTACCGCAACGTCACCGCGCTGATCAAGAAGCTGGATCCACACCATCTGGTCACGAGCGGCGACGCGGGTGTGCGTGAGGAGAGCATGAGCCGCCGAGAGACATTTCCCGATTTCCAGTGGCGGACCGATTCATTGCGGGAGCACCTGTCCAACCTGCTGCAGTCCCAACCGGCGCCATTGGATGTCATGAGTCTGCACGCGTACGGCAACTTCAGTCACCGCGGCAACGTTGCCGGCCTGTCGGCTCTGGCAATGCTCGCAGCCCAGGTGCGCGCCATCCACGCGGCAGGCCGGCCTGTGTTCATCGGCGAACTCGGCCAGATTGACCCGAACCTGCGGGAGGACCCTGCCGGGACTTGGACACGTGCAGCGTTGGACCTGCTGGATGAGGAGGGTGTGGCCGTGGCAGCACTGTGGGTCTGGCATTTTCCGTGGCACAATCAGCACCACAATATTGCCGACGGCGCGCGCCACCCGCAACTGCTGCAACGGGTCGCGGAGTTCAATCGTGTCCACGCGCAACTCGACCCGTAAGTCACCCGTGGACGCCGAATGCGGTTCACAGTTGCTTCCGAATCTCGCGTTCACAACCCACGTTGCGCTGCTGACAGCGCGGTTGCCACATCTGCGGTCAGGCCGCCAGACGCCGTGTTTCCCGTGAGGCTGGTGTCCAGCCCCTGTCTCGACCGCGTCGCAGGAGCCACAGGCCAAGCAACAGTGGTGGAAGCGCCTGCGCCAATCGCCACAGTTGCCCTGCTCCGAAGCCAAGCCCCAGTATGAGTTGGTTCTGCCCCGGCATATCCGACAACTTCACGTCACAGATGGCCAAACCCGCCAGCGCAGACAGGACGAGACACGACGCGAGCGCCCAGCCGCGACCGATACCCAAGTAGCGCGCCAGCAGGCAGTAAGCGACGGTCAGGATGACGGCCGGCACGACAATCGTCAGCCCTGGCAGCAGAAAAGGCAAGATGCCGCGTCCGAACGAGCCGAGCTGCGCACCGGCAGGACCGACAGCTCCCACGAGCCTCGCCAGCACGAACAGCAGCGTGAGGCCGGCCACGGCCGAGACTGCCAGCAACAGAACGGGCGAGCACGCAAACGCAAGGAGTTTCAGCATTGTGCGCAGGCTGCGCGAGGTAGCCGGGACCGAGTCCCTGCCCGGGACTGCAGCCCCGTCCGGCGATTCGATACGAAGCGTGGATGTTCGGACCTGGTATCGCATGGTGACCTCCCGCCGCACATGGTAAGCGGGCGAACATATACCTCAATTCGGCGGATTTCGCCAGATCAGTCCTGTCGTGTTGCCTGGCCACATTCGGCGTTCGGCGGCGGGGGACGCACGCGCTCCCGCAAGGGGGCAGGGGACAGGAAAATGGGGGACAGGAAAATTCTTCACAATCCATTTTTCTGTCCCCCATTTTTCTGTCCCCCTCGGATCACACGAACCGCGAGGTGCGCTCCCTGGCCGTCTGGCAGCGACACGGGCGAAATGAACCCAGCGCAGCGTTCCTCGCACCTCTTGCATCCGGTCGCCGCCGCAGGTAGCGACGGGATGCAACGACAGGATCAATGGTCATCACGATTTGCAGCCGACTGGGCGAGGCTTGTAGACTGGAGTTCGAGCGGCTGCGGGGCTGCTCGAGCGTATTGCCAGATCGATCCGGAGCGCCGACCCTCGCGAAGTACAGGAGCCCTGTCCCATGACCACCATTGATCGCCGTTCGTTCCTCGCCGCCTCTGCGGTCGCCGCTGCCAGCCCCAGCATGCTGCTGCGTGCTGCGCAGGACACACAGGCGATCCCCGGGTTCGACCAGACGACGACGGATGCGGACCGGACCCAGGCGTGGCAGCCCTTTAGCGATCGCAAGGTGCGATTGGGAATTGTCGGCCACGGCGTGTGCCAGTTCGGCCTGGCATTCGACCTGCAACATCACCCGAACGTCGAGTTGGTCGCGGTGAGCGATCTGTTCCCGGACCGCTGCGCCGACATGGCCCGCAAAGCACAGTGCGCCAAGACGTATCCGTCGCTGGAAGAGATGGTCAAGGACGAGACGATCGAAGCGATCTACTGTGCGACCGACGCGCCAGCTCACGCGAAGCATGCCATGCTGTGCCTCGAGCACGGCAAACACGTGGCGACGGCCGTGCCAGCGTTTCGCGGCGATATTGAGGACGCCCCACGGTTGCTGGAATGTTGCCGCAAGCACAAGGGACTGGTGTACGCTATGTTCGAAACATCCGTTTTCCACGATGACCTATACGCCATGGAGAATCTGTATGCCGCCGGCGTGTTTGGTCGGATCGTGTACTCCGAAGGAGAATACTGCCACCCGCATTCGATCGGGGCCCCCGCGCTGGGTTCCTACAAGGACTGGCGCAAGCATGGTTGTCCGATGTGGTATCCCACGCACGCCACCGCCTACTACGTAGGCGTCACCCATCAGGCGTTCGTGGACGTGTCGTGCCAGGGCACACCTTACTTCGACGAGGCCGTGCGCATTCCCAACGCGATCGGCAACGTGTTCAGATCGGAGGTCGGTCTGTTCCGCACGACCGAAGGGGGCCTGTCACGGATGATCGTGTGTTCTTCGCAGGGAGAGTATCTCGAGGCCGGCCGCATCCGCGGCGAGTTCGGCGGGTTCAATCAGACGTTCGTCGGGGATGCGACGGGCAAGCAACGTTATGAAGAAGCGCTGCGCAGCGGGCTCCAGCTCAAGAAGTACGCCCTGCCGCCCGGCGTCGAACCCGGCGGCCATGGCGGTTCCCACGGTTACCTGGGCGATGATTTCATCGACGCCATCCTCCGCAACCGCAAGCCGGCTGTCAATGTGATCGATGCCCTCAACATGACCGTGCCTGGCTACTACGCCCACCTGTCGGCCGTGAAAGACGGTGAAACCGTCTCGATTCCCCAGTATTCCCTGTAAGCGTCTGACGTGACACCGCTGTCTTTCGCCCACTGGGCGATTAAGCTAGAGAGGAGTGTGCACCTGAGTGCTACTGCGCGTGGAGGCCAATCGTGTCGAACTCCTACGTTCAGCGTCCGTGTGCGGACGCCAAGATCTACCCGCTCGTATCGTGTCCAGCAGCATACAGCTCAACGACGTCTCTCGGCCACACGCTGCACTCCGCGTGGCCCGCAACGTACGGTGCCGCGTACCCCCTGGACCATCCCGCCTCTGAAAGGCAGGTTGCGCGGCCGCTGCGGATTGCGCACCTCGGCCCGTGCTTCATTCAGGGCGGAGCCGAACAGCAGGCCATCGACCTCGCAGGAGCACTGGATCCATCGCGGGCACGCATCGAGAAGTTTCTAGTAACGAACCAGGAGTTGATCTCGCGGGCCAAGGTGGCTCAGATGCCGCTGCCTGTCGAAGTGGCGGATGCGGATGTGATACGCCAGGCAGCGCAGGAATACGACATCGTGCTCTTCTGGGGTCTGGAACTTGATCCGCTGCTCTCTGGCATCCCGCGGACCGCGCGGACCGTCTGCATTGCACACGGCGTCGGCGACTGGGTGAACGGCCTGTTGGCGGGCAGCCGGCAATCCACCGACCATGTGGTGGCGGTGAGCGACAGGGTGCGCACGTCGCTGGGCATTCCGCTGCCCGTAACCACGATCCCCAATGGAATTGACGCCAGGCGTATCGCCGCATCGCGGTCGCGCTGCGACGTGCGTCAGTCGCTCGGCTTCGCCCCCACCGATTTCGTTACGGGATTCGTCGGGCGATTCTCGCCCGAAAAGCACCCGGAGCTGCTGATTGAGGCGATGAGTCGGCTCGCGGCGCCGCACAAACTGTTGTTGGTCGGCTATGGTGCACTGGAGTATGACCTGATGCGGCTGGCCAACGGTCGCATTCCCGGCCGATACGCTTTCGCGTTTGCCGAGGATTATCTGGGCGACTACTACCATGCGATGGACTGCTTCTGCCTCCCGTCGCGGACGGAGGGTTTTGCGCTGGTGCTGCTCGAGGCCATGCTGTCGGGCGTTCCGGTCGTCTCGACCGACGTTGGCGGCGCACGGGAGCTGATCCGGCACCTGCAGACAGGCGTGATTGTGGAGGCGGATCCCGACCACGTGGCAGCTGCGCTGCACGACGTAGCCGCTCGACCGCACTGGGCGCGGGGGATGGCCGCCGAGGCGGCAGAGCAGGCGGACCTGGTGGGCCACGCCTCACTGATGGCGCGGCGTTACGAAGAGCTGTTCGTCAGGCTCTGCGGTAACAACGCGCCTCACGAACCTGTCGGCTCAACCGCACCCACATACGGAAGCCACGCTCCGCCCGCCCCGCCCGTCGCCAAGACGGAACCCGCGGAGGGCTGCAAGTACGCGGGGTCCTGAGGGTCGCGCGGGATGTTCGCCTCATCGCCCTGCAACTGGGTGGCGATCAGCCCCATCCGTGCGCTCAACCACGACAGACCCGCGGGCACTTGCCAGTAATTCCCGCGAAATACCCCGCGGCGCTGCAAGTCGGTCAGCACAGCTTCCGACATTTCCACGTCCCGGCCGTCCAGAATCAAGTTATTGGCAATCGCGACCTCAACCGGCTCGGGAATGAGCGAATGGATTCCCAGCCAGGCGGTGACCCCGTCAAAAGTATTGTTGACGACTTGAAGGCGCTCGACCGCGGACCAGTTGCTGATCACGACGTTCACACCGGTCAGTCCACCACGAACCACGCACCCGGTCATCTGCAGACTGCCGCAGGTACCCCACGCCACCACGGCTGTTTCCGCCGGGAGCAGGACGGAGTCCTGGATCGCAACCAGCGCCGCCTGGTCCTCGATCCACAGACAGGGATACTTCGCTGCGCTGATTTCGCAGCCGTCGACGAGTATCGCCGGGCGATCAGCGCGCGCGCCCCGCGCCGAGAAACGCATGGTGGCGGAGTCGATAGCACGCGGCTCCTGCGAGATGGTGAGTCGGCGCAGCGAGATGTCGCCTACGTCACCGCGCACATGGACGGCATGCCCCCCCACACCGCCACGAACCCGGAATCCCTCGACCGTTACCTCGCGGCAATCGTGGATGTCCAGCGCGTGAGGCGCGTATCCTGCGCTGGCATCCGGCGCCAAGATGGTCGCACCTGCGAGGCTTCTCAGGGTCACACCACGTTTGTCGAGCGTCACGGTTTCGACGTACGTCGCCTCGTCCGTTACCACGATCTCGGTCCCGGCAGGCACCGCTCGAAGTGCCGACGAAATGCTCGCGTAGTCCGCCGATCCCGACTGCGCCACGGTGACGCTGGTCGCGCCCACCGGCCTTGCACCGGTCGGCGCATCCGCCGCGGGCGGCGTGTGCCACACCAGCCGGGCCGTCCCCAGCGCGAGCACCATCAAGCCGACCAGGCTGACGACGGCCGCGACGAGTCGGCGCGACCGGACCGGGCGGGCGGGTGTGACGGGTAGCCCCGTGAGCGGAATCCGGCCCTGTTCATCCGATTTGGTCTGGTTGATTATGTGCAGATGCCGGTTGAGCAGGTCGGCCAGTTCGGCCGCCGACTGAAATCGCTGATCCGGATCCTTCCGCAGCAGCTTCATGACGATCTCGCACAGAAATTCCGGGATGCCGCGCCCCAACTGGTGCAGGTCCGCCGGTGCACACTGTTCCACGTGCCGTACGATCTCGAACGCGTTCCGGCCATGAAACGGCGAGTGACCGACCAGCATGGCGTACATCACGCAGCCTTGAGAAAACAGGTCCGCGCGCGTGTCGACGTCGCCGCCCGTCACCTGCTCCGGCGCCATGTAGGCCGGCGTGCCAACCGCCATCTCGCGCGACGTCAGGTCCAGGTTGTCCATGGCGACGCGCGCCAGGCCGAAATCGGTGATCTTGCAACGGTCCAGATCCGACTCCAGCATCACGTTGCCCGGCTTGATGTCGCGATGAATGACCCCCTGCAGATGCGCCGCAGCCAGTCCGGCGGCGATCTGCGCGCTGATGCGAATCACGCGCACTGGATCCAGGCTGCCGCGCTGTCGGATCTCGATAGCCAGCGTTGTGCCGCGGAGCAGCTCCATGACAATGTAGGGCACCCCCGCGTGCTGGTCGACTGAATGGATCGTCACGACGTGGGGGTGGTTGATCGCCGCCGCCGCCCGCGCCTCGCGCATGAAACGCCGCTTCGCCACTTCGTTGGCGGACAACGTCCGGTTGAGTGTCTTGATGGCGACATCGCGTCGTAGTTCCGTATCGTAGCCGTGCAGCACGACCCCCATGCCGCCGTAGCCAAGCACACCCAGGATGTCATACTTGCCCAGGCGCCCCACCGCTGCCGGACTCTGCGATGCGTCCAACGACAACGACGCAAGGTCCGACAGGTACTCTTCCGTCATGGGCGTCACTTCGGGATCCGATCGTGGCGTCGTCGACAAGCGGTCGAGACTCGCCGGAAGGTGCGTTTCCTCCGTCGCACCGTCCGCGATCGACTCACTCAACTCCCGGGACAACGCCGCGCACCGCGGGCAGTCCTGCAGGTGCCGCCGGATCGCTTCGCGCGATGCGTCGTCCACCTGGCTGGCACAGTAGGCGCGTAATGTCGCCGGATCAGGGCACCCGATTCTCATCGCTCTTCTCGTGCGGAAGACAAAAACATTGCCAACAGAAAAATGTGTCGCTTCGAGACGTAATCGCTATTCCAGCAGCCCCATCTTCCTGTCCCCCATTTTCCTGTCTCTCATTTTCCTGTCCCCCATCGCAGGTGATCGCTCAAAGGCCGCCGGCCCTGGTGTCCGGCAAACATCAACTCAGGATCTCCCGCACGACGTGGCCGTGAACATCGGTCAGCCGGCGGTCGACGCCGGCTGTGCGGAACGTGAGCCGTTGGTGGTCGATGCCCAGCAGGTGCAGAATCGTGGCATGCAGATCATAGCAGTACGTCTGCCCCTCGACTGCCTGGTAGCCCAGTTCGTCGCTCGAGCCATGGGTCGCACCGGGCTTGACCCCCGCGCCGGCCAACCAGGTCACAAACGTTCCGCGATTGTGGTCGCGGCCCAGACTGCCCTGGGCGAACGGCGTGCGGCCAAACTCGGTGGTCCACACCAGGAGCGTATCCTCCAGCAGTCCGCGCGCCTGGAGATCCCGGTAGAGCGCCGCGATTGGCTGGTCGACGCTCAGCGCAATCGGCGGCAACTCGGTCTGGATGTTCCCGTGGTTGTCCCAGTTGTTCGTGGCCCCTTGGGGACCGCTCCAGACCTGGACGAAGCGCGTGCCGCGTTCGATCAGGCGACGAGCCAGCACGCAGCGGCGTCCGAAATCCTCGGTCTCGGCCCGGTCCAGTCCGTACGCCACGTGAGTCGCGTTGGTCTCTCGCGACAGGTCGAAGGCTTCGGGCGCGCTCAGTTGCATCCGTGCCGCCAGTTCCCCCGCGGCGATGCGAGCCTCCAGCCGACTATCCTCCGGTCGCTCCAGGGCGTGCTGCCGGTTGAGTGCTTGCAGCAATGCGACCGTCTCGTGATCCGCTTCGCCCTGGGCAAACGCATACTCATCGTCCGCCACCAGGTCGGGCACCGGGGGTTGTGCGGCAGCGTCTACCACAGTGCCCTGATGCTTGGCCGGCAGGAAACCCGCGCTGAAGTTCCCTTTCTGGTTGTAGGGCAGGCCGCGCGGATCGGGAAGCACGACAAACGTCGGCATGTTGTCGGAGAGACTGCCCAGCGCATAGGAAACCCAGGCGCCCAGGCAGGGAAATCCCGGCAGCATAAAGCCCGTGTTCATCATGTAGCTGGCCGGTCCGTGCACGTTCGTCTTGGTGGTCATCGCCATCAGGAACGTCAGCTCGTCGATGATGGCTGCCTGGTGCGGAAACACCGAGCTGACCCAGCGTCCTGTTTCGCCGTGCTGCGCGAACTCAAAGGGGCTCTGCATCACGGCTCCGGCCGGCGCGGTGAACCCTTCGGGTTTCTCGGTCGGCCCGAGCATCTGGCCGTGCAGCCGCGCGAGTTGCGGCTTGTAGTCGAACGTGTCCATGGGGCTCGCGCCGCCGTTCATGAACAGCTGGATGATGCGTCGGACCTTGGCCGGATGATGGAGACCGTCGTCGAGCACCGCTGGCGATGCGGCGCGCAGCGGCGGCTCCTGACCCAGCCAGTGCGCCAGTGCCACACTGCCAAAGCCACCGCCGGCCAGTTGCAGCAGTCTGCGTCGTGAGAAACCGGTAGGCACCATGGCTAATCCACAAAAAGGAACTCGTTCGTGCTGAGCAGCAACCGACAGACCGACTCCAACCCATGCCGGCGGCCAAGCGTCTCGAGTCGCTCCGCTTCCTCTTGCGTGGGCGAGCGCTGCCACGTCCAGGCGACGACCTGCCGGACCTGCGCGTCGAGCGCGTCGGCCGTGTTCCTGGCCCTGTGTGCCATGTGCCGCGCGTGGTGCAACACAAAGACGTTGTTCAGCAGCGTCAGCGACTGCAGTGGCGAAGCAGAGAAACCGCGCGTGGGCGCCAGCAGACCTAGGTCGGGAAAGTCGAGCGCTTCGAACAGCGGGTCCGGGATCCCGCGCCAGACGACGCGATAGATGCTGCGCCGAGTCGCCCCCGGACTGTCCCAATCGAAGGCGCGATAGTCCAGAATAGGCGTGAGCTGAGCGCCCGGACGGCTGGTGAAGTGCGGGATGCCCGGTCCGCCCATGGTCAGGTCCAGCCGTCCGCTGGCGGCGAGCACCGCGTCGCGATAACTGTCGGCATCCAGACGTTGGCGCGACATGCGAGCCAGGAGCCGATTCTCGGGATCCCGCGCCGCCAGCTCCGGCGCACAGGCCGAGGATTGCTGCCAGGTGTGGCTGGTACAGATGAGTCGATGAAGCTGTTTGAGCGAGCCCCCGCCGTCGCGCAGTTCGCAGGCCAGGTAGTCGAGCAGCTCGGGGTGTGTCGGCACGCCACCCATGCGCCCGAAGTCGCTGGGGGTATCACAGAGCCCGCGACCAAAGTGGTAATGCCACACGCGATTGGCAATGCTCCGCCACGTCAAGGGGTTCTCGGGGGCGGCCAGCCAGTCGGCCAGCGCCCCCCGGCGTGCCGACTCCGCATGCCCTGCGGGCAGCTCGAACCGCGCGGGAAGCGCGCGAATCATCGCCAGGGCACCCGGCGGCACGACGTCGCCCGGCTGGTCGACGTCGCCCCGCTTGAGCACGCGGATCTCGCGCGGCGGATCAATCCGCACGACGCCCCGTTCGCTCTCCGTCACGCTGGCCGCAGCATAGACCTTCTCCTGCGCGGGCAAACGCCGCAGCTCGGCCTCAGCAATGTGCCGGAGAATCGCGCCCGACAGCACCGTCTGCTGCTGGCGCGATCGCTCGTGGGCGGGCAGGGCCCGGGTTTCCTGCGCTCCAAACGGGAGCGCGATGGTCAGCTCCGCCGGAGCATCGGTAGCCGACAGTCGAAAGCGGCCAATCAAATGCGACCGCCCGTGGATCTGCCGCATCAGCACGTGCAACCGCATGCCAGGCTCAACGGCCAGGGGTGTTTCGAGTTCAAAGACGGCGTGGTGCGGCTTCCCTTCCTCGGGATGGATCCCCCAGGCCGTACCGAGATCGCCGTCCAGCGCGTGCCGAATCGTCCAGCCTTCCTGGTCAAAGTCCGCCGTCGCGTCCCGGATGGCCAACCGCGCCCCTGCGGCCGCCCCCGGTCGATACACGCGGATCTCCATCTCGTTCAAGTGCAAGTTGCCGTTCTCAGCGCGCCCTGGTCCACGCTGTGGCAGGGAATCATCGGGGAGAATGTCCAGTCGGATGGCCGTGACCAGCGGCAACGTCGTGGCAGCGGTGACAGCCGTCGTCTCTTTCTCCGGGAGTGGACCGCTGGACAGGATCGAACCGTCGTCGAGCCGTGTGAGCTGCGCCGCATCCAGCGACACGAAGGTCTCGATCTCCAGCGGTCGCCAGGCCACGTCACCGCCACGTTCCTGTTCCCAGGCCGCGACCAGTCGCTGGTTGTCATCCGCCAGCAGAATGTCGGAGTCCAACCGCTCGCACGCAGCCTTGAGTGTCTGCCAGCGCTGCCGCAGTGACGCGACTTCCCGATCGGCGTCAAACGCGATATCCCCCTTGCCGATCCCCGCAAACACGGCCTGCAGCGCGTAATAATCCTCCTGCGTGATGGGGTCGAACTTGTGAGCATGACACCGGGCACAATTGGCCGTCGTGCTCACAAACGCCGCCATCGTCTGCGTCACCAGGTCGTCCCGATCGAGGTTTTCGAACGACTTCGGCGCGGTCGTCGCGGCGCTGTGATCGTAGGTCCCTGCTCCCAGGAATCCGAGGGCCGGCATGAGCGCCGGATCATCCGCGTAGAACACGTCGGCGGCGATCTG
>JALOQX010000356.1 GCA_025459265.1 Pirellulaceae bacterium | reverse complement strand
CCGTTCCTGGTCGATCAGGACGAAGGCGAGATGAAGCTATGGGTGCCGCTGGATGTGCGGGGGCAGGTGCCGGTGGGGTTGTATGTGATCGGCGTGGATGTCAGCGCCGGGACCGGCAACGACTTCAGCAGCAACAGCGCGGCCTTCGTGATCGACCGCCTGACTGGACAGCAGGTGGCGGAGTGGGCCAGCAACACGTATCCGCAGCAGCGGTTCGCGCACGTGGTGGTGGCGCTGGCGCGGTGGTTCCATCAGGCCGTTGTGATCCCCGAGGCCAACTACGCCAGCGCCTTTATCGCCACGGTCATCGAGACGCTGGGCTACGCCAGCGTCTGGCGGCGCAGCACGGAGGTGACCGGCTTCAAGCGGCTGACGCAGAAGTACGGGTTCTGGGTCAAGGATGACGATGTCAAGCTGAAGCTGTTCGAGACGCTCCAGGGGGCGCTGGCGCAGCGGGCGTTTGTGCCCCGCAGCAAGGAGATGCTGGCAGAGCTGAACGAATACAGCTGGAAGAACGGCAAGATCATTCACGTCGGCAGCACCAAGACGGACGACGAATCAGCCAAGGGACGCGCGCACGGCGACCGGGTGATCGCCGCCTGCCTGGCGTGGCACGTCTGTGCCGAACAGCCGCTGCTGACCCCGGAGGCCGAAGAACGGGAAATCCTGGCGCCGCCGGGTTCGATGGCCGCGCGACTCAAGGAACACGATCAACAACTGGTCCCTCTGGGGGATCCCTGGGATGACGCGCGCCTTGACATTTTTGCCCCGGTCGGATTAGGATTAGGCGATGACTGGGGGTAGAAGGGCGGAAGGAACGCCCTTAGTGACAATTTACAGGGCAAATTGACGGGGTAGCTCCCCGGCAATGGCCAGATACGACGCCGGCAAAGCAGTGCTGCTTCACTGCTTTGTCGGTTTTTTTGTTGGTCTGGCCAGCCCGTTTTTCAGGGAGGGATGCCGAGGTGATCGACCTGGGCAACACGCAGGACCTCCATCGTCTCTACAGCGCGATTGATGCCAGCCGCCAAGCCCTGCGGCCGTTCCGACAGAACCGGCTGAAGATCCTGCGCGAGTTCGTCGGGTCGTACTACAACACGCAGGGTGCCCAGTTCGAAGTGCTGGTCAACCTGCTGAACATCACCGCCGACGCCTACACCATCGGGCTGGCGGCCCGCACGCCGCGGGTCCGCGTCACCACGCCGCATGTGCAGTTGCGGTCCTTCGGCTATCGCTACCAGCAGGCCCTGAACCACTACATCGAAGAGATCCACTTCCGCGAGACGCTGCAGCAGATCGTGCTGGATGCGTTCTTTACCGGCGGTATCGCCAAGGTCTTTCTGGCCGAGTGGCAGTCCATCCAGCTGCTGGATGATGTCTGGGCGGATCCGGGGCGCCCCTACTGTTGCCGCGTGTCGTTTGACGACTTTGGTCTGGACATGAGCGTCAAGGACGTGCGGCGGTGCAAGTTCATGTGGGACGAGTATCGGGTGCCCTGGTCCGCCGTCACCAGCGACGGAGATTACGACCAGTCGGTGGTCAAGCTGCTGGCGCCATCGAGCAAGTGGGAACGGGGTGAGGAGCAGGCCCAGCAGATTTCGTCCGGCGCGCTGGTCGATGACGACGAGTACGAGCCGATGTGCGACCTGATGGATGTGTGGCTGCCGGACCTGGAGCAGGTGGCGGTCATGTCCCGGCATGTGCCGGGCAAGCCGCTGAAGGTGGTGGAGGCGGGACCGGAAGGCGGGCCGTACAAGTGGCTGTCGTTTGCCGAGGTGCCGGACAATGTGATTCCCACCAGCCCCGCGCAAAATCTGATGGGGCTGCACCTGCTCTACAACGGCCTGATGCGCAAACAGGCCCGCCAGGCCAAGCGGCAGAAGACCAACCCCACGTATCGTCCGGAGTCGGTGGAAGATGCTGAGCGGCTCAAGCGGGTCAATGACGGCGACTGGGTCAAGGTGCAGGATCCGCAGGGCATCAACGTGATTCAGATGGGCGGGGTGGATCAGGCCAACCTCGC
Source organism: Pirellulaceae bacterium (assembly GCA_025459265.1). Lineage (GTDB taxonomy): Bacteria > Planctomycetota > Planctomycetia > Pirellulales > Pirellulaceae > JAAYDI01. Next base: position 4,168 of record JALOQX010000356.1, on the reverse strand, counting down.
TTTTTCCATTGGGGTGTTGGACCTGTTCGACCGGCAGGCCGGTAACCTGCGGGCGATGGCGGGCCTCGGTCCCACGGCGCCGACCCTCGGTCAGGAGCAGATGATCTACAGCGCCGCGAGCCGCAAAGAAGCCAAGATGCAGCACCGCGTCCACGTCTTCGTGGCCGAGGTGATGGAAGCCATCGGGCACCTGCTGTGGGCCGATCAGACGCTGACCATACCGCACACCGTGGAACTGGTGCCCGGCAGCGGCGCCACGCTCTCCATCGACTGGACGCCGGACCTGCGGGAAGGCGACTTCTGGCAATACAACTTCGAGGTCGAGCCGTACTCGATGGTCTACGAGCCGCCCGAGCAGCAGGCGCAGAAGATGGAACGGGTCATCGGCCAGTTGGTCAACCTGTATCCGATTCTCGCGCAGAGCGGCGGCACGCTGGATGTACAGGAACTGGTGCGGCACTACGCCGAAGTCCTGAACATGCCGGAACTGACCCATATCGTGACGTTCTCCCAGCCTCCCACGATGGACCGCGGTGGTCCCGCCGGTGAGCAGCACATGCCTGCTCAAACCACTCGCAATTACGTGCGGCGCAATGTGCCCACCGGCGGGACGCCCGAACACCGCAGCCACGTCATGCAGCAGGTGCTGTTGGGTGGCGGGCAGGTGACTCCCCAACAGATGAACAGTCTCTCCAACGCATGAGCCGCTACGACCGACGCCAACGACCGGACCCCACCGAGAAACGCAGCCGCGTGTTCGCCGTACCGCGGATGAACCTGGCCTACAGCGCCGCACAGCCACTGCGGTCCCTGGCCTTGGGCTGCCATCCGCAGCAGGCACCCGAGTTCAACCGCTGGTATCAGCAGCATGGCATCAGCGGCGCGCATCACGATGCCAGCGGCGACTGCCTGCTGGAGTCGCGGCAGGCCCGCAATGAGGTCATGAAGTTGCGGGGGCTGCGGGATAACGACGCCGGCTACGGCGATTGGTCGGGCCAGCACTAACCACACACCGGAGTACGAACCTATGTCCACAGGTGAACTCACCACCGCCGAAGGCAAACTGGATGTCGAGGCCGCCACGGCGGCGCTGGATCGCTTCGAAGCCAAGCAGCAGGCCACGGCCAAGGCGGCCAAACCCGCCAAGGCTGCGCGTGGCAAGAAGCCGGAACCCGCTCCGCCCGCGCCGCCCAAAGTGAAGCGGCCGGTGGAGGCGGAGGTGATGGTCGAGTCCCGTCCGGCCGTGGATGTCACGCCGTTTGTGGACAACACGAAACTCCCGAGCGACCTGGAAGAGCTGGTAGCTCAGCAGGACGCCGATGCCGCCGGGGAGTCCGGCGAAGACTGGGTGGAGCAACTCTCGGACGAACACCGGGAACTGGCCACCACGCTGGGGCTGGGTGCCGAGGAACTGCGCCAGCTCAGCGGACCCGAAGAACTGGAGCGACATGCCCAGCTCTTCGATCAGTATCTGTATCGCAGTGCGCGGGACGCCGAGAAACCGGCTGCGGAGACGCCGCCGCCGGTCGCGGAAGCCGCCACCGAACCGCCGCGCGGCCCGGATGGCCGCTTCGCCAAGTCCGAGACGACAGGCTATGAGCCGTCGCTGTCAACCGACGACTACAACGAGGACTTGGTGCAGGAGTTCGCCAAGCTGTCTGACACGCTGACCCGCCGCTTTGAGGCGCGGGTGGCGGAGTTGGAATCGCAGCTGGCGGAGTCTCGGCAGCAGGCCGCCGAAAGTCAGCAGCAGCAGTTGCAGGCGCTGGTGGACACCCTGGGTCAGGACGACCTGTTCGGTAAGACGGATGGCACGCGCACTAAAGCGCAGCTGGAGAACCGGGACAAACTGCTCACCGCCGCGCAGGTGCTGCGCAACGGTGCGCGGGGTCTGGGGCAGGAAGTAGCCTGGACGCCGAATCTCCTGCGGCGGGCATTACAACTGGAATTTGCAGATCAACTCACCGCCAAACACCGGCAGCAATGGAGTCAGCAGCTCAAGCAGCAGGGACAGAAAAAGCTGGGTCATAGCGGGAAGCGGACAGGTCTGAATGAGCAGGCCCCGTGGACCGGCGAACCCACCAAGGATCCCGTGCTGCGGCAGGCTTTTTATTCCTATCTGCGGGATAACGGCGATATGTAATACGGGAGTAAGGTGCGATGGCACTGTACCACGAACAGATTGACGACTTCATTGAATTGACCCTCAATCGTTACCAGAAGAACGAGTGGGTCGATATCTCCCTGCCGCTGCAGCAATACCACTTTGCCAGCCGCTGGTTCAAGAGCAAGCAGAAACCCGAGCGCGGCGGTCCGCGCCTGGAATGGAAGCTGCGCGTGGACAACCAGGGCACGGCCAAGCATAGCGGCCTGTATGCGGTGGACGATACCAACCGCATCAACGTCATGCAGAACGCCACGCAGGAGTGGTCGAAGCAGACGGTCAACTATATCTACGATATCGACGAGGAGGCGTTCCAGTCGGGACCGGAAACCATCATCCGCGAGATGCTGCTGCTGGAGCAGGGGCTCTACAACGACTTCTTCGCGCTGATGGAAACCGCCATGTGGTCGGCGCCGACTTCCAGCACGCAGGATCCCCGGCCACCGGCCGGCATCCCCTTCTGGATCCAGAAGAACGCCACGCTGGGCTTCAATGGGGGCGACCCCAGCGGATTTACCAGCGGCGCGGGCGGGCTGGCCACGGCGACGTACCCGAAGTGGAAGAACTACACGGGGACGTATGTGCAGGTGTCCCGCGACGACCTGATCGAGAAGGTGGTCAACGCCTGCGACTACTGCTACTTCCAGGCGCCGCAATCCTACCCGGAGATCGGCGGCGGGATGTCGCAGTGGGGCTTCTACACGGTCCACAGCGTGCTGGCCACGATGCGGCGTCTGCTGCAGGCCGGTAACGACAACCTGGGCAACGATGTCGGCCGCTGGGCGGGCGAGGTCGTGATCCGGGGGAACGTGGTGACGTGGGTGCCGGCGCTGACCAACAGCGACTCGGATGCGTATGACAGTCAGGCCCCGTTCTACGGGCTCAACTGGAACAAGTTCGAGTACTTCTTCAAAGAAGGCCGCAACATGCTGAAGCATCCGCCCAAGCCGGCGGCGCGGCAGCACACGGTGCGGGAACGCCATATGGACAACTGGACGTCAGAGACGATCCGTTGTCAGTGACAGTACCCTTTCTACCAACGAGGTAAAAGACATGGACCTGCTGAACAAGCATGAAGAACAGGTGGGGCGCGGACTGGCGTACCCGCTGTGGAAGAATTTCCCCTTCAACGAGGTGTTCATCCAAAAGGACACCAACGTCGGCTACGGCTGGATGATGAATCCTATGAACTTGCCGAACTGCCCGGTGAATACGACGACGGTAGGAGACTACAACGGTTTTCGTTGTTACACCGACAGTGCGGAGTATATCCGGCCAACGCTGGCCAGCGAGTACGACGGGCCGCCGGCCTTACGGTTGTTCGCCACGACGGACAACCAGGAGGCGTGGGCGCAAGCCTGCAACGGGGCAGAGCCGTTTGTCATCAGCGACACCGCGGCGGAGTGCCGCGATCTGGTGTTTGAAGTCTGCTTCCGGGCCGTCAACATTACGGTAACTAAAGGCGGTTTCTTCATCGGACTGATGGAAGCGGGTACGGCAGCCGAAAATACCATTGCGGATGCCGGAACATTGGCCGATAAGGACATGATCGGCCTGTTCAAGCCGGAGGGCAACACGAGCGGGATCGACTTCGTCTACAACAAGGCGGGCGCCGGTGGCGTCACGACCCATGTGGACGACTTCGCTACGATTGCCGCTTTGACGTGGTATCGGTTCGGGTTCCGCTTCAATGCGGCCACCCGCATCATCACGCCCTGGTGGGGCACCGGCGACAACACCACTACGGCGTTCAAGCCGAAGACCACGACGGCCACGGGAATTATTGCTGCGACCAGTATTGCCGCGGCGACCTTCCCCGACAGTGAGTATCTGGCGCCGCTGGTCGGCGTGAAGAACGCGCATGCGGATGACTACTACATTGACATCCGTTCGTGGGCGGTTGGACAGCTCTCGAAGGCGGCCGACTAAACGGGTTCTGGGTGTGTGGCAGCCGGCCGGGGTGTTTGGCTCACCTCTCCCCCGGCCGGCACCCCACCCGCAGGA
>JALOQX010000355.1 GCA_025459265.1 Pirellulaceae bacterium | reverse complement strand
CGCGGCGGTCCCTGTCCGCTCAACCTCGTCCGGGCGAAGCTGGCGATTGAGAAGGTGGATATCGGTGCTATACTGGAGATCGAAATCGACGACGGCGAGCCGATCCAGAACCTGCCCGTCAGTCTCGGCCGACAAGGCCAGGAAATCCTCGCAGCGACGAAATGCGAGGACTATTTCTGCCTGAAGGTGCGGAGAAGGCTGTAGGCATTGAGGATTGATGATTGATAATTGATGATTGAGCACGACATCCGACTGCTGCCTCCTACGTTCTCGCCCTGGACGCCTACCGAACCAGCCAACAAGCGGATCGCGGTGCTGATGAGTGGCGGTGTCGATAGCAGTGTGACCGCTCATCTGCTCCGCAGGGCGGGCTGGGAAGTGCTCGGGATCACGATGAAGATCCCCGTGGCCTGCGGCGTGAGCAGTCCCGGCTGCTGCGGCGCCGACGCGGCTTTCGTATGCGCCGAGTTGAGCATACCGCATTACTTCATCGACGTGACCGCAGCCTTCAACGACGCCGTCATCCAGCCGTTCCGCGCCGCCTACGCCGAGGGACGGACCCCCAACCCCTGCGTGGACTGCAACGCTATCCTCAAGTTCTCCCTGGTGTGGGATCGCCTGGAAGAGGAATTCAGCATCACGCAGGTGGCAACAGGGCATTACGCACAGGTGATCCATGACGGCGAGAGTACGTGCCTGCGCCGGGCGGCCGACAAGGATAAGGACCAGAGTTATTTTCTCTACGGAGTCCCGCGCCGCAGATTGCCGAGCCTGGTTCTGCCCTTGGGGAATCTGACCAAGCCCCAGGTGCGTACACTCGCGGCGGAGTTGAACCTGTCGGTGGCCGCCAAGGCCGAGAGCATGGAGTTGTGCTTCGCGGGCGAGCAGGACTATCGCGCAGCCCTGGAGAGCGATTCCGCCCACCATCCCGGCGACATGACCGACATGCAGGGCCGCAAGATCGGTACCCACAGGGGGATTGCCAACTACACGCTCGGCCAGCGCCGGGGCCTCGGTTTCGCAGGCGGCCAACCGCTGTACGTGGGACGGATCGACGCCGTCAATAACACCGTCGCCCTGGGCACGCGAGAGCAAGTCAGTACCCCCCTCGTCCGAGCAGGACAGTGCCATACCCTCCTGCCGGAGCGGCTCACCCTTGGTGCGAAGCTGTTCGGCAAGATCCGCTCCTACGGGGACCCGCGTCCCTGCACGCTCGTGGATCTCAGAGCGTGTTTGGAAAGTAGCACGGGCGTCCCGCCCGTGGAAAAGCAGGGCCAAGATGGCCCTGCGACTCATGGGCAAGATGCCCATGCCACGGCAAGTCCGCGTCTCACACACGCTCGCACGCCCGATACCATGGCTGTCGAGTTCGAGCAGCCCCAGTTCGCCCCCTGTCCCGGCCAGCGCCTGGTCCTGTATGACGAGCAGGAAAACGTCGTCGCCGGCGGCGTGATACAGACCTGACGCACGCCCCCTGTGTCACCACGAACCCACTCTTCGCAGGTCGTGCGTCCCCGCACGACCTTCTGAGCGGGTGATACGGAGTACGCCTGAGAATTTCGTAACGTGGGTGGCAGCGTCACGCGCAGCTTGGCGATGCCACCCGCCACTTCCCTATCGCGCTCCCCCCACAGGCCGGAAACGAACACTGCTTGCTGGCCCGTTCATTTGCGGGTATCGTATGGCCGGCACCCACAGGTACCGATGTGCTGCGGATGATGGCACAAGAAATAGAACTCATTTCGACAGAACGACGAGAGGCGGTGACGGCATGACGAGGGCAAGTGTCTCCAGGCGCGAGTTTCTCCGGCAGACCGTGACGTGGGGCATCGGGCTGAGCGGGCTGGGCCTCGCCGCAAGCGGCCGCGCGGCGAATCGTTCGATCTCCCGGACGCGAAGGCCGAATGTCCTGATCGTCATCGCCGACGATATGGGCTATTCGGATGCCGGCTGCTACGGCGGCGAGATCGCGACACCCAACCTGGACCGGCTGGCGGCCCAGGGCCTTCGGTTCACGCAATGCTATTCGACCGGCCGGTGTTGGCCTTCGCGGACGGCCCTGCTGACCGGCTACTATCCGCAGCAGGTCCGGATGGACCCCCAGCAAGGGCTCTTGCCCACCTGGACCCGCGTCGTGCCGGACTACCTCAAACCGCTCGGCTACCGCTGCTACCACTCCGGCAAGTGGCACCTGACGGGAGCCCCGAAGGTTATCGCCGACGGCCATTTCGATCACTCTTACGTCCTGCACGACCATAACCGGTTCTTCACCCCCCAGAATCACGAACTGGATGACAAGAAGCTCCCGCCCGTCGAACAGGAGGGAGACTTCTACGTCACGACCAACATCGCGAGCCACGCCATCAATTTCCTGAAGGAGCACGCGGCACAGCACCAGGATGAGCCGTTCTACTGCTATCTCGCGTTCACGTCGCCGCACTTTCCGCTGCACGCCCTGCAAAAGGATATCGACCGGTATCGGGACCGCTACCTGGAGGGTTGGGACGCCGTCCGCCGGCAGCGCTGGCAGCGGATGCGCGAGATGGGCCTGGTCAACTGCGCGTTGTCGCCACTGGAGCCCGAGGTGATCCCGGATTGGAACTTCGCCAAAGAGAAGCTCCAGGAGGCCATCGGTCCCGGCGAAGCGGACCGGGCCGTCCCCTGGACGGATCTGACCGACCGGCAGAAGCGCTTCCAGGCCACGAAGATGGCCATCCACGCGGCGATGGTCGACCGGATGGATCAGGAGATTGGCCGGGTCCTCGAGCAGGTCAGCGCCATGGGCGCCGAGGAGAATACGATCGTCTTTTTCGTCTCGGACAACGGCGCCAGCGCCGAGCAGATCATCCGGGGCGACATGCACGACCCTGCCGCCCTGCCCGGCTCGGCGAGATCGTACCTGTGCCTCGGACCCGGGTTCTCCAGCGCCGCCAATACGCCCTGGCGTCTGCATAAGTCCTGGGTCCACGAGGGCGGCATCTCCTCGCCCCTCATCGTCCAGTGGCCCGCGGGCCTGGCCGCCCGCGGGGAACTGCGCCATAATCCCTGCCATTTCATCGATATCCTGCCCACGGTTATCGACCTGGCCGGTGGCGGGCAGATCGCGCTGCAGTGGAACGGCCAGGCCGCCCCGCCGCTGCCCGGCAAGAGCCTGGCGCCCGCCTTCGCCACGGACGGCACGGTGGCGCATGACTATATCTACTTCCACCACATGACCAACCGGGCGATCCGAGTTGGTGACTGGAAGCTGGTGGCCAAAGGGGACAAGGGCCCCTGGGAGCTCTATGATCTGAAAGCCGACCGTTGCGAGCAGAAGAACCTGGCCGGTCAGAATCCCCAGCGTGTGCGCGAGATGTCGACGCTGTGGCAGAACTGCGAGGACGAGTTCCGGCGTCAGGCAGGACCGGCCCCTCAGAAGACCGCGCCAAAGCAGAAGGCCAAACAGAAGGATCGCAAAGGGTCGTGACATGTGCGGTGAGCGATCGCAGCCTTATCAAGGGGAGAAGCATGGGGGGCAGCGGCAAGCGGAGTCTTCGGAGCTTGCCGATGGCGTTTCCAGCTATCCCACGAGCCATCGGCAAGCTGCGCTTGCCGCTGCCACCCGCCACGATTCGTGGCGATTGGGAGCCCCCACTCCGCTTGCCGCTGCCACCCGTGGCGCCGTGCTTGCCGCAGCGATGCTCGTTCTGGCCGTCCAGCCGGGCTTCGGCGGCGACAAGCCTTACGTCATCCTGGAGCGGGCGGATGTCCGTGCAGTCATCGTGAACAATCAAGCGGTGGACGACGCGGTGCTGCCCGGGCATCGCGCCGGGTACAGCGGTGTGGCATCGTTGACGCACCGCCGACAGAGCCGGAACCTGTTTGTCCCGTCGTACGCCGGACTCAACTACGAGCACATTCACGACGGTACCGTTCAACCCCGCGAGATTCTCTTCGAGCCGCGCCAGGCGCCAATGGAGATCCGGCAGCTCGACGCGTACGCCGCCGAGTTGCACCAGATGCCGACGCCGCACTGGCAACTGGAAAGCTGGCTGCGCTACACGCTGCTCAAGGACGGCGCGATCGAGATGGCGCTGGAGTGCGTGCCGCGGGCCCGCACGTTCCAGAACCGGTACATCGGCCTGTTCTTCGCCAGCTACATTCACCAGCCCGAGTCGCCGGACATTCATTTTCGCGGCCGACCGGCCGGCGATCCCGCCTCCGAGACCCGGTGGATTCGGGGTGTCACCCCCGAGCACGGCGTCCGGCCCACGCACCTGGCACTCGACGACCAACGCGACTTTCCGCATGACGCCCAGTTCCCGCTGTCGCTCGTGTTCAATCTCTCGGACTGGCGTTACAGCGAGCCCTGGTACTACGGCGTCTGCCGCGGCCTGGCCTTCGTGCAGATGTTCCGGCCCCAGGATCGCGTGCGGCTCAGCCAGTCGCCCTCCGGCGGCGGCGATGGGAACCCGGCCTGGGATTTTCAGTGGTTCATTCCACAATACGAGGTCGGCACGCGGTATCGCTTCGTCATGCGCGCGCTGTACCTGCCCTTCGAATCGACGGAACAAGTGGGCAAAGCTGCGGCGGAACATCGGGCGATTCTTCAGCAGCCATAATATGGAAGTGGACTTCTGCAAAATGGACGTTGGGCCTGTATTATACCAGGAAATCGGTTTCACGATTTCCTGGTATAATGGCTGTCCCGCATGCTCCAGCCGGCAGGTACAGTTTGGGAAGGAACAATCATGAAATCGATTTTTCCTTCCCAAAGTAGGCGCAACGTCCATTTTGCAGAAGTCCACATGGAACAGGAAGGAGTTGACGCATGGACAAGCTCGGCGCGGGAATCATCGGCTGCGGCGCGGTGGCCCAGGAGTATGTGAAAGCCTTTCAGAAGGATGAGCGTTCCGAGGTCCGGGCGCTGGTCAGCCGCAATCCCGCCAACGCCCAGCGCTACCGGGACATGTACAACCTGCAGTGCGCGATCGAGACCGACGCGGAGAAGATGCTCCGCAGGAAAGACGTGGACATCGTGGTCGTCTGCACGCCGCACGATACGCACACGCAGTACGTCGTCGCCGCGGCCCAGGCGGGCAAGCACGTTATCATCGAAAAACCCGTGGCGCTGACGATGGACGACGTGCGCCGCCAGCTCGAGGCGGTCCGGCGCAACGGCGTCAAGACGATCGTCAGCTTCGTGCTGCACTGGAACCCCCTGCTGATGAGCATCGACCGCGTGATCGCGGGAGGCGACCTGGGCAACATCTTCATGGTCGAGGTGGACTACCTGCACCGGATCTGGATGACACCCCAGCAGAAATGGCTGGCCAGCGCCGCGCAGAGCGGCACCGC
>JALOQX010000354.1 GCA_025459265.1 Pirellulaceae bacterium | reverse complement strand
CTGCCACTCCATGTCACTCCAGAGGGGCTCCTTCTCGATCACCCAGATCTCCCCGCCGTTCCAATAGCACTTGGCGTACACGATGTCCCCGATCGCTCCCTCGTGCAGACGCTGGATGGCTTCCCGATAGAGCAGCGAATGTCGGCGCTGGGTTCCCGCCGAAATGCCCAGTCCTTTCTGCCGCGCCAGCTCGCCCGCCGCCATCACCAGCCGGCAACCAGGCGCGTCCACGGCGGCCGGCTTCTCGATGAACACGTGCTTGTCGGCCTCGATGGCCGCCATCAGGTGTTGCGGGCGGAAGTGGGGCGAGGTGGCCTGAATCACGTAGTTCACTTCCGACAGGCCGACCAGCTTTTTGTAGGCGTCAAAGCCGGTGAAACAGCGCGTCTGGGGAATGTCGATGCCCAGCTTCTGCAGTTCGTCCCGGCATTTCTGCAAGCGATCGTCGAACAGGTCGGCCAAGGCGACGACCTGGATGTGCGGCCGCTCGATCTTTGCTCCTTCCGCGACATCCTCCGTGTGGTAACCAGCTGCCGGGTAAATCACCTTCGTGGCCGCGCCGAGCGCGTTGAGCACGGCACCGGTCCCGCGTCCGCCGCACCCGATCAGACCGATCTTGACCTCCATGTCGGTCGCCGGCTGCGCCGCATGGACCCACGGGAGTCTGGACAAGGCGGCCATGCCCGCCAGCCCGGCAGAGGCCTGGGTGAGGAACGTGCGCCGCGATGTTTGCCCGCCACGGGAAGGATTTGGTTGTGACATAGTCATCTGAGCTCCCAGCAAGCGATTGCGTTTGATCTTCACTTTGTCGTGCCTGTTGACGCGAGCGTATTCCGGAACGAGCTGACGGGCGAGGACGCCCGTCCTACGGCACAGTTCCGGATCGAGTTCTCAGCTCACGGCGATCCGCAACGGGTCGTCGAGCGTGATATCTTGTTCGGCAGCCAGTTCGATCAACAGCCGCGGCTGATCGTAGCGGTAGGTGGCCGCGATCGTCCGATCGCCGATCTTCAAGTCTACGCGATGTGGCGGGGCCGGTACAGACAGAGCCAGGGTCCGCAGGCGGAGCGTCCCCCAGCGCACGGTCAGTTCCGCGACGAGCGTCGCGTCGGTGAGCCGCTGCTGAAATGCGCCCCAGGCGTCGGCGGCGGTGAAGGCCGCCCGGAAGTCGGCCGGCGCCAATCGCGGTGCGAAGCCGAGATGTCCGTGCGGCCCGTGGTACTCGAAACCGCACGCCGCCAGGTACACGCCGTAGCTGGCCATGGAGCGTGCATAGTGATCGCCGCATTCGACCTCGTTCCACGGATTGCGGCGACTGGGATGGTACCGGTCGTGCACGGCGCGCGTGATCGCCAGGCCTTTCTCGAGCAGCCCTTCCCAGAGCATGTGGCCGGCAACCTGATACTCGAAACCGTTCATGCACTCGTTGAAATACCCCGCCGCCCACTCGGCGCCCGCACCCGCGGCTTTGGCGTAATCCCAGTCGCTGCGCGGGAACGTGCACATGAGCAGCCCGGCCTCGCCCGGCATCGCATACCAGCGCCCGGGCCGGTGGGCTTCGCGATACGGTCCCACATCGGGCGTGAAGTTGTAGCGCCAGAGCGATTCAAGCGCCGAACGCGTTTCCCGCTCGGGCAACACGCGCTCGAGCCCCACCTGCCACGCCCACGACTGCCCCAGTACCTGGTCAATGTGGCAGCCGCTGCCCGAGTTGATCGCCTCGGGATGGTTGGGATCGGGTCGATTGATGAAGTACTCGCCGTCAAACAACTGCCGCACCAGATAATCCTGGCCCCGCTCGAAGATCTCTCCACACCTGCGTGCGAACGACTCGTCGCCCATCTCGCGCGCAAGCACCATCCCCGCGCGCAGCGCGGCCAGATACATGCCGCTCAGCCAGGCCACGGGGCCGTACCAATCGGTGTCGAGCGTGTTGTGCTGGCCTTTCTCCAGAATCCCGTTCGCATCACCGTCTTCGGCGATCAGACACTCCAGCGCGCGCCGGATCCGCGGCCAGTTCCTTTGCAGGAAGCCGTTGTCGCGCGACATCTGATGTTCGCGCAGCGAGCGGAGGATGCACCCGGCCTGGCCGTCCACGGCCAGCCTGGCTCCTTCGGCCCGGAACCGAATGATGCCCTCCGCCGGATCGAAGGCAAGTCCGAAATCGGTGCGCTCGCGCAGGTCGCGCTCCAGTGCGGGAAACAGGCGTGCGACGGCCTGCGCGTACTGCCAGACGTGCGTGCACGTGCCGGGACAACAGCCTACGCCTTCCCAGCCGTAGAAGCGTCCGCTGGCGAAGCGATGGCAGGTGGAGCTGGCCAGGATCGACGTGTTGAGAAACGTCCGGTCCAGGAACCAATAGGGGAGCGTGGAATCGTACCAGGTATCGCGCCATCTGCGCGTCTGCTGGCTCAACGGCTCAAAGTGCTCGGCGACGTAGTCCACCACGCTGGCGGCATCTTGGAACCGCGTGGCATAGTGCCGCCCCGTGTCGGGCACGCCGTCGATGCGATCATGAGGGAAGTGCCAGGCGAGCAGGAACGTGAACGTCGTCTGCTGGCCCGCGTCGAGCGATGCGCAGCTTGCCAAACCGCCGCGCAAGCGCTGACCGAACGGCTTCGACGCGGTGTCGCCGCGCGAGAGCTCGGCGAACAGCCCGGCAGGAATCACACCTTCCGGCAGCCCAGCCGCGCCGCGCGCCGCGTCCAGCGGCTCGAGCAGCGCCAGCGCCATCGTCCCGTAGTCGTGCCGCTCGTCAAACTTCACCGCCGCCTCGACCGGCTGATCGCTCAATAAAATCTCGCCGACGCCGATATTTCCCCAGCCGCCCGCCTGATTGTCCACGATCTGGATGCGCGCCGGCTTGCCCTGCAGCCCGCGCACGTCGAACTGGGCCCGCCGCATGCGATTGTCGTTCTGACCGGTCTCGGTCAGGACCGGCGCGCCCTCCACAATCAAGTTCAGACACGTCGAGCCGGCATGATTGCCCCCGCCGATCCAGAAGGTGAGGTAGTCTCGTTCGAGGACGAACTCCCGACTGGTGAGCGTGCCGGTCTGGTTGTCCTTTGCGCCGACGTCGCTTCCCGGCGCGCTGGCGTGAGAATTGGCCACCCGTTGGGTCGGTCCGCCGACGTCGCCCTGGTAGGCCGGGATTTGCGATTTGTGAATTGGACCGCTCCCAAAGGCCTCGCCGGTGGCGGTCCACCCTTCGTACGTGTCGTGCTCCCAGTTCTCGATGACGATGTCCGGGCGGCTCGTGTCGCGCGGCGGGCGTGGTACGTCAGCCGCACTGCAGTCCAACCGCAACGTGCGATCGGTGCGCACGACACGATTGTGGCGCTGCCCGGGTCCCGCACGGCCCGTCTCCAGACAGACTGCGTTCTCGAGCCAGCCGCCCAGCTCGACCTCCACAGGCGCCCGCGACGTGTTCCGGACGGTGAACCGCATCACCGTCATGGGCAGGCTCGAATCCAGTTCATTGAGCGGGATGAACGGCGAGTAGGCCTCCAGGTCGACCGTCACCGGCAGCTGTTCGTCACGATACTCGACCTTGCCGATCGGGTACTCGCCGCGGAACCGAACCTGGGGGAACCCCGCCCGGTCCAGCGTGCGCACGTCTTCGTTCACGCGCACGGCAAACCCCTGGTCCAGGGGCGAGCCCGGTTCGATCGGCTCGGCGTAGTGGGCCGCACCGGTGCTGTACCGCTGATTGAAGATGTCCCAGTGCCACAGCTTGCCGTCCCCGCCCAGGTAGAGCTGGCCCGTGCACAAACCGCCGACCGGCATGCCGATCCATTTCAGCTCCGCACCGCTGTACCAAGCTGGCTCTCCGCGCTCGTACAACGACTTGACCCACGCCGCGCTCAAGCGTTTGTCCGCGGGCACCAGCTTCTCGAAGTCGCTGGCGTCAAACGGCCCGGCCATGATCGGCCAGGCAGGGATGCCCCAGGCCACGGCTCCCGCCCCAGCCAGCTTGAGCAACTCGCGCCGATGCAGCCCCGGGCGACAAGAACACGACTGCGTGCAGTTCGCTGATTGACTCGAATCATCAGTCATGGATGTTCACCCTTTCGTTCATGCAGATTTACACCACGTAGCAGCGATCTTGGTGTCGAAACGCGCTCGGGCAATCCACCGCCTGACCGTTCTCGCCGTGCAGCACGATCCCGAGCTGGCGGGACGTGCGCACTTGATCAAAAACTTGACGCATCTGCTCGGCAGCAATCGGCGTGACGTGGCCCGACAGGGAATCCACCGCGATGGTCAGCAGCACGAAACCCAACAGGGTGGTGCGCCACCGGGTGACGTCTCGACCAAACATCGCCTATATCTCCTGACCAGCTGCCAGCAGAACACGCACCTCTGGCCAAAGGGGGGTGCGGAAATCCGAACCCATCATGACCCGACCGCGGCATGATGTCCAGCCGGCTCGCATTGGGGCTGCATACCGCACACTGCCGCTCGGACTGGCAGCTCACACTCCTCTGACGATTAGACAACAGATTTCTGTCTTGCATCTTGCGCGTCGCACATTCTGAGCTAACACGCGTGTGCAACACTGTGGTCCCGCGAGGGAGCGCTATCGATACGAACGGAACAGATTGTCCTTGTTGGTGGCGACCTTCTGCATCAACTGGAAGGCCACCGCAGTTGCTTCATGGGTGTGGAAAGCGAGGTTAGGTGCATGCGCAGGATTGTGGTGTTACTATCTCTGGTGATTCTCAACATTGCGGCGGTCGTGCAGGCGGGTGTGGTGACGTTTCAGGAAACCGTTAACGGCTATGCGGGGACGCAAGATGCGTATGTGAATGCCAATGAGGGCAATCTCGGAGGGGAGAGCACTGTAAGCGTGGACGCGAGTGACGGCGGCGCGGTCTCCCAGGGGCTGTTGCGGTTCGACGGGATCATTGGGAACGGCCCAGGCCAGATCCCGACCGGGTCTACCATCAACAGTGCCAAAATAAGGGTCGTTATCGATTCCGTAGGGAGCGGGTGGCTGTGGCACCGCATGCTGAAGGATTGGGATGAGAACACGGTGACCTGGAACAGCCTCGTGAATGGGATTCAAGCCGACGATGTCGACGCCGTCGCGACAGCAACGTTCCAGGCCGGGGCCAACAATGGCGGAAGCAACGTTGTTGGCGATCCAGTCGACAACTCTTACCTGATTGACATTACGGCAGATGTCCAGGCCTGGGCCAACGCACGAAAGAATGGACTGGGGACGCTGATAATCCGATCCCCGCGTCGTTTCCCCTGCTGACGGTCGACTTCACGCCGGTTCCCGAGCCGCACAGCGTGGCGCTGTTGTTGACCGGCATGGTCCTGGCGGGCGGCATGCTGCGGCGGAATCGCAAGTAATCCCGGCTGGATACTGCCATAGGTCCTATGGGTCCTATAGGACCTATAGGACAAATAGGACCTATTTGTTTCCTTCAGTTGCTGCCCAGCGCGATGCAGTGTGTTATCTGCAGGGTGACCGGGCCGATCAGTCCGGATGGAAGCAATGGATCATCCTTCTTCCAGAGCCGCCAACTGGTGAACGTGTGGCGGCCCGTGG
>JALOQX010000353.1 GCA_025459265.1 Pirellulaceae bacterium | reverse complement strand
GACGGCTGCGAGCCGATCGGGCGCGGCACGGACTTGAGCGGCTCGGGGAGCGTCAACGCGCTGCCTGGTGTCAAGATCATGGCACGCTCGATCACGTTTTCCAGCTCCCGGACATTGCCCGGCCAATCGTAATCCATCAGCGATCGCATCACATGTGCTGGAATGCTGTGAATGGTCCTCCCCAGGCGAACCTGTTTCTTGACAATGAAGTGCCAGGTGAGCAGCGGGATATCGTCGCGCCTCAGCCGCAGCGGCGGCACTTCGATGGGGAACACGGCCAGGCGGTAGTACAGGTCCGGCCGGAAGTGGGTCTCGTCCAGGGCGCGGCGCAGATCGCGGTTCGTCGCGGCGACGATCCGGACATCGACGCGCTGGGTCTCGGACGAGCCGATGCGCTCGAACTCTCCCTCCTGCAGGACCCGCAGCAGCTTCGTTTGCAGCTCGGGATCCAGCTCGCCGATCTCGTCGAGGAACAACGTTCCTCCGTGCGCCAGTTGGAACCGCCCCACCTTGTCCGACAGGGCCCCGGTGAAGGCGCCTTTCACGTGTCCGAACAGCTCGCTCTCGATCAGACTGGCGGGAAGTGCCGCCAGGTTCACCTTGACTAAGGGGCGTGCGCGCCGCGGGCTGCGATCGTGGATGGCGCGCGCCAGGAGTTCCTTGCCTGTCCCGGTCTCGCCCAACAGTAACACGCTGGCGTTGGTGGCCGACACGTGCTCGATCTGCTCCAACACCGACCGCAGCGGTTGACTCGTGCCGATGATGTCGCTGAAGCCCAGCGCGCTGGTGATCTCCTCCCGCAAGTAGACGTTCTCCGCGCTCAGTCGCTCGGTGAGATGCTGGACTTGATCGAGCGCCTGCCGCAACTCGTGTTCCGCGGTTTTCTGTCGGTGAATATCCTGGAGTGCTCCAGCCATCCACGCCGGGCGGCCGGCCTCGTCGCGCTGGGCCTGGCCGCGCGTCCGAAACCAGCGATAGGCGCCGGATTTCGTGCGGAGGCGACACTCAACGTCGTACGGCATGCCCGCCGTCAGGTGACCGTGTACCGCATCCCACAGCAGGTCGGCGTCGTCGCCATGGAGGATGCTGCGGAAGAAGTCCAGCGTTTGCGGCACCTCATGCGGCGCGTAACCCAGCAACTCGGCGAAGCGGTCCGAGTACTGGACCTCTTCGGACTGAGTATCCCATTCCCAGGCGCCGTCGAGGGATGCCGCCACGACCAGGGCACGACGCTGCTGCAATGCTTCGTGAGCCCGGCGCAGCGCCGCCTCGGATTCCCGCAGCTCGGTCACGTCGCGCGCCACGTGGACGGTCCCCGTCAAGTGGCCACGGGCATCGCGCACGGGCGTACAGGAGATGAGGAAATCCCCGCCCAGGTGCGGTTCGTGCGACTCGAACTGATGTGGCTGTCCCTCCCCCGCCAGCTGTTCATGCGAGCCCGGTCCACACGTGGTGTGGCCGCCGCGCAGGACCTCGTGGCATCGTCGGCCCAGCACCTCGGCGTGGGGGACTCCCAACCGCTGGGCCGTGGCCCGGTTGGCGCGCACCACGCGCTGCTGGAGATCTGTCACGAAGATGAGGTCCGGTACGGCATCAAACGTTTCATCCGCCTGCTTGCGCGCGGTGATGTCCTCGATGGCCGCGATCAACATCTCGGAAGAAGCCCCGTTCCCGAGCAGCCGTGACAGCGTCAAGTTCCCCCACACAACCTGCCCGTCCTTGCGGAGGTAGCGCTTCTCCAAAGACCGAGCCACGGCACGTTCGGCGAATACCTGCTCGCAAAACCGCTCGGTCGCGGACACGTCCTCCGCGTGCGTGAACTGGCAGAAGTGCCTTCCGATCAACTCGTCCGCGGCATAGCCCAGCATGTCGCAGAAATGCTGGTTGACTTGGATCAGCCGACGTTCACGATCGACATTCAAGATGCCAACCGGCGCGTGCTCGAAGGTGGCGCGGTATCGCGACTCGCTGTCGCGCAGCTCCCGCTCCACGCGCGCACGCTCCATCGCCGTCGCCACAGCATCGCCGACAAGCCTCAGCCGCGCGACGTCGGTCTCGTCCCACGTCACTTCGCGCGCGAGCGAGCTGAGCGCGACGCAGCCGCCGACTCGGCCCCCCGGCCGCCTGATCGGCACGTGGAGCGTGGACTTGAAGCTGACCGAGGCGAATAACGCGCGCGCTGCAGATTCCTCGGGCGGCACCTCGTCCAGACTGTTGAACCGCAGCACCTCACCCGCCAACAACACGCGCTCAGGCCACGCCCAGCTCCCCATCGGCACCTGCTGGTAAGCCGCGAGCTGACTCGGTGCGATCTCCGAGCACCATTCATACGCGATGCTCCAACTCGTCTGATCATCCGCCGTGCGGACCACGTGCGCGTAGTCTGCCCCCACAAACCTGGCGATCTCACCCAGGCTGGTCTGAATGTCGCGATCCACATCCGCTGTGCTGCTGCTGGCGAAGCGGGCGAGTATCCGCGTGATCAACGCGTCAAATGACGGCTGCGTAGGAGCCGGCGCAGTGTTCATCCAGCACTCTTCTCCGGGGACCCTCGGCGTGCCAAAGCAAGGAATCAGTCTAATCGTGGAAGGGGCAAGGGGCAAACCACAGGGGCAGACTCTGCCCCCTCAGCTGCCCCTGCCGGGGTACAGTGTCCTGCCGCGCAGAGACGGGAGAATTTTTCTAACTTTGGATCGGAAAGCGACTTGCGTACTGTCTTCGCGGATCCTGGAGCGTTACGGCGCGAGCGTTGCTGTCTCCGCATCCACCATGTCCGTCCGCATCACGACGATTGGCACCAAAGACGGCTCGCTGGTCAAGATCGACGGCTGGCTGCACCGCGTTGACGTGGACGAACTGATGCGACTGGTCAGCACGCTCGAGGGCCCCGTGGCTCTCGACCTGACCGACCTCCAGTCCGCAGACCGAGACGCAGTGGGCGTCCTGCGGGACCTGCTGGGCGTGGGTGTGGAGTTGCGTGCCGCGTCGCCGTACATTGAGTTACTGCTGCGGCCGGACCGGGGACTCTGATTGCGGTCGTAAGAGCTTGTTCATGATCCAATTGTGAGGACAACCCCATGAAATCGTTCGATCGGACGCCGCGTGTGCTGTGTCTGTTTCTTCTGGTCAGCGCGATCCTGGTCCAGCGCGGACTGGGCCAGTTCGACGAGATGGTCAAACACATCCCGGCCGGAGCGAACGCACTGGTGCTGGTCAATGCGGAAAAGATCTTTGCCAGCGCCGTGGCCAAGAGCGGAGGGTGGGAGGCGCAGCGTGGCAAGCGGTTCGAGTCGGGTGTGACGTGCATTCCGGCCAAGGCCGTCCGGGCGGTCATCGCGTCGCAGCTGGATCTGGAAACCATGCGTCCCCAGTGGGATGTCGCGGTCATTGACTTTCCCGCCGCTCCATCGCTGGCCGACATCCAGCAGCATTTCGGAGGTCTTGAAGACACGCTCGGCAATACACCCGCGCTGCGCGTGGCCGACGACAGCTACGTCGTGGCCTTCTCGAAGACCTCGCTGGGCGCGATCGGACCAGCCAATCGGCAGGCCGCCGCAAGCTGGCTGCAGCAGAGCGGGGGTCAATTGTCGCCGTATCTGCAGGAGGCCGTCGGTTACGTCGACGCGGGCACGGAACTCATCCTGGCCATCGACGCGGCCAACGCCCTCACGCCGGCGCTGGTGCGTGACCGACTGTCCGCGGCAGAGGACGTGGACCTCAAGGCGGCCAAGTTGAGCGTCGACGAAGTAGCAAACATCGTCAGCTCGCTCCGCGGAATCATGTTCGGCGTGACGTTCGGCAAAGAAGTGTTCGGCAAGATGAAAATCGATCTTGCTCAGGACGCAAAATCGCTCGCCCCGATCGCCAAACCGCTCGTGCTCGCAGCGCTGGCCAACCACGGCGCGATGATTGACGAGATGTCGGACTGGAAGGTCCAGGTGGACGGGACCCATATCTACCTCGACGGCCCGCTGGGTGAAAGCGGACTGATGCGTCTCTCGAGCATGATCAACTTGCCCACCCATGCCGTGCACGCGCCGCCGACGCAAGGTGGCCAGGCACCGGGCGCAGCGGCGGCCGCGCCGCCAGCCGACCCGGCGCAAACGGTCGTCGAGACCACGCAGGACTACTACAAGTCAGTCGACCGGATTCTCGCCGATCTGCGCGGTCGCAAAGGCTCGGAACGGACGATCGGCCAGATTGGCGTCTGGTTTGGGAACTACGCGAATAAGATCGACCGGCTGCCCATTCTCAATGTAGACGAGGAGATGCTGCAGTACGGCCAATACGTCGCACAGCAGCTGCGCAACGCGTCCATGGCCATCAAGGGATACGGCATTAACAAGCGCGTGGCGGAGGAGAGCGCGGACAACAGCGCGGCGCCCCTGGGCGGCGTGCTGGGCCAGTCGGCGTCGGACTACTATGCCAGCGGTGCCTACGGCGGTGGTTTCTACGGCCGGCCGCTGGGGCTTCCCGCCGCGTACGGCTGGGCGCGAAACCAGGGAGCCGCCGGCACCGCGTACTGGGCCGGCCGGTCCGAGATGCGGCAGGCCTTTGCCGCGCGGACTCAGGCCGACGTGCAGCTGAAGTCCGTCGCGGCCACGTCCGTGCAGCAGATCCTGGAGCAGCTGCGCGAGGCCCACGAAAAGGTCCGTGTGGACATGACCAAGAAGTACAACGTGGAGTTCTAGACCGCGCGGCAACCGCTGCAGTCCGCACGACAAAGTGCGGATTGGCCAGCCAACGGTACCACGAACCACGACCCTTTCTTTCAGGGAGCGCTCCGTGAAACACTACCATTCGTCACTCTTCACTGTGGTGCTGTTGGACATCCTGCTGGTCTCAGCGTCAACCTCGGCCCAACCACCGGCGAAAAAGCCGGCTGCAGCGCCGAAGCCTGCCGCCAACACCGGTGCTGCGCCGACGCAAGATGCGTCGGCCGCCGAGCTCGCCGCGATCCGGGCGGCCTCGGAGGCCTTCACGGCGGCGTTTAATAAGGGGGATGCCAAGAGCATCGCCGCCATGTGGACGGAAGACGGCGAGTACATGGACGAATCAGGGCGCCGCTTCGAAGGCCGTGCCGCGATCGAACAGGCGTATGCGGACGTCTTCGCGGCCAATCCCGGCGCTCAGATCGAAATCGCGATCGACTCCCTGCGATTGCTCAGCAAGGACACTGCACTGGAAGAAGGTCGCGCCGTTGCCCAACTGCCCGCTGGCGGACAGCCCGGAGTCAGCAAATACTCCGCTGTCCACGTCCGCGTGGATGGGAAATGGCTCATGGCGGCCGTCCGCGACATGTGGATCGACGCGCCTGCGACCGAGTGGAGCGCCGCGGACCTCCAGTGGCTCGTCGGCACGTGGACCGCCGAAGA
>JALOQX010000540.1 GCA_025459265.1 Pirellulaceae bacterium | reverse complement strand
ATCGCGCACGCCTTCGCCGACGCAAAGCAGCACCGCAATTTCCGCCGACTTCATGGCCGAACCCTGCGTCGCGCCGTCGCCGAAGTCGGTCTGCTCGTCGTGGCCCAAAACACCCTGACGCTCCACCGCCTTCGTCAGAACGCCGCTAAGTCCAATAGCAACACCACTTAAAAGTGAGACGATCTCCAAGCCGATGGGGGAGCGGAGGGTGCGCGCAGTGTGCTCGCCACGTAGCCGATGATCTGCGCTCCCCAGCGGGCGAGCCGATGGGGGAGCATGCGGGATTCAGCGGCCCCCCGGTGCTTGCCACCGGGGGGAAGATGATCATCGGCTACGTGCGGCCCCCACCACACTCCGAGCGGCCGAGTCAACTGGTCTCCACGCAACCCGCGCTCGGCCGAGGCCGCAACGAGCGGCGGCGGACAGAACACCTCCGGCTGCGGAGCCGATGATCTGCGCTCCCCATCGGGCAAGCCGATGGGGGAGCGGAGAGGACGCGCCGCTATTCGCATGCGTGACAAGATTCTGTCACATTCATCTACGCTTTTTTGACCAGGCGGTTGTACTCGTCGGCCACGACGCTGCCGTCGGGGGTGGCATCGTGGTTGAGGTCGTACCAGTTGTCGTCGAACTTGACGTAGCCGCCAGCAGTCTGACCGCCCTGGCGGATGGCGGTGTTGGTGGCCAGCGCGATCACGGCGTCGCCCAACGCCACCTCGGGGTGGCAGCGGGGGCGGTTCTCCGGCGCCTGGTTGCGGATGCACCATGCCCAGTGCTCGATCTCTTCCGTGTACCCGCGGCTGACCTTGCCTGACGACGCCGCCTGCGACATGGCTGCGGCCGAGGGACCGCTGGCTTGCGTGTCCATCGTCGGCCCGCCCTTCGTGTCGCTGACCGTGACGGACGACGACGTATCGGACCCGGCGTAGAGCATGACTTCTTGCTCGCGGGCGAGGATCAGCGAGCCCTTCGAGCCCAGCACGACCTCGCCGTAGCCGCCGAAGCCGTTACCGTTGATGGACGAATACGTGACGATGATCTTCTTGTTCGGGTCGTCCGGGTAGCCCATGATCCCGCGTTTCGGATCCGGCACGTTGTTGACCGGATCGCGATAGCCCACCGGGAACTCCGGCTCGTACGCCGGCCCCGGGAACTCGTAGATGCAGTACACGTGATCTTCCGCTTCCCGGTCGGAGGGGAAGATATACCGTCCGCCGACCGCATGCACACTCAGCGGATGCGCCTTCTTCCCGTCGCCGCGCAGCGCGCTGCAGAAGATCCCGGCCGCGTCCAGCTGGTGGCTGCCGAGCTCCGCCATCAGCCCGCCGCCGGTCCGCGTCCACAGCCGCCACCGGCACAGCTCGGCCATGGCAGAGATGGAGGTTCCGTCGCTGAGCGTGAAGTCGCGGTAGTCGTACGCGCTCGTACGCGCGCGGATCGATCTCGCGATCGCGGTCCCACGCCTCCCACTGGGCGAGTTGCTGTTCGTACAGCTGGACACGCTGCGGGTCGCGTTCGGTGGTTAACCACTTCTTGAGTTCGGCGATGCGTTTGGCGATGGGGTCCCGGACGTTCTTTCCCTCTTCACCGGGCAGCGACTCACCGCCGGGCAACGGCTGCGCCCAGCTGTCGTTGCCGGGCAGGTTGCCGCGATGCCACTGCGCCTGGATCGAGTGCAGCTGTCCCAGCACGCCCCAGCGGATCAGGTTGACCGCATTGTCGTAGAGAATGCTGTAGTGACGCTGATGCCCCACGGCCAGGTACAGCCCCTGCTCAGCGGCCACGCGTCCCATCACCTTGCACTGCGCCACGTTGTGGCCCATGAGCTTCTCGGTCAGGACGTGCTTGCCGGCCAGCAGCGCTTCCACGGCGACCGGCGCATGCAGGTGCAGCGGCAGGCCGATGATGACGGCCTCCACACGCGGGTCTTTGAGCAGGTCACGGTAGTCCTGGCTGTAGACCGTCACGTGCTGCTCGGCTTCTTCGCGTGTCTTCCACCCGTACTTGGCCATCAGGCCCGGCCGCGCCTCCTGGGCTGCCGGACTGGCCCAGTCGCCGTGGAAGGCGCGATGCACGTTCGACGGACGGATGTCGGCGATGGCCACGACCTGGACGTATTCCGGGTTGACGGCCCCTAACAGCACGCTTCCCTGGTCGCCCGTGCCGATCACACCCACCCGCACCGGATCGCCGACCTTGCCGTACCCGAAGTACATGGCGCCCAGTCCGGCTCCGGAGACCGCGCCGGCGGCGACGACACCTTTGAGGAAATCGCGACGCGACACCCCGCGCGCATCGGTGAAACTCGACCGGTCCAGGGCCCCCATGGCTTCGTGGTAGTTGCCCTGTCCAACTTTCTTTTCTTCCGGCGTCAGGTTCATGGATTCGATTCCTGGTGAGATTGCGTGAACCGCAACCAGTAGCGGTAGAGTACAAAGTCCAACCCGGCGAACTGACCGGCGGCCGTGGCGGCGATCACCAGCAGTCCGAGCATCTCAATCGTCTGGTAGTACACGGGCAGCGCGCCGGGGGCACCCGGCCACTGCGTCAAGATAATCGAGAAGAGGAATCCGGCACCGGCCAACGCTGCCAATCGCGTGCCGAACCCGAAGATCAGCATGGCGCCCACGGCCGCGTCGAACCACGGGATGACGCGGTCGATCAGGTTCGTATTGAGGAACCCGCGGGCCGGTTTGGGGATGGTCAGCCGTCCGCGTGAATGCTGCTGGGGCGTGGTGGCAATGGCGTTGAGCGCATCATCGTAGCCGGCCCACAACTCGGCCACCTGGGCCAGCCAGGGCGCCGCGGCCATGGAGAGTTCCATTTCGATCTTTTCGGCCTGGCCGCGCAGCGACGTCACGTCGTGCAGGGCAGGCTTCTGCCGGTTGGCCGTTCGTCGATCCAGCCCCTGGAAATACTCGATGATCTTGTCC
>JALOQX010000104.1 GCA_025459265.1 Pirellulaceae bacterium | reverse complement strand
ATCACGTACCAACCCAATGCCAACGGCGACGGGGCGGAAGTTGTTCCAACCGGGGGCGGGAATGGCATCGGCGTTCAGTTTTATGCCATCTCCTTTGCCGGTAACCAACAGTATGACCTGTACGCCGTGGGCGAACGATTGCGGAAGGGGTTAGTCCCGATCGAGGATAATATCCTGTACCGGTTCGATGCGGGCACGGGCGCTGCCGACAACAGACCCTACCCCGAGCCGCGCCCCACGGACGTGCCGCCCGACGGTGCCGGCACGAACATTTACGAGCGTGGCCAAATCGTGACGACCGGCGCGGCGATCACGACGGTCGCCGCGACAAACGCGGCCAACCCGTGGAGTCCCACGGTCAGTATCCAGGACGGGACGCGGTTCGAGGTCAGCGGCGAGACGTTCGAGTTCGATACGGGACCCGAAGTCTCCGTCAACATTGATACGACGACGGGGCAGGTCATCCGCGACGGCCACTTCATGATCCTGGATGGTGACTTCTTCCAGTTTGACACCGGGTCGACGTTCATTGTTCCGACCGGCGGCGGCGCGGTCATTCCGGACGCGTTGTCGTTCACGTTCTACGCGACGACGGGTGCCGTCGTGCGGTTTGAGTTCGACGACGATGGGTCGTTCACCCCCGGCAGTCAGCGCATCAGCTATGATGCGACGATGACGCGGGACCAGCTGCGGACGGCCATCATCAACCGGATCAACACGTTCATCACGGGAGGAGCAACGGCGGTTGGCGCGGACCTCATCTCGCTGCGCGGCGAAACGCGAGTGGATCTGGGGGGGAACCTCCAGGTCGACACGACGAACACCGTGCTGTCGACGCTCACGCAGACGCCCGCCACGCGCGTGCGACAAGAGACGATCCTGATTCCGGCGAGCGGCTGGGCCGACGGGCAGACGTTCACAATCAGCGACGGCAACGCGACCGTGCTCTTCGAATTCGAAGACACGGACAATCCCAACGGGCTGGTGAATCCCGGCGCTTACCAGATTGGTTTTGGCGCGGGCACGACGGCTCAGGACGTGGCCACGCAGATCATCGCGGGACTGCAGGCACGCGATGTCCGCGTCCTGGCCGAGCTGGCCACAAACGCTCCGCGCAGCGGCGTCCTGGGGCTGCGTCTGCACACGGCGCTCGAACTGTCCGGCGAGTTGGGCGACGCACCAATCCTGAGTGTGCTGGGCGGCACGCGGTTCAACGACGCTGAGACGTTCGTCGTGCGGACGGTGGACGGGACCGTCACGTTCGAAGTCGATCTGGGAGACGGAGTCGCCGCGGGGAATGTGCTCTTCCCGGTCGATGCCGCGGACAGCGCCGTGCTCATTGCCGAGCGGATGGCGAGCTATATCAACGATTTCACGCTGTCCGAAGCGACGGCCGTCTACGAGTCGCTCGTGGATGGCGTGGCGTATGTTGCCCTCAACGCGCAGCAGATCCCCCTGGGGCGCACCACGCCGGTCGCCCACCTGCTGGCGACTGAAACGAGCAGCGCGCTGGACATCGTGGCACTGTTCGACTACCTTCCCGCGCCGACGACGTTCGCCGCGGTGGACGGCCTGCTCAACGGTTTCGAGGAGACGATGACCACCGGTCAGTTCCAGACGCGGCTTGCCGCGGAACTGAATATCCGGCGGGAGATTACCGGGGCCACCAACGACGCGGGCGCACCCATTGTCATCACCTCGAACGATCATGCCCTGCAGACCGGGCAGTCGGTGATCATCCGGGACATCATTGGGGACCTTGTCCAGGGCATCGCTGGGCAGGTGTTCGCCAACGGTCTATTCACCGTAACCGTTGTGGATGGGAACACCTTTGCGCTCGATGGGACGGAGTTCCGCAATTTCTCCGGGGCCGGGCAATTCAACTACGACGACGGCGGGTATTTCATCGCTTACGAGGCGAATTCGAGCGGCGAGCGGACGAATTTCCTCGGCGGCAACGAGGGGCGGTTTGTGGGCGTGCCGATCTTCACAGACCGAGGCACGCAAGGGGGCGTTGCGGCGGGCAATGTCCGCGTGCCGCTGCGGGCGCAGGACACGGCCGGCGAAGTCGGCGCTGTCATGCGGCAACTGATACACCGCGAACTTTATCCGACCGTGACGGTGACGAGATTCGGGAGCACACTGTTGGTCAACAACGGAGTTGTCGGATTCGTCGATCCACCGTTGAGGTTTTCCAGCCGAGGTACGGGCGGTAGGATCACCGGCATCGCCTTCCTCGACGGCAATTCGGTGATGTACGCCGTTGATGACCGCGGTGGCTTGTACCGCGTAAGTCTCGATCCCACCTGGGGCTTTGTCAATTCCACGACCTTCGTCGCGAACATCGGCGGCATCGAATGGGCGGGCTTGTCCGCTGGCCCGCAGCAGTTGGAGGGTGGGCTTTATAGTGACTTGCTCTTCGGAATCAGCCGCACCGGCAGCTTGTACGCTTTTAACACATCCGGCGTGCTGCAGCCCATCTTCGTGAACGGCTGGACCAGCGTGCAGACCGGTGCCACCGGACAGGTGACCGGCCTGGCGTTTTCCAACCTCGACAAGAACCTGTGGCACGTGACGGACAACCGCGACACGGACGCCGGCCACGGCACGCAGGCCTCGGTCGACGCCAGCCGCGAT
This sequence comes from Pirellulaceae bacterium, assembly GCA_025459265.1. Taxonomy (GTDB): domain Bacteria; phylum Planctomycetota; class Planctomycetia; order Pirellulales; family Pirellulaceae; genus JAAYDI01. The sequence goes on along the minus strand of JALOQX010000104.1, from coordinate 15,377 downwards.
CCGACGCAGGGACGCGACGGGAACACCAGCTTCTATTTCGGGTTCCAGAATCCCGATGCGAACGCCTGGGGCCGACTCGACCCGACCAACCGCAACAACTACAACTTCCCGGGCGGTGCCCATGGGTCCCTGGAGTCCAACACGTTCAGCCTCACGGGGTACTCGGCCAGCGACGATCCCGTGCTGTACTTCAACTACTTCCTGGGAACCGAAGGGACGAATTACGATCCGAACAACCCGATGCGAGATGCTTTCCGGGTGTTCATCAGCGCCGACAATGGCCAGTGGCAGCTGCTGGCGACCAACGACTCGGGACGCAGTAACGCCTGGATCGACGAATACCAGCTCGGTGAGGGCGCCGTGCCGCAGGCGGATCAGGAGTTCGGTCGTCGCGGGATCCAGGAGCTGTACGACAACACCGGCACGTGGCGGCAGGCCCGCATCCAGCTGGCGCCCTGGGCGGGGATGGACAACCTCAAGATTCGCTTCGACTTCTCGACCGCCGCCAGCATGGGCGTGGGCTCCACCGGCGGTGTCGACATTCGCGGCGTGGCAGGAACCAAGATCCGCGACGGCGAGATGATGGTCGTCGATGCCAATTTCTACGTCAGGTTCGAGTTCGATTTTGGGCACGTGCTCGTCACACCTGCCGGCCGGCAGATTGTCGATGGCACGCAGCTGAACATCGAAGGCGTGATCTACGAGTTTGACTCCGGCGACGGCATCTCGGGCGATGTGCCGCTCATGTTCAGCGTGACCGACACGGCTGAGAACATCGCCGAGACCATTCAGGGACGGCTCCACGATCCGGTGAACTTCCCCGTGTATCGCGACGGCAACCGGCTCAACCTCCCGTGGGCGACTGTCGTCGACGTGTTGGATTCGGAACTGATTCACGAAGGGACGCCGGGTGTATCCGGCACGAACCTGCCGCTGCTGGTGGACCTCTCGATGACTCCCGAACAGGTGGCCACGGTAGTCCGCCAGGCGTTGGAAGATCACTTCGCCGGTGGCGACTTCGGGCCGGGTGGCGACGGTTACCAGAACATCAAGATGTTCCGCGAAGTGGTCCGCCTGGTTGGCCACGCCGTCATCGATCCGGGTCCGTTGGGGCTCAACAGCACGCTGCAGGGCGACAGCTTCGGGGCCTTCAATGCCTCCGGACCGCCGGACCCGAACAACCATCCGGGTTCGTTACGCGGGATGGCCAACAATTTTGAAGGCGTCTACATCGACGACATCATCATTGGTCTGGCAGAACGCGGTGAGCTGGTCACCGGCGCGACGGGCAACGGGAATTTCGTGGCCAGTCCGCTGGTGCCGGACAACGCGCAGCTGCGCGGGATGTACCAGGTGCACGTCCGCCGCGGGCCGGAATACGGCGAGCCGGACAACACTCTGCCCGTGACGTTCAACATTCTCCGTTCGTTCGACACCAACGATCGGCTCTCGCACGAAGTGTCGCTCGTCGCGCCCTCGGCGGATCAGCTGCACGACGGCCAGACGTTCCAGATCAGCGACGGGGTCCGCACGGTGGTGTTCGAGTTCGAGGACATGAACGTCGGCAACGGGGTGACGCCGGGGAACCTGATGATCCCGTTCAACGCGCAGTTGCCGGACACGGGCGGCGGATTCACCCCCGAGCCGGACTATGTCATCGCACGGCGGATCCGCGACGCGATCAACAGCCTGGACGCGCAGGCAGTCATCAAGGTGGTCGCGGCGCTGGCCGACGGCGAGGTGACGACGCCCGCGGATCCCCCGCGGCCGGGCTTCCTCATGCCGCTGTACCCCGTCCCGAGCACCAACAACGTCATCAACCTGTTCGGCAACGCCACCGGCGACGTCTTCCCGACGTTCTATTTCGGGGCGATCGACGTGATTGCCTACGGGTACCGCGAAGAGACCATGGTCGGCGACAACAATCTGTTCCGCGACCAGGGCCAGATGCTGATCCACTCGAACACGATCCGCGATGCGCTCCAGTTCGGCATCGTGGCCGACGCGGGACAGCGCACGCGCAGCGACCTGGTTCCGAACGCCGGGACGCTCCCGCATGTCGGCCCGCCGGCCAACATGCGCGTCCGCAACGCCGAACGCCTCGCCCCGGGGGCGGTGATCATGAACAACGTCATCGCCAACAGCCGAGGGGGCGGGATCCGCTTCAGCGGCGATCCGGCCACGACTGGTGAACTGGGGACCGTGCCGTTCGGGCGAATTGTCAACAACTCGATCCACGGCAACGGCACCGGCGTGGGCATTCAGGTCACCGAGAACGCCAGTCCCACGATCCTCAACAACATCCTGTCCAACGTGCAGACCGGCGTGAGCATCGACGCCACGTCCTCCACCACGCAGCTGGGCGGCCTGTTGTTCCAGAACGTGGCCACTCCCTCCAGCTCGGGCGTATTGGGTGCCTTCCCGATCGTGCTCCAGCCGACCGATCCCCTGTTTGTCGATCCGGCCAACTACAACTTCCTCCTGGCGGCCGGCTCGAAGGCCATCGACAGCTCGATCGACTCGTTGGAAGATCGCCAGAACCTGTTCTTCGTCAAGGACCCGCTGGGCATCTCGAAGTCGCCGATCCTCGCACCCGAGCGCGACGTGTTCGGGCAGCTGCGGGCCGACGATCCGAGCGTCAATACGCCGGAAGGCCAAGGGCAGAATGTGTTCAAGGATCGCGGGGCGGTCGATCGCGTCGACTTTATCGGCCCGTTCGCCCTGCTCCTCAACCCGCGAGACAACGACGCGGAAGGGATCGATGCGAATCCGCGCGACACGATCGTCAACATCACCGCGACGCTCACGAACTTCAGCATCCAGCTGGTCGATCGGGCGTCGGGAGGCGGCGAAGGGACCGGCCCGGATGACACGTCGGTCGTGCCGGCGGCCGTCACCCTCGTGCGGGACGGCCGGACGATGGTCCGCGGTGTCGACTACTCGTTCGCCTACGATGCCACGAGCAACACGATTCGCCTGTCGCCCATCGCCGGCATCTGGGAGAAGGACCGGACGTACGAGATCGATCTGGCCAATTCCGTGCGGGCCGTGGCCAGCTTCCTGACGACCACGCCGGCCGACGGAACACTGCTGACGATCGTGGACAGGAGCAGCCCGGCCAAGACGGCCAAGTTCGAGTACGAAACGGGATTCATCCTCCTCGTACCGGCCAACGGCGGTGCAGCGCTGGTAGATGGCGAGACCTTCACGCTCGCCCAGGGCTCGGTGTCGAAGGTCTTTGAGTTGGACAGCAACAACACCGTGGCCTCGGGCAACGTGCGCGTGGCCTTCACCGCCACGTCGACCCAGAATGACATCGCCAACGCGATCGTGGCCGCCATCACGTCCAGCGGCCTGCCGCTCACACCGCGCAACGTCGGACAGGGACGCGTCCACATCGGCGGCAATGCCAATACCACGCTCAACACGACCGCGACGACGCTCACCCAGACGGGCACGCCGGGCACGGCCGATCCGGAGGCTGTTGCGATCGCGATCATCCCGGGTCGTGGCGAACAAGTCGCCCAGCTGTCCGCGGCTGCCATCAACCTGGCGGTCACTCAGGGCAAACTCGTGGGCGTCAAGGCCGAGGCCTACGGCAGCGACCTGATCATCACGGGTGCCGCCAGCGTCACGGGCGTCGGCGTCACGAGCGTGTCGCCCATCCGGGATCTGGCCGGCAATCTGCTGCGGCCCAACCGCGCCGACAGCACGACCCGGTTCACGATCATCACCGGTCTGGGGATCGACTTCGGTGACGCGCCAGCTCCCTACGCGACACTGCGGGAAGATAACGGCGCCGGACACCGGATCCTGCCCGGTTTCTACCTGGGACAATTCGTCGACGCGGAGTCCAACGGACAGCCGTCGGCCATGGCCGATGCCGATCTGAGCGACGACGGCGTGACCATTCCGGCTTCGCTCGTGTCGAGTCAGGTCGCGACGATCCAGGTCGTGGCCTCGGCCGCGGGCCGGTTGGATGCCTGGCTGGACGCCAACGGCGACGGTGACTGGACCGATGCCGGCGAGAAGATCTTCGATAATCGAGCGCTCGTTGCCGGCAACAACTCCCTCACTTTCACCGTCAATGCCACGGCGGTCGGTGTGCCCACGTTCCTGCGGTTCCGCCTGAGCAGCACCGGCGGCCTCTCGCCCACCGGCATCGTGGACGACGGGGAAGTCGAGGACTACGCGGTCACGATCCAGGCCAATCCGTTCCAGAATCCGGCGCGCCGCCGCGACGTCAATGCCGACAAGTCCGTGTCGGCCATCGACGCACTGCTGATCATCAACATGATCAACCGGCACCCGGACTGGCAGGCGCCGACACGGTTGGCCGATACCGGACTGGTTTCCCCGCCGTATGTCGACGTGAACGGAGACGGGTTCCTGTCGGCGCAGGACGCGTTGCTGGTCATCAACGTCCTCAACGGCGGACCGGAGAACGAGCCGGAAGGGGAAGGGGAGGCGGACGGCTGGAGCCTGTTCGACCGGCAGGCCGCGATTCTCAGTGACGTGCTGGAAGACCTGGTGGACGCGAACGACGATCTGTCGGCCGCGGCCGCACGGGACGACTACTTTGCCCGCTGGGGAGGGTAGACCCGATCGTTGCACCCCTTCGACGCCGGCGGTGGGTGGCTGGGGACGAGCGTTAGGGGGCGCACAGAAATAAGTTGCCGAATCGAGCAATGTCGCACGGCTCTCCGAGCCGTGCAAGCTCGACTCGGAGAGTCGAGCGACGAACTGCAATTCGGCAACTTATTGTTGAGCGCGACCTTAGCTCGCCCCCAGCTCTTCGCGGCTGGGGGCTGACTTCGTTGCCATTTCGTTGCCAGATCCCTGCACGTCGTCTATGATCAGGGCACACACGGCGGGAGGCTGCCGCAGAAGGGCCATCGAGCACCCGGCCTGCCGACAGGTACCCCAGGACGACGAGTCTGTCATGCGACGACGCTGGCTCCATGACGGTCACCGCAACGGCGCGCGGCGCCGGCGCGTGCGGGTGCGCTGCCGCCGGTTCGAAGCGCTGGAAATGCGGTTGCTGCTGTCAGGCGTCCCGCCGGCCATGGCGCCGGCGCTGCTGGACGGACCCTCGACCGCCGCTGATGTCCGGCCGTTGGAGGTACTGGGCACGGATTACGGCGACGCGCCCGATACGTATCCCGTGCTGAAAACCGACAGCGGCGCGGGGCATCGGATCGTCAGTGGATTTTACCTGGGGCAGTTTGTGGACGCGGAACCGGACGGTCAGCCTTCGTCGCTGGCCGATGCCGACGCCAGTGACGACGGCGTGATCTTCACGCCGATGGTCTCCGGGCAGTTGACGACGATCACGGTCAACGCGTCCGGCGGCGGATTCCTCGATGCGTGGCTGGACACCAACGGCGACGGCGACTGGGAGGATGCCGGCGAGCAGATCCTGAGCAGTGAACCGGTCGCGTCAGGCAGCAATACGATCTCGTTCCGGGTCGTGGCGACGGCTGTGGGCGTGCCGACGTATGCGCGGTTTCGGTTGAGTTCCGCGGGCGGGTTGTCGCCGACGGGCACTGCCGCCGACGGCGAAGTCGAGGATTACGCGGTCACGATCATGCCCAATCCGTGGCACAACATGTCGCGACCCTGGGACGTCAACGGCGATTCGCACGTCACACCGCTCGACGCGCTGCTGATCATCAACCTGATCAATGCGAACCCGCCGATTTCGTTCACGCCCTTGCCCGTGCCGCCCGAGCCCGGCTTCCGACCGCCCCCATACTACGATGTCAACGGCGATGGCTACGTGACGCCGATGGATGTGCTGCTGATCATCAACTATCTCAACGGCGACAGCGCCGGTGAGGGCGAGGGCCCGAGCGGGGCGGCGACGTTGGTGCCGGCAGCACCTGTGCCCTTGCACATCGAGATCGATCAGGGCATCCTGGCTGGGCTGCAGGAGCCAGCGGCGATGTCTGCGGAGCCGGCTGCCTTTGGGACCGCAACCGCGACGACCGCCGTGGCTTTGCCCGCAACGGAGCTGGCGGTTCAGGAGCCGGCGGACGCTTTGTTCGCTACCCCGCGTGCGCCCGGCGACGGGCGGCAGCTGAGCGACGCGTACGACCCGCCACGCACGCAGCTGGACGACCTGCTGGAGGACTTGTTGCGTGCGGCCGACGAGCTGCAGCTGGTCCCGGTCTCGTCGCGCGCCCAGTATTTCGCACGCTTGGCGCGCAGCCAGCGCGACAGCGCCAGTTGAAGAGGATGCAGCCGAGCATCGTAAGGCGAAGCGTAAGCGAGGGAGAGCGACCAGGTTCACGCAGCGGGCTCGTTGGTCGATGCATTCGGGGCCGGCGTGATTTCCCACGCGCAGCGCGTGGTTCGATCCGTGTGGCCTCACAGAGGCAAGGAGACGCCGAGGACTCTCAGAGTACCAGGGTCACAATGAGTTTTGGTTCCGGGGGGGCCGCCACTGCCGTTCCAGGTCGCACGACTGGCACAGCAGGCAGCGGGAGCCGCCCGGTGCCGTGGCCGGGGCGCGCCGTTTCGTTGCAGCATTCCCGGCTGCCGACTAAGATCTAGTATCGGAACAGGTGAACGTACGACCACCGCCAGGCACGTCTTGCATGTTGGTACGACCGAAGGCACCTCGACGGCCGTCGCGAAGATCGTCTCGCCGCACCACGCCGCGCCGGGTGCGGTTCGAACCGCTCGAGCCGCGCACGCTGCTGGCCGGGCTGCCCTATGGCGCAGTCGCCCAGGATACGGCGGAATACATGCTGGGGACGGTTGCGGTGACGGTCGTCCTGTTCGAGTCCAACGGGTCGATCGACCCGAGCACGCAGAACTGGAACCCGCTGGTCCGCGACGACCAGGGGGTGCCGATTCTTGACAACAACGGGCGGACGATCAGCGCCAGCGGGCCGAATCACATCGAACTGACCAAGGATCGGGTCCGCGAGGGGCTGCAGTGGTGGGAAGATACGCTGGCCAATTTCTATGCCCGCAAGTACGTTGGCGTCGACCCGATCCACTCGCTGAATTTCGTTTTCGACTTCCAGTACGCGCATAACCCGATTCCCACGGGCTACGAGCCGATCGACCGCATTTCGAACGATTACGCGCTCTGGGTGCCCGACTTCCTGAGCGCCGTGGGAGCGGACGACACCGGCTGGATTGATATCGACATCCGGACGTTCAACAACCAGCAGCGGCTGAAGTACGACGCCGACTGGGCCTTCACGATCTTCGTGGTCAACGACTACAACGATCCGGACGGCCGGTTCAAGTCGGGGGGGAGTTTCTCGCAGGCCTTCGCTTTTTCCGGGGGCCGCTTCTTTGTGGCTCCGTCGCGGCGTCCGGCGAGCACGTTCGCGCACGAATCCGGCCACATCTTCTACGCCTTGGATGAGTACATCAACGCGGGGACGTATACCAGCCGGCGCGGCTACTACAACACGCAGAACCTCAACGCCTGGGACAACCCCGATCCGAACTATGGGTTCCAGTCGAGCATCATGAATGCGGGGGCCAGCCTGGATGCGGCGTGGCTCAACCACACCAGCTCCGATTCCTCGCTGGCCATGCTCGGCTGGCAGGACTCCGACGGCGACGGCGTGTTCGACGTGCTGGATGTTCCGCTGTCGCTCTCGGGCAGCGGATACTATGACGCCCAGGCGCAGGTCTATCGGTTCACCGGGCACTCCGCCGTGCGGACGCTGCCGAACGTCAATTCGTCTGGCCGGCGCAATGACATCACGATCAACGAAGTCAGCCAGGCCGTCTATTCGCTCGACGACGGGCTGACCTGGCTCGTCGCCCGGCAGTATGACGTGTACGAGACGGAGCTCACTCTGGCGCTGCCGTTGCAGCCGGGTCAGGAGATCCTCCTCCGCACCCAATCGGTCGATCCGTTGACGGGGCGGATCGTGGCCATGTCCGACACGGTGTTCTGGGGCACCACGGCGTATCCCACGACGGTGGCCGGACCGGGTGTGCAGGGCTACGTCTGGTACGACAAGGACTCGGACGGCAGTTGGGACGCGGCGGAGCGCGGCGTACCGGGTTGGACGATCCAACTGGTCGATGCGGGTGGACAGCCCATGGAGTTGAGGCAGCGGCTGGAGCCGGACGACTACGCCGCCTACCAGCTGCTCAACAACACCCTGAGCGGCGTCACGTTGACCGCGACGGGCTACGACGTGCGGGACGGACGCGTCGGCGCAGTCGAAGCGACGACGGCGGCTACCGGCACGAAGGTCTTGGGGGCAGTGCGGTCCGGTGCGAGCGACGTGTGGGTCACCGACTGGACCGCGGACAGTCGCCTGCTGCGGATCGATTTCGCCAGTCCCACGACGACGCTGAGCATTGATGCGGTCGCGCCTCCGGCCGGCGGCTACGGCCGCTTGGAAATCTATGATGCGGCCGGAAAGCTGCTGGGTCGCTACACCACGAAACTGCTCGAGGGCTCGGCGGTCGAAACCATGACGCTGTCGGTCCCCGCGCCCGAGATCGCCTACGCGATCGTGCGCGCCGCGACGGATTCGGCGATCCGGTTGGACAACCTGCGGGTCGGACCAGACTCTTCCGTCACGACCGACGCGACCGGGGCCTACGAGCTGCCCTACTTGCCGGCGGGTACGTATCGCGTCCAGGCGGTACCGTCGGAGGACTGGCTGGTGGCCGCCCCGCTGTCGGGCATCCAGGAGGTGGTGGTGGCGGCCGACGGGAAGATGGTGTGGGACAACGGCACGGCGCGACCGAGCGATTTCGCGGGCGTGCCGAGCCCCACGGCGCCGCCCTGGCGCAACCCGATCTTCGCACTGGACGTCAATGACGATCAGCTGCTGACACCGATTGATGCCTTGCTGATCATCAACGAACTGAACCGCAACGGCGCGCGCGAGCTGCCGCCCCCGTCGGGCAGTCAGCCGCCGCCCTATCTTGACGCAAACGGTGACAATAACGTGTCACCGAACGATGCCCTGCGGGTGATCAACGAACTGAATCGGCGCGGCAGCGGCGGTGGTGGCGGTGAGTCGACGGCGTCAACTGTGTCCGTCACGAGCACGGCGGGCAACGACCAGGGATCGGGTGAAGCGGAGGCGTGGAGCGTCGAGCCGGTTTCCCGGGCAGGAGAGGGCCGCGGCACGCAGTCGTCGCGGCAGTCCCAAGCGCGGCGCTTGCCGGCCGATCCGCAGCCGCCTATGCTCGAGGCAGACCTGGGTACGCGCGAGCCGCTGGATCGCTGGGCGACGCCCCGGCGGCAGATAGCGCGCGACGCGCGCGGAATCGCTGGAGAGACGGTCGAAGGAGCTCAGTCCGCGCACGACGATCTGTTCGCCTGGCTGGGCCGAGTCGGTGACGTGTCCGACCGTCACATCGTGCCGTGAGGGGTCACCGAGGGTGGCGGGGGACGAGCGTAGCGAGCCGCCAGCAGATCGCGGGGGTGGCTGGGGACGACGGGGTGGAGCAGCGGGTGGCTGGGGACGAGCGCAGCGAGCCCCCAGCAGCGCACGGGGGTGGTTGGGATGACGGGGGTGGCTGGGGACGAGCGTAGCGAGCCCCCAGCCCGCCGTGAGGGTGGTTCGTACCGGGGGGGAACCAACGTGAGTCAGCTCGGATGGCGACATCCGCAGCCGGGTGCGCGACGCGCGCTGATGTGCGCGCGGGGAACGTCCGCGCATCCGCGCCGGCGGCGGTTGACGCTCGAAACACTGGAATCGCGTCGGTTGCTGACGGGCCCGCATGACTGGCGCCCGGCGGGCGACGGCGACGGCGAACCGCCGCCAGCGCAGGTGGCTTTTCGGCTCGCAGTCACCGACCTTGCCGGGGTGCCCGTGGCACAGACGCTGCCGGGCACCGAGCTGTGTCTGGAAGTGTATGTGCAGGATGTGCGACCGGGTGCCATGGACGCCGGCGTCTTCGCCGCGTACCTGGATGTGGACTATGCCGCCGAGCTCCTGGCGGTGGTCGCGTCCGACACGAACCCGCTGGGATTCGAGATCGAGTTTGGGGCCAGTTACCAGAACGGCCGCTGGGCACGTGCGGATGTCGCAGGGCTGATCGACGAGGCCGGCGCGTTCCAGTTCGGCTCGAACCCGCTGGGTCCGGATGAGTTCCTGTTGTTCCGCACGCGCCTGGTGGCCGGCAGCATGACGCTCCAGGACGACGCGTTTGCGGGCATTGCGGAGGACAGCACGGACGTGGTGCTCGACGTGCTGGCCAACGATCTGTTTGTGACGGGCACGGCCCGTCTGGCGGCGAGCCCGGCGGACATTACGCCGGCGCATGACGTGATCACGTTTTCTCCGCCGCAGGTCGTGCCCGCGTCCGAGATCGACTACGGCCAAACCGTGGTCGAGGTGACGACGGTAGGCGGGCAGCCCATCACAGCGGTCACGCAGCCCAGCACAGGCGGGACGGTCCGCATCGCGCCGGGGGGCGAGCACCTGCTGTACACGCCGCCGCCCGAATTTGCCGGCAGCGAGGTCTTCTCGTATACGGTGGCCGGCCGCCAGTCGGCGCTGGTCGTCGTCGACGTGGAGCCGGTGAACGATCCGCCGCAGGCGGCCGATCACATCTATCGCCTGGGGCGCAACGAGCCGCTGCTGGTGGATGCGGTCCGCGGGCTGCTCCGCGGCGCCACGGATCCCGAGGGCGATCCGCTGGAGGCGGTGCTGGTCGACGCGCCCCTGCATGGGGATCTGGTGCTGCGTGCGGACGGCAGTTTTGACTACATGCCGACGGCCGATTTCGTCGGGACGGACCGGTTCACGTACGCCGTCGAGGACCCCTGGCAGGCGTCGCAACCGGCCGAGGTGCTGCTGGAGGTGGGCGGTCCGCGGGTGAGTCTGCGGCTGGAAGTGACGGATGCGGATGGCGAGTTGTTGGAGCCGGTGGTGGCCGGCGAGACGGCGTTTGTCCGCGTGTGGGTGCGGGACCTGCGCGACGATTTCTATCCCGATCGCGGCGTCTTCGCCGCGTATCTCGACGTGCTCTTCGATCCCGCCGTGCTGCAGCCGCTGCTCGATGACCAGCTGCCGTTGGGATTTGCGGTCGAGTTCGGTCCGGCGTTCATCGGGAACGGGAGTGGCGATGCCGCGCTGGCGGGCGTGGTGAACGAGGTGGGCGCCTGGTCGTCGCTGGACGGACCGTCGGGACCTGAGGAGCAGGTGCTGTTGACGCTGCCGCTGCTGGCGGTCAATCCGCGGGGCGCGGACGACAGGTACGCGGTGAGCTATCAGAGCACGTTGAATCTGTTGGACGTGCTGACCAACGACCGCGCGCTGGTGTGGACGACGACGGTCGGATCGGAAGCAGCGGACGACTTACCCGCGCACGATGTGCTGTTGTGGACGCCGCGGTCTGCGGTACCGCCGGCGGAAGTGCTGTACGGGGAGGCGAGCGTGGCGCTGGCCAATGCGCCCGGGCTGAAGATCCTGGAGGCGGGTCCGGCCAGTCACGGCGGCACGGTGACGATTGGGTCGGACGGGGAGCACATCGCGTACAGTCCGGCGGCGGGGTTTGCGGGGATCGAGACCTTCACGTACGTGCTGGTGGACCCGCGGGGTCGGACGGCGACGGCGGAGGTGGCGGTCGAGGTGGTGCCGAGCTGGCAGAATGTGCGGCGGCCGCTGGACGTCAATAGTGACACGTTTGTGTCAGCCATCGACGCGCTGCTGATCATCAACTATCTCAATGCGGGGCATCCCAGTCGTCCGGAGGGGACTCCGGGCGGGCCGCCCTTCTGGGACGTGACGGGGGACGGCTACATCGCGCCGCTGGACGCGTTGCTGGTGATCAATTATCTGAATCGGCTCGCCCGGGGCGAGGGGGAGGTGGCGCCGGCGACGGTGGCCGTCGGCGCTCGCGCGGCCGGGCCGGCGGTCGACGCGGCGGCCGCGGGGGAGGCTGTCGCGGAGGGCTGGCTGGTTGCCGCCGCCGCCGTGGATCGCCGCCGTGCCGTCCCGGCCGATGCGCTGGCCGCGCCGCGGCGCGCGGACGCGGCTCCCGCGTGGCCCGCGCCACCCCACTCGGAGGCCGGCCTGCGCGATCCGCTCCCGGCCGCCGGGCGGCTGACCCGCCGCGGGCTGGACGAACTTGCGCCGCGCCACGACCCGCTCACGCTCGAGGAACTCTGCGCGCTCTTGGCCGCGGCGCGCCACGGCGAGCCGGGCGGGGGATGAGCGCCTCGTAGCGACGCGAAACGCGGGCAGGTCAAAAGACGCTTCGGCGCGGCGCTCATCCCCGGCACGGCTCGCTCAGGCCGGGCGGAAATTTTTTCTCGGATTCCGTGAGGGGTTCCCTCCCGCTTCGGCGATTGCTTGGGCAGATGGGTTGTGCCTCTACGAGCTAATCACCAAAACTGGGCTCAACCCCTCACGCAATTTGCAGAAATTTTTCCCACGCCGCGGCGCGACGAAGCCGCGGCGCGACCACGCCGCGGAGCATGATTCCCCGCCCGGTGGCGCATCGGGTAGAATGCCCGGCGCTCGGCGGCCGGCCAGCCGGTACCGACGCGGCGGACCTGGCGGTACGGGGAGCGCGGTAGTTCAAAGGTCAGACGGTCAGAAGGATCGGGGAGCATGCCGGAGGCCGGTTCCGTCAGCGAGTGGATCGAGAACCTGCGCAGCGGCGATTCCCACGCCGCCACGCGGCTGTGGAACCGCTTTCACGCGGGCCTGTTGAAGGTCGCACGCCGCCGTCTCGGCCGCGTCTCGCGGCACGTGGCCGACGAGGAGGACCTGGTGGCGCTGGCGTTCGAGAGCTTTTTCGAACGGATTGAGCGGGGTCAGTTCCCCGATGTGCAGTGCCGCGCCGACCTGTGGGCCTTGTTGGTGACCATTACGCATCGCAAGGCGGTCAATTGCGTGCGCCGGCATTTCTCCGTCAAGCGGGGCGGTGGCCGCGTGTACTGCGAATCCACCAGCAACGTGCGCGTGCTGGCCTGCGACGAAGGATTGCTGGCTGGCATCGACAGCGGCACGCCCGCGCCCGAGCGACTGGTCTCGCTGCGCGAACTTTTCACCCGACTCGACGGCGACATGCAGCGGATCGTGGCCCTGAGGCTCGACGGCTGCACGAACGAACAGATCGCCCAGCGGCTGAACCGGTCGCTGGCGACGATTGAGCGGCGGCTGCGGCTGCTGCGGGACGAGTGGACACAGGAGCTGCTGGGATGAGTCGGCTGTCGCGCGACACCGCCCTGACGCTCGCGCAGCACCAGCACATCGACCGGGTCTGCCTGGCCTTTGAAGACCGGTGGCTGGCGGGCGAACACCCGCTGCTGGAGACGCACCTGCAGCAGGTGCCGGCCGCCGCGCAGTCGACGGCGCTGCGCGAACTGCTCCTGCTGGAACTGGACTATCGCCGCGGCGTGGGCGAGCGGCCGGAGGTGGCGGATTACCTGCGGCGGTTCCCGGCGCACGCCGCGGTGGTCGAGGCGGTCTGCGCGACAGCGCTGGCCCGCGACGCGCCGCCGCGGTACCTGCCGGGCCGGCGCATCGGCCGCTATCGCATCTGCCGGGTGTTGGGGACCGGCGCCTTCGCGGCCGTCTATCTGGCGTGGGACGACCAACTGCAGCGGGAGGTGGCGATCAAAGTGCCCCACGCCGCCCGACGGTGTGACGCGGCCGCGCGCCAGCGGTTCCTCGACGAAGCGCGGGTGATCGCGCGCGTCCGGCATCCGCGCCTGGTGGCGATCTACGACGCGGCCGAACTGCCCGACGGCACCGTGTTCCTGGTGATGCAGTATGTGGCCGGTCAGTCGTTGCGCCAGCGGATGGACCGCGAGGAGATTCCGGCGGCCGAGGCCTGTGCGATTATCGCCGAGGTAGCGGACGCGGTCGACGCGGCGCATCGCGGCGGCGTGATTCATCGCGATCTCAAGCCGAGCAACATCCTGTTGGACGAGGGCGGTCAGCCGCACGTGTGCGACTTCGGCCTGGCCCTGGCGGAGGTCAGCCAGGGCCAACGGCGGGGCGAATACGCCGGGACGCTGGCCTACATGCCGCCCGAACAGCTGCGCGGCGAGTCGGATCAGCTGGACGGCCGTGCCGACATCTGGTCGGCCGGCGTGATGCTCTACGAGCTCTTGACGGGGCGGACGCCGTTTCCGGGGCGCGAGCGGCGGGAGCTGGCGGAGCAGATCCTGCAGCGCGACCCGCGCCCGCCGCGCCAGATCAAGGCCGGTGTGTCGCGCGCGGTCGAGCGGGTGTGTCTGCGGTGTCTGGAGAAGCGGCCGGCGCAACGGTACTCCACGGCGGCGGATCTGGCCGACGACCTGCGGCGGGCGGTGGCAGATCACCGGTCCCGGCGGCAGCTGGTCGGATTCGTCGGCGCCATGGCCGCGCTGCTGGCGCTGGCCGCCCTGGGGGGATGGCTCGCCCGGCATCAGCTGGCCGGGGCGGCCGCGGCGCGGCTGCCGCTGCGCGGCCAGCTGGAACTCCTGGTCTGGGACCTCGCCGAGCCGCTGCGGCAGGGGGTCGCGCTGAGCGATCCGCGGGCGCTGCCGCTGCGGTCCGGGGACCGCGTGCGGCTGACGGTCGAGCTGAACCAGGCGGCGTTCGCCTACGTCGTCTGGTTGGACGCCGACGGTCGTCCAGCTCCGGTGTATCCTTGGCTCGCGGGAGACTGGGCGCGCCGGCCTGCGGTCGCGTCGGCCGCCGGCGCGCTGGCCTTGCCGGACGAACCCGGCGCCGGATGGCCGCTGCGCATGACGCGCGATGGCATGGAAACCCTGCTGCTGTTGGCGCGCCGGACACCGCTGCCCGAAGAGGTGTCCCTGCCGGACCTGCTGCGCGACATCGCGCCCGTGGCGCTCGCGCCGCGCGGCCACGTCCTGCAGTTCCTGGCCGGCGAACCGCTCCCGGCACGGGACCGCGCGCCGCACGCGAAGCCTCCCCCCACGACCCGCGATCCGGTGCTGGACCGACCCGTGGCCCTGGATGACCCGCTGCTGAGCCTGCAACGGCAGTTGCACCAGCGGCTGCAAAACCACTTTGAATTGATCCGTGCGGTGAGCTTCCCTGTGCGCGGAGATTAGGCCATGTTGTGCATGTGTCCCGCAGCGCGCTGCCGCCCGCGGCGCCGCCCCTGCCGTCCGCCACAGCGGTGCGGTCACCTGCTACTGAGTCTCGTCCTGCTCGCCCCTGCCTGGCCGGGACCTGCCCAGGCGGCCGACGAGCCAGCTGTGGCCACCCAGCAGCCGGACCAGACGCCGCCGCGCGAACAGCTGCTGGCCGCCCGCGACGACCTGATCCGCCGCGCCAACCAGGCCTACCAGGACGGCCAACACGACACCGCCCTCCAACTCCTCGAACAACTCTTCCCCCTCTACGAACAACTCTATCCCGCCGCAGAATACCCCAACGGGGGCGTGGAAGTTGCCCGAACATACCAAA
>JALOQX010000352.1 GCA_025459265.1 Pirellulaceae bacterium | reverse complement strand
GTTGACGCCGTTGTTGCGCATCATCGTCGCGTAATTGATCGCCCGGACGGCGTCCGATAACCAACCATAGTTGCCTGGTCCGAGGAAACGCAGCGGCATGATCGCGACATCCCAGGCCACGCCGGCGACACCCAGCGCGTTGTCCCCCTCCGCACCGATCGTGCCGGAGACGTGTGTGCCGTGTCCGTTTTCGTCTCCCGGATAATTGTCGTCGTCGTCCGTCGTCCAGTCGTAGCCTTGCCCCCAGAAGTCCCAGCCGTGCACATCGTCGATGTACCCGTTGCTGTCGTCGTCCAGTCCGTTGTCGGGCACTTCGTTGGGATTGGTCCAAATGGTGTTGACCAGGTCGGGATGTGTGAAGTCGATGCCACTGTCGACCACACCGACGACGACGGTCGATGAGCCCGTTGTGAGGTCCCACGCCTCGGGCGCATCAATGTCCGCATCGGGCACACCATACGTTCCATCCCCCGGGTTGTACTGGCCGGTGTTCTCCAGCGCGTACTGCTCACCAAACAGCGGATCGTTCGGGTAAAGCGAACTGCCCCAGATCTTGTAGTCGTGCGAGAGATAGCGGAAACCGGCGAGCGTCGAAAGGCTGGCCGACAATTGCTCCGACGACACATCGGGCGACGTCTTCAACTGGACCATTCCGGGCAGACCCAGCGGCTGCGTCACCTCGATGCCCGTCAATCCAGACTTGGTCAACTGGTCGCGCAGCGCCGCAACCTGCCTATCGGCGGGACCGTCAAGTCCGTCAAATCGCGTGATCCACTGACCCGGAACGACCTCCGCGGTTTTCGGCGCGTCGCCCTCCGGCAGCCCCACTGCGCCCGTCACGGCACCCGCGGGAATGGTCAGGCTTCCGTTGTCGGGCATCACGTAGGCAGGACCCATCGCCGACAGGTATGGCTGCCCGACCTGCTGGGTCGTCACGAGCGGCTCAAGCGACGGCGCCGGCTTGGGCACCGATGGCTCATAGACTCCGGGGACCCCCGGCAGCAGTGGCGAGATGCTCTGCGCAGTAAGTACGACTCGTTCCTCCAACCGCTCCAACAACAATCGACGCTGCGAAACTCGTTTGGACAGTGTTGATTTCGCCCGACGCGACCGAGAGAGAGCCATACAGCTGCTCCTGAGGGAATGAACTGACACATCGACAACTACATCGCGCGCAACACCAACCAATCCCGCCCGGCCGTACGGCCGCGTTGCAGGATGCGTCAAGCGCGCACACCGACCCGCAGACGATCACCAACAACATGCGAGGCGCGCGTACCGCGACCGCAATCTCACAACCGGGAGCTCGTTGCACCACGCCTAAAGACGAGCCACTGCCGACTCAGTACGACGACGCGGACTCCTGTGCCTCAGATCGACCACCGCACCTGGTTTCGCGTCCACCTGGACGCGTCACACGTGGCCTGCCTTCTCGTTCCGTGTTCGTTAGAACGCACATTTATCGAGCCCAAGATCGAAATGTCAAGCGTACGACGATAAAAAATTCGTTAAGAATTCCGCATACCCCCCACCTGCCAACTCTCCGCCATCCCAAGATTGTGCTCGGCATGCCGATTCGAGATCCGCGTGACCGACCGGGAGGTCCGTCCTACGGCGACGTCCTCGGTTAGGCTCCTAATTGCGCGGCCGCCTCTCCCGGCAACAGCCCTTTTAAGAACTTTCTTGTGGTTGCGGTGTAGTGTGCTGTCGCCGCCAGGAGCTGGGGTGGCTGGGGACGAACGAAGTGAGCCCCCAGCTGCGAAAACTGGGAGACGAGCTGACGCGCGAACCCAGCCACCCAATCCCAGCGTCAAGCTGTGACAGAACAGTCACCGTTCCGGTTCTTCACGACGAGCTGTCACCGGTCGCGTCTTTCGCCGACGGTGCATCGATCTCCCCGTCCACAATGCGGATGGTGAGCGGCGTACGTCCGTCAGACGACGGTGCCGTCGGCGCAGGCAGGATGTGCGGCGAATCCCAATCCAAACCCAGTGCGGCCAGCTCTTCGCTCAGCCGGCGCAGGTCCCAGACGTAACACACACGCTGTTCGTTCGAACTGAGTACCACGCCAGTCCCGTCCGGCGTGAAGGTGGCGTGCCAGACGGACGGCAAGTCCGGCAGCGACAACGTGCCGAGTTTGCGACCCGTGCGAAATTCGCGCAGTGTCGCTCCGCGGCGGTGGAGATCGATCGCCAGCTGACCGTCCGGAGAAAAACAGCGAAACCCGATGCCAGGGACCTCGGGCAACTGCTGCTCCTGCCACGTCGCGGTGTGAACCAGACGCGGCGAGGTCTGCTCGCAGGCAACCCACTGACCGTCGGGATGAAAGCATACGTAAGTTTCGTCCGTTTGCGCGCTGAGTTGGTGAACCAACGCGCCGGATCTGGCGTCCCACACGTCCAACGGTCCCGGCCCGTGAACGACGGTGACGACCCAGCGGCCATCCGGGCTGACGGCGACCCTGCGGCAATCGGGCAACGGTCCCAGGGTAACGACCTCCTTGCCACCGTCATGCACGACCACGGCTGTTTTGCCGGTTGCCGCGGCGATCACACGTCCGGAGCGATCCGAAGTAACCTGCGTCCCGAAGGCCGCAGGGCAGGGCAGTTTCCCGGGCGCCCCAACGGTCACCCGCGACGGATCCTGTTCGGAGAAGTGGACCGGCCAGCGCAGCAACCCGCGCGGGGAGTACGTCAGCAGGTCTCCCGTGGCGGGAACGAACCACGGGGAGGCTGCATGGCCCACGGGCAAATATCCGACGTCCTGTCCCGTCTGCAGATCGAACAACGACACGCCGTTGTCGCTGCCCACGGCCATCAGCCGCCCACTCGGGTGAATCGAAACGTCCCACCATTTCCCACCGCGCCCATGCATGGGATTCCGCACAAGCGTGCGCACGACAGGGCTCGGCTCGACCACGCTGAAACGCCACCAGCCGTTTGCCAACCGCTGGTTCCCCAACAAACGACCATCATGAACTGCCCACTCAAATTGCGTGGCGCTCGCCGTGTGCAGAACCGGTTTTCCCGAATACGGATGCCACAGATCCAGCTGGTTGGCCCACGAGCTGAAACTGCACAACAACTCTCCCGTCGCATTCACAACCAGCTGGGGGCCACCACCACGCTGATCGGTCAGAACTCGGAGCTGTTTGTGCTCCACGACGTTCCACAGAACGACGTCATTGGAATCGGTCAGCCCGACGGCCAACGTTTGCGAGTCCGGGTGCCAGGCGATGGATTCCACCGAGGCGGAATGGGGCAACAGGGCCAACTCGCGGCCGCCATCGACGTCGATCACGCGGACCAGCTCGGAATTTTCCGCGCGATAGCTTCCCTCGATCATGGCCAGCCGCTGGCCGTCGGGCGATAGCCGAGCAGCGCACGGAAGGTCCTCGTCGAACAACCATTCACGACTGAAACGAGTGTGGCCGGCCGGCCAGTCCAACACTTCGACGAGCCGGTGGTCACCCACGTGATGAACCAACAGCAACCGGCGCCCGTCGCGGCTGAAGTCGTGTTGTCGCAAGCTTCCGTCATGTTGACGAACCTGCGCGACTGGTGTCGGAGTCACGGCTCCGATCTGCCAGCGCTGCAGGTTGTGTTCGCGTCGATCGAGGAGCAGGACCGTGTCCCGTTCGGGCGTGAACGTAAACACAACTGACTCATCCACGTTGGGCAGGCGCGCCAGTTCGGTGCCAGCCGGCCACTGGCGGACGACCAGTGCGCCCGACGACAGGCGTTCCATAGAGCGATCAAGATGAAACGGATCCAAGACCACGCCACTTGGCGGCAGATCGACCAGTTCGCGCACATCCGGCAGGGTCAGCGCGGAGATGGCCAGATCGCGCAGTTCCTCGCGACGTTGCCGCGACTCGGCGGCGGGCAGCGTCAGGGCCGGCAGGAGTCGCGCGGCCTTGCCGATCGCGGATAAGCTGTCCCAGCGTTGTCCCTGCCGCCGGCTGACTTGGGAGGCCTGCACGGCGGAAACGTACGACCCGTACACTTCTCGCCGGCCGTCGGCTTCCGCTTGTTGCGCGCGTTGCAGGGCAAGCTGCACGTCCGTCCGCAGCTGGTTCTCGCGGAAGTATGCGAGCGTGGACACGACGGCCGTGGCGAGCAACATCAGGACAGCCACCGCGCTGGCACCGGCCAGAAACCTGTTTTTGCGGCACCAGCGCCACGATCGCTCCGCGCCCGTCAACCGCCGGGCCGACACGGGTCGGTCCGACAGGTAGCGCCGCAAATCCTCGGCCATCGCGGCAGCCGACGCATACCGGCGTTCCGGTTCCCGGGATATCGCCTTCAGGACGACGGTTTCCAGGTCGCGCGGGATCCGCGGATCGATCCGGCGTGGTGGCAACGGCGGCCGGTGCAGGATCTGGTGGACCAGCTCGGCGCGGGTGGTGGTGTCGAAGGCCGGCCGCCGGGTTAGGAACTCGTACAGCGTCAGGCCCAGGCTGTAGACATCACCCCGGGCATCCGTACGCCCTTCGAACCGTTCCGGGGGGACATAGCGGAGCGTGCCGACCACGTCCTCGGCAACCGTCAGGTCGCCCAACCCTTCGATCCGCGCCAAACCGAAGTCGGACAACCACAGGGTCCCGTGGGAATCGAGCAGCATGTTGGCGGGCTTGACATCACGATGGAGCACGCCTTCGGCATGGGCATACG
Organism: Pirellulaceae bacterium; assembly: GCA_025459265.1. Taxonomy (GTDB): domain Bacteria; phylum Planctomycetota; class Planctomycetia; order Pirellulales; family Pirellulaceae; genus JAAYDI01. Next base: position 933 of record JALOQX010000352.1, on the reverse strand, counting down.
CCAGCGCGTCGGCGGCCTGGACGCCGATCCGCGCCACAGCGCGATAGTAGCTGGCGTCGGCGGCCGCCAGCGCGGTGGGGGCCGACGGCGTTTCCCCCGAGGCCGCCTCCGCCAGGAGCCGGTCCAACGACTGGCCCTCGATGTACTGCATCGCATAGAAGTGAACGCCACCCGACTCGCCGACGCCGAAGACGGGCACGATGTTGGTGTGATGCAGGCTGGCCGCCGCCTGGGCCTCGCGCTTGAAGCGCTCGAGCAGCGTGGCATTCTCCGCGTCACGGGGCGACAGCACTTTCAGCGCGACGCGCCGGCCCAATGACTCCTGCACCGCTTCGTACACCGTGCCCATGCCGCCCCGGCCGATCCGCCGCACGACGCGGTATTCGCCCAGCTGCGGTGGGCAGACCGCGTCGGCGGCCGAGCCGTGCCGGCGGGAAACACCGCCGTAACTGCCCGAGGAGCATTGTTCCATCCACTGCAACGTCGGGAACAACTCGCGGATCTCGCTGGCCAGCCCCATCATCTTCTCGTCGTGCGGCTGATCTTCGGCGCGGAAAACGTTCACGGGCCGCTTGCAGGTTCCCGTTACTAGATGGCAGATCGTCGCCTTTCGCTCCGCGAAAGTAGCGCTACTTTCGCGGAGCGAAAGGCGACGATGGCGACCTGTGAACGGTTACTCGCCGCGACCAGCGTTGGCGTCCCCAGGATCGCCTTGGCGTGCAGCTCGATCCTACTTCCCGCGACGACGTGGGCCAAGTCCGCGAAGATCCTGCGCGTGGGGCCAACGACCGAACGCCCGCCAGGACTACGGTCCGCTGGCCCCACCGCGCGGGCCAGACCACGAACCGGGGTATCATCCGGGCACTTGTGCCCGGCGACCGTACAGGTGTCGCTACCGGTCTGCGACGGCCTGGAAACCGTGCACCCCGTCTT
>JALOQX010000103.1 GCA_025459265.1 Pirellulaceae bacterium | reverse complement strand
GCCGGGGGTCGTTATCCGTACATTCGAGAATGAGCCGGTTGTTGAGATAGTGCTGGAGACGGGGCCCACGGGCAATGATGACCACTTCGTTCCAGTCGTTCAACTTGAACAGCTCCCGGAACTGACGCTGATCAATCAACGTTTCGAGGACCTGCTTCTGCCCGTCCACGCCCCAGACGGCCCGTTCGCCGACCAGGCACATGCGGCCCCGGTCGCCCCCCTCGTCGTACAGGAAACCGGCCACACTCGGGAGGGTGTCTTCGTTGCGAATCTCGTGCTGATATCCGCGCACGACCCAGGCATTGGGGACGTTGCCGGCGGTAATGTGCCGCGAGCGATATTGAATGCCCGAGTTGTTCGCCGCGCTGCAGCGAAACGCCAGACGCAGCTCGAAGTCCTTGGTCACGCCGTCTTTCCAGATCAGGAAGGTATTTCCCTGAGCGGGCGCGGCGGGCGTCGTTTCACCGCGGAGGACACCATCCCGCACGGACCATAGCCGCGGATCTCCGCCCCACCCCGTGAGATCGACACCGTTGAAGATGGTCGTCATCTCCACCGGTTCGGCGGGGGCCTGCTGCGGCGCAACGGGCGCCCCCGCGCACAGTGTCCACGTAGTCGCCACAATCCACGTCATGCCGCGGTGCATCATATTGTCCTCCGAACCGTGAGGAATCGGTCCGTGATTTCTGGCGGCCTCACGCCAATACCTGCCCTACATTACGCTACGATTGTAGCCAGGTCGCGCAGTGGTGTCAGCGCGGGGGAGAACGGACGCGTGCGATGCCGCCACCGTGGATTCCCCTTCGGGGTTCATGTGTGATTGATCTTTCGTGCTTCGTGATTTGACACTGCGGGCTGAGGGTGCGATGATCGCGTCCAGCGATACACAACACCATGGGAGAACCCGTATGGTACAGACGTCATTCTCGCGTCGGCGATTTCTCCAGACGGCGACTGTTGCCGGTGCCCTGGCAGCAGCGCCCGACATCATCCCCGCGTCCGCGCTCGGCCGAGATGGCGCTGTGGCACCGAGCGACAGGATCGTCGTCGGTGCCATTGGCATCCAGCACCGCGGCATGGATGTTCTCCAGTGGGCCATTGGGCACGCGGACGTGCAATTTGTCGCCATCTGCGACCTGCAGAAGAAACGACGGCTGGCCGTCAAGGAATTTGTCGACGGTCACTACGGCACGACCGACTGCCAAATGTACCCGGAGATCCGCGAGTTTCTGTACGAGCGGCCCGATATCGACGTGGTGCTGATTGCGACCGGCGATCGGTGGCACGCCCTGGCGTCCATCCTGGCCATGCGGTCCGGCAAGGACGTGTACACGGAGAAGCCCTCCTGCATGACGATTGCCGAGGGACGCGCGGTGGTGGAGACGGCACGGCGCTACGGGCGCGTCTACCAGACCGGCACGCAGCGGCTGAGCGAAGCCAATCACGTGTACTGCATCGAGATGGCGCGGACCGGGCGGCTGGGGGATGTCCGCACGGCCTATGCGCATATCGCGCCCTGGGATGCCGCCGAGATGCGGCACGACTGGCTGCCTGCCGTGCCCGAGCCGCCCCAGGACGAGGTGGACTGGAATGCGTGGCTGGGCCCGTGTCCCTGGCGGCCCTACAACCCGGGCTACGTGTCCGGCGGCTGGCGCGGCCACTATGACTTCCACACCAGCTGCATCGGCGAGTGGGGGGCCCACACGTTCGCCCAGGCCCAGGCGGGGCTGGATTGTGGCGAATCGTCACCGGTCGAGTACGAATACGTGGCCAATGACAGCGGCGACGGCATGGTCACGCATTTTGCCAACGGCGTCCGCATGATCCTCTCGCGCGGCAACAGACACTGGTCTGGTTCGTGCGGCGAGCGGTTTGACGGCAGCGAAGGATGGGTCGCCGCCGCCGATGGCTACCCACAGCCCGACGTGTCCTCGCCGACCTTGCTCAGCGAGTACCAGCGTGTCATCAGCCAGTACGTCGCGCGGACCGGACGATCGCTGGACCACATGCAGAACTTCCTCGACTGCGTTCGCAGCCGCGAACGGACGGTGGCCAATCCGGAGGTAATGCATCATTCGATGACCACGGTCCACGCCGCCAACATCTGCATGTGGCTCAAACGCAGCCTCAAGTTCGACCCGGTCAAAGAGGAATTCGTGGGCGACGACGAGGCCAACCGGCTGCGCGCGCGAGCCATGCGGGAACCGTACGTGTACTAAGGACTGCTCTGGCAGGAGAATTCACCACCATGTGGACTACACTCAAGAATCTCACGCGTTGTCTCGTCAGGGCTGCCGCGCTCGTCATCACTCTCACGGCGTCGGCCGCGGCCCAGGAGAGCGACTTGCTCGCCGTACTTCGCTCCAGCGCTCCCGTGCAGGAGAAATCCGCGGCCTGTCGGCAGTTGGCCCGCATCGCCACACCCGACGCCGTGCCCACGTTGGCCGGACTGCTGGGCGACGAGCGTCTCTCGCACATGGCGCGCTACGCCCTGGAGGCCATCGACCACCCGTCGGTCGACGACGCCCTGCGGGACGCCGTTGGGAAGGTCCAGGGTGCACCGCGACTGGGTGTGATTGGCAGCCTGGGTGTACGACGCGACCCCTTGGCCGTGCCGGCGCTGGCGGGACTTCTCGCCGGTCCTGACCGCGACGCGGCGCAGGCCGCGGCACGGGCGTTGGGCAACATCGGCACACCCGAGGCCGCGCGAGCTCTGGAGCGTGCGTTGCCTGCCGCAGCTGGCCCGCAACAACTCGCTGTCTGTGAAGGCTGGCTGCGCTGTGCGGAGGCATTGACGCGCGACGGGCACGAGACCTCGGCCCGCGAGATCTACGACCGCCTGCGAGCGCTCCACGACGCCCCGCCCCAGGTCCGTGCCGCAGCGCTGCGCGGTGCCATCGTCATTCGCGGCACAGAGGGCGCTGCGCTGCTGGCCGACGCTATCCGCAGCACGGACGATGTGCTGGCGGCCGCGGCCATGCGGTCGGCCATGGAGGTGCCGGGTCCGGAAATCACGGCCGCCCTCGTGGCCGCCTTGCCGGACGTCGCGCCGGCGCGACAGGGTCTGCTGATGCTGGCGCTGGCTGACCGCCGTGAACCGCAGGTGTTGCCGACGGTGCTCGAGGCAGCTCAGCGCGGTGATACGCCGCTGCGCCTTGTGGCCATCCGCGCGCTGCGGCGCGTGGGGGATGCTTCCTGCTTCCCCGCTCTGATGGATGCCGCCGCGCAGGGAAGCGCCGACGTGTCGTCAGCTGCCCTGGAGACCCTGGAGAGCTTGCAGGGACAGGCCATCGACGATCAGTTGGTGGCGCAACTGGCAGACGCGGAGGGGAACGAGCGGATGGTGCTGATCGAGCTGGCCACCCGGCGACGGTCCGCCGCCGCGGCGGACGCGTTCTGGCGCGCGACGGAGGACGCGGCTCCCGCGGTGCGTGTGGCCGCCTGGAGGGGCCTGGGCGCCGTGCTCGACGCCCCCGAGGTGCCGCGGTTGATCGCGCGACTGGCCGTCAACCAGACTGACCAGGAGGCCGCGGCCCTGGATCAGGCGCTGCGAGATATCGCGCTGCGAGCGTCGGATCGCGAGCAGATCGCCCGACAACTGGCGGACGCACTGCCCACGGTCGATGCCCCGGTCCAGATCCGCGTCCTGGAGACGCTTGCCGCGATCGGTGGCAACGCGGCGCTCGAGACGGTCGCCGCTGCAGCTCGTTCCCGCGATGATGCGCAGCGTGACGCGGCGTTCCGAGTCCTGGGGCAGTGGAGTTCGATCGACGTCGCGCCGGTGCTGCTCGATCTGCACAACGCCACCGACGACGAGCGTCTCAAAACCCGCGCTATCCGGGCTTACATTCGCATTGCACGGCAATTCGACATGCCGGCGGACCGCCGCGCCGAGATGTGCCGCGTGGCCCTGAAGACCGCCACGCGCGATGCCGACAAGCGTCTGGTGCTGGAGATCCTGCTGCGCTATCCGAGCCCGGAGATGCAGGCCATTGCCCTGGAGGCGGCCGAGATCCCGGCACTCAAGGACGAAGCCCTGCTGGTCGTGATGGGCTTAGCCAATGCCGGCATCAACCGCGACGAACTCGGCAAAGCGCTGGCCCAGGCGGGTCAACAGCCGGTGCAGCTGGAAATCCTCCACGCCCAATACGGTGCCGGCGAACAGACCAAGGATGTCACTGCGGCCCTCCGCCAGTACGCGAAGAACTACCGCATCATCTTCCTGCCCAGTGCCAGTTACAACGAGAGCCTGGGAGGTGACCCCGCGCCCGGCATCGTCAAACAGCTGAAAATCAAGTACCGCATCGACGGCAAAGAAGGCGAAGTCGTGTTGAGCGAAAACGCGATGGTGGTTCTGCCTCTGCCGCAGTAATGCTGCGCACGCGGGTGGCTGGGGACGAACGAGGTGAGCCCCCAGCGGCGACCAGCTGGGGGCGAGCTAAAGCTCGACCCCAGCCACCCTAGCCGCAGATCAAGCGCGGACAAAGTACGCGTTGGACACCCAACGCAGCACGTCAGGTCGTCAACTTGGCCTGCGGCAGATACTGAGGCGGCTGGCGAAACTGCGTCGCCTGCTCGAAGGCGTAGGCCAGCTTGAGCAGCGTGGGTTCGCTCCAGGCAGCGCCGAAAAACGACAGCCCGACGGGCAGTCCATGCACGCTGCCGGCCGGCACCGAGATGCTCGGATAGCCCGCCACGGCAGCGGCATTCGTGCTGCCGCCCAGCCAGCGATCGCCGTTGACAAGATCGGTCAGGCACGCCGGCCCAATCGTGGGTGCCACCAGCGCGCTCAGCTCGTGTTTGGCGAGGACCGCGTCAATCCCTTCGGTGCGTGTCAACCGACGACACTTGGCCAACGCCTCCACATACGCGTAGTCCGTCAGGGGTCCTCGCGCCACCGACTTGAGAAAGAAATCCTGCCCGAAATAAGGCATCTCGGCCGCCGCGTGACGCTCGTTGAATTCAATAATGTCGTGCAGACACTTCACCGGGGCCGGGGGGCCCAGGCGTGCCAAATACGCCGCCAGACCCGACTTCAGCTCGTATTGCAGGACGGTCGTTTCGGCCGAGCTTGATGCGTCGACAATCGACAGGGCGGCCGTGTCGACCAAGATCGCTCCGGCCTGCTGCAACGCATCCAGTGCTGTCCGCATGATCGCTTCGACACCGTCGTGGAAGTCGAAGTAGTTGCGAGCCACGCCGATCCGTGCTCCGGCGAGCCCTCCGGCATCGAGAAACACCGTGTAATCGGCGTGCGTGTGCCCGCGACTCTCCTCGGTCGTCGCGTCTTCCGGATCCACCCCGGCCAGCACGCTCAGCAACACCGCCGCATCGCGTACCGTGCGGGCCATCGGTCCGGCCGTATCCTGCGATTGGGAAATGGGGATGATCCCCGTCCGGCTCACCAATCCCACGGTTGGCTTGATGCCCGCGATACCGCAGGCCGAAGCAGGGCAAACGATCGAGCCGTCGGTTTCCGTGCCGACCGCCACCGCGCACAGACTGGCGGCAACCGCAACGGCCGATCCCGAACTCGAGCCACAGGGGTTGCGGTCGAGCGCATACGGGTTGCGCGTCAGGCCTCCGCGCCCGCTCCAGCCGCTCGTGGAATGCGTGCACCGGATGTTCGCCCATTCGCTCAGGTTCGTTTTGCCCAGCAGCACTGCGCCGGCCGCACGAAGCTGCCGCACCACGAACGCATCGGCGGGCGGTGTGGCACCCACCAGCGCCAGCGAACCCGCCGTCGTCGCCATGTTGTCGGCGGTGTCCAGATTGTCCTTGATCAGGACCGGGATGCCGTGCAACGGACCCCGCACGCTCCCCGACCCGCGCTCCGCATCCAGCTGATCGGCCAACGCCAACACATCGGGGTTGAGCTCAATCACACTGGCCAGCTGTGGACCGTTCCGGTCGAGCGTCTCAATCCGAGCAATATACTTCTCGACGAGCGACCGTGTCGTGAACTCGCCTGACTCCAGGCCCCGCTGCAGGTCGGCGATCGTTAGTTCGCTCAACTCATCTGGCGGATCAACGGCCGAGGAGGGCGACGGTACCGGACGCGGATCGGCCGGGCGGCAGAAGGCCGCCGAAGCCGCCACCAGCCCGCCCACGGCACCCGCCGCCAGAAAGGTACGCCGATCGCTCCATGTGGCACGCTCGTTGCGATTCGTTTCGGAGGCCATAGCAGTTTCTCCCCTCGCTGACGCTGCGGGTTATGATGCGCGGTCGTGCCAACGTGCCGTGGCACGGTCGCCCTAGACCGGCGGCGGATTCCGCTCGGCATTGGCGCGCTGATGCCAGTAAGGGTAGGCGGGGGTTGAAGCGCTGACGGCATCGAGCAGGGCGACGTGCTCGGACGACAGACTCCAACCCACGGCCCCCAGGTTTTCGCGCAGCTGCGCTTCATCGCGGGCGCCGATGACGACGCTCGCCACGGAAGGCCGCTGAAGCAGCCAGTTAATGGCAATCTGGGGCACCGTTCTGCCGGTCTCACGGGCAACGAGATCCAAGCCATCGACCACTCGATAAAGGTACTCCTCCGCAACCGGTGGACCACACACATTCGAGAACTCGCCGTGCCGCCGACTGGTCGCGGGCAGGGACTGTCCCCGGCGGATCTTCCCGGTGAGTCGTCCCCACCCCAACGGACTCCAGACGATTGTGGCCACGTGCTGATCCAACGCCAGCGGCATCAACTCCCATTCGTAGTCACGTCCGATGAGCGAGTAATACGCCTGATGCGATACATAGCGTGCCAGCCCGTGCTTCTCTGACACAGCCAGCGATTTCATCAGATGCCAACCGGAGAAGTTCGAACAGCCGATGTAGCCGATCTTCCCGGCGCGCACGAGGTCGTCGAGCGTCCGTAGAACCTCGTCGACCGGTGTGCAGGCGTCGAAAGCGTGCAGTTGATACAGGTCGATGTAGTCCGTCTGCAGCCGGCGCAGGCTGCCGTCGACCGCACGCGTCAAGTGGTACCGCGACGAGCCAACCTCGTTGGCGCCCGGTCCGGTGCGGAAGTTCCCTTTCGTCGCCAGCAACACCTGATCGCGGCGACCGCGGACAGCCTGTCCCAGGATCTCTTCAGCCATCCCGTCGGAGTAGACGTCGGCGGAGTCAAACATGGTCAGGCCGTGCTCGAGGCAGATGTCGATGAGCCGCGTGGCTTCCGCCACATCGCTGTTGCCCCATGCCTGAAACAACGGTCCCACTCCACCGAACGTGCCAGTGCCGAACGTCAGCACCGGCACCAGCAGACCGGACGCCCCCATCTGTCGATGTTCCATGTTGCTCCTCAATGGCCAGGTCTCCTGGCCGTTATTCGGTACCCGCCTCCCAGGGAGGCTGCTGTGCCGGCTGCTGCGTGAGAAACTCCAGCCCCGGGCGCAGGCGGCCGTCTGCCAGGAAGAAGGGGTGAAATCCCTGGTTGTCCAATCCGTTTGCATCGTAACGGTCACGGCGGGTGGAGATCGCCTTGCCCTCGCGCAGCGCCCATCCCATCCAGCCGAACCCGGCTTCGCTCAGATGGCGCGCGTAATACCGCGCGCAGTCCGCCCGCCGCTGGTCGTCCAGACACCCAGGAATGCACTCATTGACCAACAGCGGCTTGGCGTGTCGCTGCCGCTGCTCGCCGTAGGCCGTGATGAGTGCGATTAATCCGGCCTCGTCCCGCGCATAGGGATGCCCGCACAGGACGTCGCACAGGGGTGCGAATGTGTCGATGTTGCTGCCGGACATGGTCCCGATCGTGATCGGCTGCTGCGCGCCACACGCGCGCACCGTCGCCGCGATCGTCTTGAGCCACTCGAACTCGCGCTGGTTGACTTCGGTCCCCAGGTCGAACGCCTGCGGTTCGTTGCACAAGTCCCACAGCAGCACGCGCGGATCACGGGCGAGCGGCTGGACGACCGTCCGCACGTAGTCGAGCATGGGCTGCCAGTCTCGGTAAAGGTGCTCGGTGTAGGTGCCGCCATAATCCCAGTTCGCGTCGTGCCAGCGGTTGAACAGGCACGGCATCGTCTTCATTCCGGCTTCGTCGATGGCGGCAACGGCATCCAGGAAATGCGTCGTGACGGCGTCGGGACGAGCCATCCACGCGGAGAACTCCAGCCACAACCGCAGGCAGTTGGCATGCACCTGTCGGGCCAGCAGGACTTCCTCGCGCAGGCGAGCGCCGTCGTAGAACCACCAGGCCTCCTCGATCCGCGCACCCCACGACGGGACCACGCTGAAGCCGCGCAGCCAGCCGTAGCGGTCGTACGAGTGCAGCGCAGTCCCGCCGCCGGCCGTCGCCTGTGCCACCGTGCCCGCCACCGCAAGTCCTGCGCTGGCCGCCGCCGCGGTCGCAAGAAACCGGCGACGTGAAATCGACGCGGGCAACGAGCGATGACCGCTCGATTGGTCGGTTGCTGGGGCCATAGGACTGTGCTCCTGTACTTGCCACATGCTCTGCGGCCTTCAACGTCACCTGACCGGCGAATGTCCCGCGAGATCCAGCACCGCGTCCTTGGGAAACTCATAGTACCGTACGTCGCCATCCTGCCAGTAGTGCAGTTTGAGTTTCAGGGTCTTGTTGCCGCTGGGCGTCGCGTCACCAAACAAGTCGTCATACGATCCGAGCGGCGTGACGAGGTGATTGCGGAATTTCTCCCGCACTCGTGCCGTGACGTCCAGCTGGTCCGCGGCCCGCTGCACGTTGGTGTACGCTCGGATCCGCAGCGCCGTCGCGTCGCAGATGTGCGCGCCGGCGTTGTGCAGGACAAAATCCACGTGTCGGCCGGTGGACGGCTGCGGCAACTGCAGCTCGAACTGGACCGTCCCGCACTGTCCGGCATGCCCGTCGCGGGTGTTGAACGTTCCCAACACCTGATGGCGCGCGTCGTCGTCCCAGCGGATGACGCGGCATTCGACACCGTTTCCCAGATTCGAGAACAGGGTTCCCTGCAAGGTGATGTCTTGCTTCCTCGCGGCGTCCGAGGGAGTCCAGCGGAACACATGGTAGCGCGTCGGATCGGCGACCGGATGTGTGTACAGAAACTCGGACCGCTCGGAGGCCGCCAGCACCCGGTCGAACATGCCCTCGGTATAGTGGACGCGCCAGCTGTCTTCCTGCCGGTCGCTGGGCATGTGGTTCGCCACGAAGCCGAGTTCGTCGCTCTGGCCGTCGAGCCCGTACGCATAACCTGGCGGCGTGCCGAAGGCCTTGCACTGCGAATTCAAGGTTCGGACCTCGTCGTCCCCGGCCGTCGACAGCAGCCCTTGATTCCCGCAACAGTACACCCCCCAGTGCCCGCCCGTGGCGTCGGCGAATTCCGCCGGCAGCCCGGTCGTGCCGCCGGGGTGGACGTAATCGGCAGCCAGATCCGCCAGCGTGTCGCCACGCGTCTCAAACAACGATGCCAGCGGAACGGTGCCGGGTGGCCCGTACAGCGCGCGGATGACGTGCGCATTGGCGAACTCATTGGGCCAAGTCACCAGCTCGTCGTCCTCCAGCCGGACCGGCGATGTGTCTGTCGGGTCCGGCACCTGGAAGTACACCTCCTGCCCGCTGGGGTCGATGAACTCGGTGAGCACCACCTGCACCTGCTCGCCCGTGCGGTCCTGGTTCAGCCACGCCCGGGCGACTGCCTTCCAGCCGCCCGGTCGGATCGAATCATCGCGCACCGGCTTGGCGAGCGACGCGGGATCGAGCACCAGGCTGCGCGGATCCGGACACTTCGTGAAAAGGTCGGCATTCTGGTCCTTGCCCAGACAGTACACGAGCGGTCCGCGCATCAGCGCGACACGGCCCGCCTGGACAGCCCGCCCGCGCAGGAAGCGCCACTCCATCGGCAGGGAAATGTGCACCGCATCGCCGTCTTTCCACGTGCGCTCAATCACGTGGCGGCCCAGCGCCTGCCGGCGGGAATCGATCATCACCGATGCTTCGTCATTGACGCGCACTGTGATCCGCTCGCACCAGCGCGGCGTGCGGAACACGAAGGCGAAGGGCATCGCGCGCTCAGTCGCTAACGTGACCTGGACCTCGCCGTCGCTCGGGTACGCGGTGTCCTGCCGAATCGTCACGGGCTGACCGCGCACGTCGAACGTCTTGACCGCATTGGTGAACAGGTTCAGTGCCACGCCCCCTTCCGGCGTGCGGTAGTACACTTTCTGCGGCAGCTCAGCCACCGCACGCCGATAATTGCCGCAACAGCAGAAGGAGTCGCGGGTGTCGTACGTGCGGTCGCCGGTAAACGGCGTGAAGTAACGGATCCAGCGTCCGTCGGGTGAATTGGCGGCGAACAGGGCGTTGTAGATCGCGCGCTCGAGCAGGTCGCCGTACCGCAGGTCGCCCTCCAGCCGGAGGAGACTGTCAATCCACCGCAGCATGTAAGCCGTGACACACGATTCGCCGATCGCGCCGCGTCCGTTCTGGTTGTACGTAAAATGCTCCCCCTCGGAACAGGATCCGGTGACCAGCAAACCGCCCGCGCCCTGTTTGAGCAGCTCGTTGCGCATGTACCGGCTCATGTGCAGCAGCGGTTCCTCGCCGGTGAGTCGGTACAGCTCGGTCTGGGCGTAACAGCGGGCCAGCATGACGTACACGTGGCACGGCCGGCGACTGAAGTCCTGCTCCCAGGTTCGCAGCGAGGCGAGCTGAATCTCGCCACGGTTGTTGCCGTGCGGCACGTCCGCCGCAAAGTCGAGGTACCGCTGATCGCCCGTCACACGATAGAGTTCCAGCATGCCTTCCGGCAGGCCCGCCGTGCAGATTTCGCCCGCGTCATAACAGGGATTCTGCGGCGTGGGAAACGTCTGCAGGATATGGTCGCCCATGACGCGCGCATGGGCGAGCGATCGCGGATCGCCCAGGCAGCGATAATGCCGCACCAAGGCCAGGTTGATGTACTCCTGCTCGTGGAGGATCCAGTTGATATGGTCCTGGCGATTCTCCGGCTCGACATTCCAGAATCCCACATATCCATCTGCGTCGCGGGACCTGACCAATTCATCGATCAAATACTGGGTGCGCGCAGCGACCTGCGGATCGCCCGTGTAGGCCGCCAGCAGGCTGCCCGCGTCAATAACCTTGCCCAGGCCGTAGTAGACGTATTGGCGGTCACCGCGGTCGGTGCGGTGGCGGAAGTGATTGAGCCAGTTGGCGTCCAGATCGATGACCATGAAGTGCTGATTCACCAGATTGCGGATGCGGCGATGGAGTTCTCCGCCCAGTTCCTGTTGATTGAGCGTCACCCGAGACAGTTGGTCCATGACCCGGGGTTTCACAACGTCGCAATCGCTTGGGCCACTCTGCTCCGCCCGCACCGGGACGGCGCAGAACAGACTGCCGATCAGGACGGTCGTGATCGTTCTCATTCTGGAACTCCTTCGTCGTCACCACGGTGCCGGCATCGCTTGCGGAGCAAGGTTCTCATCGGGCCTGAAAGCAGCATGCTGATTCTAGCGGACCAGGACCCTGGATGTGAATTGATCTGGACACCGACGGTCATTTTCGCTATGCACCCCTCTTCCGCTGCGGGGGAGTCTGACGCGTTGATTTGCGGGAAAGGACGGTCACATGCGAGGCGTGGTGGCTCTCGTGCTGGCAGGGGTGGCTGTGGCAAGCCTCAGCGGATGTGCCAAGGCACGCTACGTGGAGGTTTCGCAGCAGGGCGGGATTGTGGCCATTCCGGCCAACACAAATCGCTGGCCGACCTATTATCGCGATCAGGCGATGGAACTGATCAGACAGAAGTGTCCCGACGGGTATGAGGTCGTCCAGGAAGAGGAGTTTGTGACCGGCCAGGTGGCTCGCACCAACTCGCGGACGAAGACGAAGCAAGCGCCCAGTCTGGACCTGAACGCTCTGCAGAACGACGCCCGGCGGTCGGAGGACGCAGGTATCTCGTTTACGGGGTTGTCCATTCCCCTGGGCCGCACCGAGGAAGTGACTGACGAGACGACGAATTACACCGATGTGACCGAATACCGCTTCCACTTCCGGCCGAAGACGCCCTGAACCGGCCCAGCGCCGCGCGGCTCACGCCTTGACGGTGGCGGACGCCTCGAAGATCCGGCCACGGCGTACTCGCCGCACCATGAACTCGACATCGTCGCGCCGCAGCACTTGGCCCGGCTTGGGCGACTCGCCCAGTTCGTTCTCCATCCAGGCCGCCAGCGTCCCGGCGATACCGGCGAATCGGCCGGCCAGCCTCGCGGACACGTCGCTCATTGGTGCTCCCCCGCCGAACATCCAAGTACCGCCGCTGAGCGCATGGGCATGCCGCGGGAGCCGATCGAACTCGTCCTGCAACTCGCCGACCAGTTCCTCAATCAGATCTTCCAGCGTAATCAAACCCAGACACGATCCGTGAGCATCGCGCACGATGGCCATGTGTTCGTGCTGGTCGATGAACGTCTTGAGCAAATCCGCGGCGGAGCTGTCCGGTTCCGCAAAATGGACCGGGCGGATGATCCCCTTCAGGCTCGGGTCACTCGGATTGGTGCTCATGAAATAGATCATTTCCTTGAAATTCACGTAGCCCAGTACGCGGTTGCGGTCGGTACCTTCGCACACGGGAAACCGCGTGTGGGCGTCAATGTGGGCGGCGATGAGCGCCTGATTCAGGGTCTGTGCGGTCGACAGCATCGCCACCTGTTCGATCGGGATCATGACCTGGAGGGCACTGGTCTGCGACAGCTTGGCAGCCCGATTGATGATGCGTTCCTGGTGAGGGCCAATGTGCTTGGCCAGCCGGGCCATCGCTGCCAGCGAGGTAATCTCTTCCAGCGTTGCGGGCGGTCGCGTCCTGGAACGCCGCCCCTCGAATGGCCGATTCAGGACATGCAGGATACGGATCAGCGGAGTGAAAACGCGTATGGCGACGAGCAACGGCCTTGCGATCCAGAGCGCGATCGTCTGATTGAAGTAGACGCCGAGCGTCTTGGGAAGAATCTCGGTGTACTGGAGCATGGCGAACGTGAACAGGATCGAAAACAGCCAGATCCACTGGTCACCGAACAGTTCGTCGAACTGCGATCCGGCCACGGATGCTCCGATCGTGTGCGCCGCGGTGTTCAGGATCAGGATGGCGGCGATCGGGCGCTCGATGTTGGCCTTGAACCCGCGCCAAATCGTCCCGATCCCCGGATGGCGAGCTGAGAGATTCGCCACCTGACTCGTGGTCAAGCTCAGGAGCGACGCCTCCATGAGCGAGCAGAGAAACGAGATGGACAGCGCGACAGCAACGCTGGCGATGAAAAGAGTCACGGTCGAGCACCTTTCCGTGGGGGGCACGGTCACCGCATGGCGCCGGAATCGTTATGGGTCAGGGAATACCGGATGCGAGTCGGGCCGCCCGCACCCGCATGTCCTCCGCATCCGCAAAGCGCCCCTGGCGGCGAAATACTTCTGCCGCGGATCGATAGAACACGTCCAGCCACCACACCACGTAGTCCGCTTCGAGGGAAATCTGCACCACTTCGCTCGAGCGATCCGTCAGGGCTGAGCCGCGGTAGGCTTGCTCGAGTTTTGTGGCCGCGTCGCGATGCAGCCTGGCCTTCTCCAGCTGCTTGAGTCGGACCAGCACCTTCACTAACGCGTGATGCGCCGGAAGGAGCTTGGGATCCAACGCCAACGCGGCTTCGAATTGCGCCTGGGCTTTGGCAAAATCGCCGTGCAGCGCATAGGCCTGGCCGAGCGTGAGGCATCCCTTCGCGCCAAACCGCTGGGGATTGCCCGTTTCCTCCAGGACGCCGATGGCTCGCTCCGCTTCGCCCAGCTTCACCAACGACTCGGCCAGGCAGTACCGTACTTCACCGAGGTCCGGGTTGAGCGTGTAGGCCCGATCGAGATGCAACAAGGCTCGTTCGTAGTCGCCGGATTTGAGCGCCGCATAGCCGACGTTGAAATGGACTTCCGGGCTGTTGGGACGCGCTGCCAGCGTCCGTTCCCAGCATGCCAGCGCCTTGGCGTTGTCCTGGAACAACTCATGATGGATGGTTGCGGCCAGATTGAGCGCGTCGGCGTTGTCGGGCAACGTGGTTTCCAGTTGCTCCGCCAGTCTACGGGCTGCATCGAGCAGTTCCTGCAGCGTCAGCCGCACTGCGGACGCCGCCTCTTGGGACGTATCCGGTGTCGGCGCGTCGGCCCGCTGCGTTTGGACGCCGTCGTCAACAGCACTGGGCGCAGGCGGTCGGGAGAGTCGCACCGCCAGAAAGCCCGCCAGAACCAGGCACAGCGCGATCAGGACGACGCGGGGCCAGTATCGCGCGGCGTGGCGCGGTGTCGCTGGAGCGCGCGTCGGACTGCCGCCGGGCCGACGGCGTCCTTTCAACTTGCCTGATCGCGTCACGGGACTGCTAACCTTTTACCTTCCTTCTGCGCTCACGGTAGTACGCCTGTCCCCTCGGTGAGCACAGTCAGCCGATCCACCGACACCTGCTCAAAAACCTCTCTCCCGCCACCCAACCATTGCACCTCAATGCGGTCAACCTTCTCCCGTGGCCCCAGACCGAAATGCAGTCGCGAACCGAAATGGCTCTGGTAACTCCGCCCGCTGTGCACCTCGTCCACCTGCACCAGGTCGCCGGCAACAACTTGCACCCGCGCACCGACGCCGTCGCGGTTGGTGGGGACACCGCGCAACAGCAACATGAGCCAATGGTTGCCGGTGTCGGATTCGTTGCGTAACACGACGGCCGGCCCGCGCGCGTTCTGCATCACGACATCCACCCGGCCGTCGTTGTCCAGATCGTCAAAGCACACGCCTCGACCTACGATCTTCAACTTCAGGCCGTCACCACTGACGGTCGAAACGTTGACGAACCGGCCGTCACCGGTGTTACGCAGCAACACGGGATGACAAGCATAGGACGTCCGACGGTCCGTCTGCTCGATGTTGTCTTCCGTATGCCCACAGGCGAAAAATATGTCCTTGTCACCATCGTTGTCAAAGTCGACAAACCCGCTGCCCCACTTCACGTAGGGGAACGAGCCGCCATCTGCCCGCACGCGGGTCGCGACGTCTTCCCACAGACCGTCGCCGAGGTTGCGGTAGAGCGCAGGGGGTTCACCCTGATAGTCTGTCACGAACAAGTCCATCCAGCCATCGCGGTCATAATCACCACTGTCCGCCCCCATGCTCCCCATCGGCAGGCCCGACGTGTTCACGGCAACTCCCGCGAACATGCCCACCTCGTCAAAACGCCCCGTACCGTCGTTGGCGAACAGGAAGTCATCGGTCGTGTCGTTGCACACAAAGATGTCGGTGTCCCCGTCATTGTCGCCGTCCAGGCAGACCGTTCCCATTCCTGCGCCAGCGTGATTGGCAATCCCCGATTCCTGCGACACGTCGGTGAATGTCCCGGCTCCGTCGTTGCGGTACAGCACGTTCGGTTGCAGCGGGTGAAAACGCGGGGCAGGATACCGGGGTAGCCCCATGACGAATCGAGGATGATGGCCCTCGAAGCTGAACCGGACATAGTTCGCCACGAACAGATCGAGGGCTCCGTCGCCATTGGTGTCGAGGAAATTCGCGCCAGCACCGGCCGTCTCCCCGCGCACCGTGCCGGTCTGCCGCGTCACGTCGGCAAACGTACCGTCCCCGCTATTGCGGTAGAGGACGTTCGGGCCAAAGTTGTTGCAGTACAGATCGGGATGCCCATCGTTGTTGTAATCACCCACGGTGACACCGAGACCATACCCGGTGTCACCCACCCCGGCCGAGGCCGTCACATCAACGAAGCGGAATCCACCCAGGTTGCGGTAGAGAGCGTTAGTCGCCTGGGGGTCCGGCACGGCACCCGGCAGAGCACAGCCATTGAGGAAGTAAATGTCCACCCATCCGTCGCCGTCATAGTCGAACGTCGCGAGACCGGAGGCGACCGATTCAATCAGATAGTACCGACCACTCGATCCGTCCGTGTGCCGAAACGCAATCCCGGACGGCGCGGTTACGTCACGCAGCACGATTGGTGGCTCTCCGCGCGCCACTCCAAGGGATACCAACAGGGTCCATGCGCCATGACGCAGGACGGTTTGTGTACAGCGGCACGACATAGGACGATATGCTAGCGAACACCCGTTGGTGTGGCAACATTCGCTTCGCCTGCGGGTCGTCGCGTACCAATTTGAGATTGCGTGGCTTGGGCCAGGTGATATGTTTTGCCGAGTGCCCACGTCGTGAACCAGGACTCGTGCACTCCTGACCCGCGCCGGGTTCCGCACTCGCAGCTCGATCCCGCCGATCGGGCAGTTCCCGGTCATCCGGCAGGAAAGAAGGACTCGCGGATGGCCGGCTCGAGACCGCACAGCGCCATCCGACTCCCTTTGGCCTGCAGGCTGCGATTCAGCGCAGTGAGTGCGCTCAGGCACGCATCGCTCAGCGAGGCGACGCCGGCGAAGTCAAACAGCACCTTGCTGTCCCGGCCCAGCAGTTCGGCGAGTCGCACCATGTCCTCACGGAATCCGGCGGCGGCGGCGGCGTCCAAGAGTCCGGGTGGCTTGAATCGGACCTGGATCACGCCGGCGACACGGGATACCTCGAGATGTGCGAAGATCCACGAGTCGGGGGCGGTCGCTTCCGTCGCGGCGCGCGGCAGTCTGGGGGTCAGCGATTGAATCGCTTCGTCGCGCAGTTCGTACATCTCAAAGACACGGTGCCGATACTTCGCCATGGCTTCTCCCCAAGGCAGGTCGAGTCGCTGCCAAGTCGCAGCCCGTGGCGTCCCGTGGAACCAGGCCGTTCGACCGACATCCTTGCCTTTCCTTGCGGAGCCCTTTCCTTGGACGCCGCCAATCAGTATAGTGCATCCGTCACAACGTGGTGACGAGCAGTATCAAGATGTACGTTGGAATGCTTCTGGCCTTTCGGCGCGTCCCGCCCCATTCTGTCCGGCTGTGCCCTCCGGCACGTGTCCGTCTCGGCTGTGTGGCTCGATCTGCTGTTTCTTTATCGGGCGTCGGTGTGCATGACTGGGCGCCCAGGTTGACTTGAGGAGTGTGCAGACATGCCACAGGGCAAAGTCAAGCGGTTGGTCGCGGATCGCGGGTTTGGGTTCATCGAAACGGATCGAGGCGACGATCTGTTCTTTCATCACTCGGAAGTTCAGGGCGCCAGCATCGAGGAGCTGCGCGAAGGTCAGCGTGTGGACTACGAAGTGGGCCAGGGACGCAAGGGCCCGTGCGCCACACACGTGCGACTCACGATGGCCACCGCATGAGTCACGCGACGGGCAGCGGCTGATGCCGCCTTAGCGCGGTCGGTCGCGGCCGGCGAGATGCCCGCATTCATGCTGGCACATCGGCCATGGGGATCCCCAGGGCGCGGGCCAAGCCCGCGCCATAGTCGGGGTCGGCCAGGGCGCAGTGGCGGATGTGCCGGATCTTGATCTCGCGCGGCGCATCCCCCATGGCCCGCCCCGTGTTGGCGAAAAGGGCCTCCTGCTGCGCGGGGGTCATGAGCCGGAACAAGGCCCCCGGCTGGGAATAGTAGTCGTCGTCATCCTCGCGGTGATTCCAGTGGTCGGCTGCGCCTGCCAGCGGCAGCGGCGGTTCGCGAAAGACGGGCTGCTCCTGCCATTGACCGTAGCTGTTGGGCTCGTAGCCAAGCGTGCTGCCGCCATTGCCGTCCACCCGCATCGCCCCATCTCGATGATACGTGTGTACCGGACAGCGCGCCCGATTGACGGGAATCAGATGGTGATTCACACCCAAACGGTACCGCTGCGCATCGCCGTACGAGAACAGCCTGCCCTGCAGCATCTTGTCAGGCGAAAAACCGATGCCGGGCACGACGTTGGCCGGGTTGAAGGCCGACTGCTCGACCTCGGCAAAGTAGTTCTCGGGGTTCCGGTTGAGCTCCAGCACTCCCACGTCGATCAGGGGGAAGTCCTTGTGAGGCCAGACCTTGGTCAGGTCGAAGGGATTATACGCGCAGCGCGCGGCCTCTGACTCGGACATGATCTGGATCTTCAGGGTCCACTTGGGAAACTCACCGCGCTCGATGCTTTCGTAGAGATCGCGCTGATGACTCTCCCGATCCTTGCCGATGAGCGCCTCTGCTTCCTCATCGGTCAGATTGCGGATCCCCTGCTGGGACTTGAGGTGGAAC
>JALOQX010000351.1 GCA_025459265.1 Pirellulaceae bacterium | reverse complement strand
AAAGTAGCGGAGTTTGACCAACTCGGCCTTGACCCGGTCGAGCCGCTCGAAGCGCGCCAGGGCCTCGTGGACTGCCAGGACGATGTCCGCGCCTGGGGAGGACCCAATCTCCACCTCTTCCAAGGTGTGCCGCTGGAGTCCGCCACCCCGGCGGAGCGAGTGCTTGTTGCGGGCTTGGTCCACCAGAATCCGCCGCATCGCCTCCGCAGCGGCCGCAAAAAAATGCCCGCGGCCGTCCCATCGGCGAGACTTTTCGGCTCCCACCAGCCGCAGGTACGCCTCGTGGACGAGGGCCGTCGCCTCGAGCGTCTGACCGGGCCTTTCCTGGGCGAGCCGTTCGGCCGCGAGGCGGCGCAGCTCGTCGTAGACTAGCGGCAGCAGCAGTTCCGGCGCCTGCGGATCACCTTGCCCGATGGCCAAGAGAACTTGAGTGACCTCGTGCATGAGACGTCCCCCACTCGTCCCCTGCCCCGCAATGCGCGTCATTCTACCGGCGTATCCCGGGCACTTCAATCGACTCGCGGCCGATTGTCGGGCGCCGATGTCCGTGCGTTCGACCGCCACATCAATGGCTGGCGCGCGGCCCGCTGGGCCTGCTGTCGGTGGCGGCCGGGAATTGAGCCAGTTTGGCGGGGTGGCCGGAAGTGGCCGTCGGTAGTCGGTGGCGGCACAGGGGCGGTCGGACTGAGCGCCAGAAGTAAGCTACAAAAAAGGAGTGGCCCGCAGGGGCTGGTGACTGGATGAATAGAGGCGCCTCGTTGCGAAGTTGACGCTTCGCAACGAGACTTGACCGTCAGGGAACAAACACTTCCCGTGGGCCCACCTCAGCTTGCTGCACGATCGCTCTGTGTGCAAGACGGCCACCGTGTGGGCCGTCGTCTTTGTCTGCTCAAGGGGTGCGAACGACCCTACACACCGCAGCATCCCTTCAGTCGCTACTGCAGTGCGGCATGCCGCCAGGCGGCGCGGCGGTGGCATCAGCGGCAAGCCAATCGTCGTTACCGGGCCAGTGCCGAGGGTAAGTGCTGCCGTCGCGCCCAGTCTTGTCGTTATCGCCAGCGCCAACGGACCGCCGCGACTCCCGAAGTCGCCCCCTGCGCTGGTGGCGAGGGCTATCAGGAGCACGCGTCTGGGGAAAATTGTTGCTGCCGGCGACCGGGCTGCTACGAGCGTTTCGTGCGTACCCGGCGTTCCCCGCTCCAGCAGTTCTGTAGTTACCGTTGTTACCAGGCGTTACGGCGCGTGCTGCTGCGCGAGCGGCGGTGGCGACGGATCTTCGGCTGGATTCTGCCGACAGCATGGGAAGGCGACGAGGAGGGATGAGCACGCGGAGAATCATGTGACGCATATTGGTCACCAGTACCGCGCCGCGTAACTTCAAAGACATGCCCAGGTCCGGGAGCGGACGGGTTCCAGGAGACGGAGCCAGAGAAGAGGCTTGGAAACATCATGACGGAGCGGCCAGAGACGTGGAGGGCGGACGAAGTGCGGTGCCTGCAACTGGAGTGGCTCGACGAACGTCTGCATCGGTATCGGTTGCAGGACGTGCGGCGTGAGCGGCAGATCGGCCAATCCCTCGCGCGGTATGGACAGATCGCGCCGATCGTGGTCTGCCTGCTGGAAGGTGTCTACGTGCTGATCGACGGCTTCAAGCGGGTGCGGGCTGCGCGGCAGTTGCAGGGGCTGACGCAGCTCGAGGCACGCCGCCTGGAAGTCGACGAACAGGGGGCCAAGGCGGCCATCTACACCTTGAATCGGCTGGGGCAGCGGATGGTGGGTCTGGAAGAATCCTGGATCGTCCACGCGCTGGTGCGGGAAGACGGGTTGTCGCAAGTGGAAGTGGCGCAGTTGCTCGGGCGGCACAAGAGCTGGGTCTGCCGACGCCTAGCCCTGCTGGAACAGCTCTGCGATGCGGCGCAGCAAGAGCTGCGCCTGGGGCTCCTGACCCCCGCGCTGGCCCGGGAGTTGACCCGGTTGCCGCGCGGCAACCAGGCCGCCGCCTTGCAGACGGCGCGCACCGCATCCCTGACCTGCCGCGAGCTCTCGGGCGTGGTGGATCTGCTGTTGGCCAGCAGCACCCAGGAGCAGACGGCGTTCGTGTTGGATGACCCGCGCCGCGCCCTGCGCCAGGCGGACGACAGCTATGTGCACTACTGGGACCCGCGGCTGAGCGTGGAGGGCAACCGGGTGGCCCGGCGGCTGGCGATGCTGTTGGACTGTCTGGCCAAGATGTACTCCTGGCTCACGTACCAAGGCCGCGGCGCATTGCAGGCGTGTGACCGCGAACCCCTGACCGTCGGCTTCCAGCGGCTGGCGCGCGAAGCGGCCGTGGTGTCGGAAACCAGTGGTGACTTCGCGCAGGAGTTGCAGCTACCGTGACCCATGAGACCGACAACCAGATCGTGACGCGCTATCAACAGGGGCAGTCGCTCCGCAGCATCGCCCGCGACCTGGGGCTCAATCGCCACCGGGTATCCGCCACCGTCCGGGACCACCTGAAGCGCCGGGAACAGGAGGGTGCCAACAGCCCGCTGCCGGCACCACCGCAGGTCCGGGGGAGTCAACTGGATGCCTTCGTTCCCCAGATCCAGCAACTGCTGGCGCGCTATCCGCATATGACGGCGACGCGCATCCACGAAGAGCTACGACGCTGCGGTTACCAGGGTGGCTACACGATCCTGCGTGAGCGGGTCCGCCAGCTGCGGGCCGACGTGCGCCGCAAGCCCGTGATCCGCTTCGAGACCGGACCCGGCGTGCAAGCTCAAATGGACTGGGCCGTGTACGAGCTGGACTTCGCGCAAGAAGGGCGACGGCGCGTCCACCTATTCAGTTATCTGCTGAGCTACTCGCGACGCCAGTACCTGTGCTTCACCGAGCGTCAGGACTTCGAGGCCAGCGTGCAACAACACATCCGCGCCTTCGCCCATCTCCAAGGTCTAGCGACCACGTGTCTGTACGACAACATGAAGGTGGTGGTCACCCGCTGGGAAGACGAGCAACCGATCTATAACACGCGCTTCCTGGCGTTCGCCACGCACTACGGCTTCCGCCCCTGGGCCTGCCGACGACGCCATCCCCAGACGAAAGGGAAAGTGGAACGCCCGTTCTTCTACGTGGAGACGAACCTGCTCAATGGCCGCAC
Organism: Pirellulaceae bacterium; assembly: GCA_025459265.1. Taxonomy (GTDB): domain Bacteria; phylum Planctomycetota; class Planctomycetia; order Pirellulales; family Pirellulaceae; genus JAAYDI01. The sequence continues at coordinate 2,298 of JALOQX010000351.1, read as the reverse complement.
GTTCCGCTCGCTGGAACATCTCAATGAGGTGACGCGCTGGTGGCTGGCCAACGTGGCCGATGTGCGGGTCCATCGCACCACGCAGAAGCGACCGGTCGATGCGCACGCGGTAGAGCAACCCTACTTGTTGCCCTTGCCCGCGCAGCATTACGACACGGCCCAGGTCGTGTACCGCGTGGTGGATGCGGAAGGCTGCATCAGCTACGGCCACCAGCAGTACTCGGTCCCCTGGCGCTTGATCGGCCAGCTGGTGCCCGTGTGCATCCGCGAGACGGAGCTGTTGGTCTACAACGGCCGCATCGAACAGGTGGCGCGGCACCTGCTCGTCCAGGGCCGCACAGGCGTACCCCAGATCGATCCGGCCCACCGGCCGCCGGACGACGAGCGCGAGCAGTTGGTCCTGCTGCGGCAGCGCTTCGCCGAAGTGGGAGAAGTCGGGAGCCGCTTCCTGGAAGGCTTGTTACGCAAGCAGCGCTACGGCAAACACCAAGCGCGGCGCGTCCTGGTGCTGCTGAGTGGCTATCACCGCGCGGACGTGGTGGCGGCCCTGGAGCGCGCGGTGCGGTACCACGCGTATGCGCACTCGTCGTTGGAGCGGATCTTGAACCAGCAGGCCACACCGAAAGCATTCTGGCAGTCGCTGAGCGACCACCAGCAAGAAACACTACGGGGGTTGACGGAAGCGGACTCGATCGACGCTCGCTCGAGTGCCGAGTATCAGTATCTCTTGTTCCCGGAGAACGATTCCGATGACCCACAGCAGAAAGACGGACGAGAAGACCCTCCGCCAGCAGATCCTCCAGCATCTGGAGACCCTGAACATCCCCCTGACGATTGAGCAGATCGACCATCTGCTCACGGAGGCGGACAAATCCCCGTGCTCGCACTTACAGTTCCTGGCCCGCTTCCTGGCGGTCCCGGCACACCAGCGTCTGGAACGCAGCATCGACCGCCGCATCCGGCTGGCCAAGTTCCGGGATAGTGCCTCGTTGGAGTCGTTCGACTGGTCGTTCAACGCGACGACTATCGATCCCGTACAGATCCAGGAACTGGCCACCGGCGACTTCATCCGGCGGCGGGACAATCTGATCTTCATGGGGGAATCGGGCCTGGGAAAAAGTCACTTGATTCAAAGTGTGGGGCGGCGCTGCTGCGCGCTGGGATATCGAGTGCGATATACGACCAGCGCCGAACTGTTGGAAGACCTGATGGCGGCCTCGGGTGACAAGACGCTGCCGCGCCGGGTCCGCTACTACGGCCGCTTCGATCTGTTGATCATTGACGAGTTCGGGTTCGACCGACTGGAACGTCGCGAGTATCCCGAGTCGTCGAGCCTCCTGTACAAGGTGATCGACAGCCGCAGCGGGCGCGGTTCGACGGCGCTGGTGACCAATGTCGACTTCAAAGAGTGGACGGAATACCTGGGTGACCCACCGCTGGCCATGGCGCTGTTGGACCGCGTGGTGGATGGCGCGATCATCCAGAAGTTCCGCGGCAAGTCCTATCGTGCCCATCGTGCGGAGCGGAAAGGGAAACCTGGCGGTAACGGCCGCGGCAAGGCACAGGCCGGGCACGACGATCCCAGCGGACAGGCGTCGTGACACACCTCGATTATCCGGCCATCCGCCAGCAGATCAGCATGCGTCAGGTACTGGACCTGCTGGCTTACGAGCCCACATACCGACGCGGCCACCAGTGGCGTGGCCGCTGTCTCTTGACACCGCACGCCGAACACCCGGCCCACGCGCGGTGCTTCTGCATCCACCTGGACCGCAAACTGTTCTACTGCTGCGCCTGCCGACGCGGTGGTAACCACCTCGATCTCTGGGCGGCCATCCACCATCTCACGCTACGGGCTGCCACGCTCGATCTCTGCCAGCGGTTCGGCATCGAACCCATCCCACTGAGAAACATGCAACCACCGAAACCCGCCTGACCGCGCCACTCAACCCGCAACCACCACTCCCCTCTGGCCGCCAAAGTGGCTCAATCCCCGGCCGCGATCGACATCTCACCTCGGTGGACCCCAAGTTCAACATTTGGAGTTGGTTCAACACCTTGAGGTGCTCTAGTCCGGCGTCAGTGACTTGGGTGGCGTCGAGGCTCAGTCCTCCGAGCTGCGGCAGACCCTTGAGGTATGCCAGTCCGGCGTCGGTCACTTTGGTGAAAGCCAGGCCCAGGAATTTGAGTTGGGATAAACCTTTGAGGTGTACCAGCCCAGCGTCCGTGACCCGTGCCCTCTCAAGGGACAGCCATGTGAGTTGAGGCAAGCCTTTGAGGTACGTCAGACTGGCATCG
>JALOQX010000350.1 GCA_025459265.1 Pirellulaceae bacterium | reverse complement strand
CCCTTCATGCCGCGCAAACCCGCCTCTCCTTCACGGAACGTCTGCAGTGGCAAGTAGCTTTCATCCGCCTGCTTCACCAGGACATGCAGCGCGTGGTCGGCGGCACTGGTAACGAAGAGATGCTGTCCGTCGGGGCTCAGCGCGACAGCGCTGGGGTCGACGATGCCGGTGATGTCTTGCAGGTGGCTGATGGCAGTGCCGGAATCCACGAGCACTTGCACCGTATCGCCCGAGTCACTGGTCAGGAACAGGAGCGTCCCGGTTCCCGACGAACCGGCGGCCCGGATGATCCAATCGCCGGCATCGCCATGGGGCCCGACTCGCTCGATCAGCAAGCCGTCGGTTTGCCGCGTCCAAATGCCAAACCCGGTGGGGCTGCTGACGTAGACCGCATCGCCGTCGGGCGAGACGGTCAGGCCGTTCGCGTCGGCGGCGACGGCCAATTTCTGGCGTAAGGCGAGCGTTCCCTCGGAGCTGTTCCGGTCGAAGACGGCCAGCACCGGCTCGCCCGGGGAGAGCACATAGAGCTGATCGTGCAGAGGGTTCAGAACCACCTGGCGGGCACCCTGAAGACCATCGACCGCTCCGCTTTGGCTCAGCTGGTCATCGACGTACGATTCGACAATGGACAGGGCGCCTTGGTCGTCTACGGACAGGGCGACCAGCGCGTTGGACTCCGGGTTTACCGCGTAGACGAATGATTTGCCATCCGGGCTCACCGTCACCGACTGCAGGCCGGAGAGCGTAAGCGGCTGAGACATCGCAGCTTCTGCCGCAGTTGTTGTTGTCTCTGAGCCGAACGTGAAGTATGGGGAAATGCATTGCCAGCTGGAATGTGCCATTGCCGTAGCCCATCAGCACCGAAACGTTATGAGACCAATAGTTGGCAACAACGAGGTCCTGGTATCCGTCGCCATTCATGTCGACCGCGGCAACGTCCCACGGGTACGAACCCGCCGAGAGACGCACCGGCGATTCGTAACCGCCGCCGATAGTGCCCAGCATCACGTAGACACCGCCATAACCAGCCGTAACAAGATCAGGCGGACCTTTGCCATCCAGATCCGCCACGGCAACGGAGTAGGGCGTAGCCACGCCGAAGTGCGTTGCGGCCTGAAACGTGCCGTTTCCGTTGCCACGCAGTACGGAGACATTATTGGAGCCGGAATTGGCCGCGACGAGGTCCAGATATCCATCGCCATTCAGATCGGCCACGGCAACGGAGTAGGGAGAGGTGCCCACGGCGATGTGCGTTGCGGCCTGGAACGTGCCGTTCCCGTTGCCACGCAGCACCGAGACATTATTGGAGTCATGATTGGCCGTGACGAGGTCCGGATATCCGTCGCCATTCAGATCGGCCACGGCAACGGAGTAGGGACAGGTGCCCACACCGATGTGCGTGGCGGCCTGGAATGTGCCGTTACCGTTGCCACGCAGTACGGAGACATTATTGGAGCTGGAATTGGCCGTGACGAGGTCCAGATATCCATCGCCATTCAGATCGGCCACGGTCAGTGCGAAGGGATAAGTACCCACGCTGGTGTACGTTGCGGCCTGAAACGCGCCGTTGCCACTGCCGCGCAGTACGGAAACGTTGTTGGAGTTGGAATTGGCCGTGACAAGATCCAGATATCCATCACCATTCAGATCGGCCACGGCAACCGAGGCGGGGCCGTTTCCGACCGGCCAGTTTCCCGCTGAGTTGAAGCGATGCGCAGTTGCTATCTCGAACGTGTGCAGCAATCCGGAAGTCGGATCGATCCCCGCATCGACAACAGAGATCTGATCCTCAGTCACGTGAAGTGCGACCGGATTAGTGCCGTCAAACGGCTCGGTATCGGTTGCCTGCAAAGACAGGGACGGGCGATCGACGTTGTAGACTCCAACCGCATCCTCTCCGAGGGCGAAAATGGCGGGGAGTTGCCCGCCGCTGCGGAGTTCCCGTACCCGGACATTGTCGAACTGCGCTTCCTGCTGCCCCCAGCAGTACACGGCGACGGTGCCCCGTGTCAGAGGCGATGCGTCGCTGACCTTGGCGATCTGGACGTCGTCAATCAGCACCTCGATCTCGTTGCCGACGGCCCTGATCTTCACATTGAGCCACCGCCCCGGAGTGTACGACACCGCATCCGACCAGAGGGTCGTCTCGACACCGTTGGCCATCTTGAAGAGCTTGCGGAAACCCCGCTGGCTATCCATGTCCAACTTGTAGTAGTTGTCGTCATCCGTGTAGCGGAAAATCAGGCCGATGCCGTCGTTGTCGGTGGGATGGAGATCGGCTTCCAGCTCGTAGTTCGTCCACCTGTACGACTCGCCGCTTCCGTCATCGTAGTACACGTAGGTGCCGAGTCGATTGGCATACTCACTCGCGCTATAAATATTGCTGTCCTGCCTGAGGATTCCGCCCGATACGAACCAGTGGGATGGCGGTGTGATCGTGCCCTGATCAACAACGGTCCAGCGACCCGCATAGGGATTCGTGGGGAACGCCAGGTTGTTCGTATCGCCGTCGGAGAAACGTTCCCACAGGTAGAGTGGCGGCAACGCCATGGCTTCAATCGCCGTGACCGGGCCGATGTCCGGACCTTCCAGCGGACGGGCCAAGACCCGGCCCATCACGCCCAGAATGGCCGTCGAAGGGCCACTGGTCGAAAGCTGAGTGAATGTCATGCCGACCAGCGCCTTGCTGCCGTCGGCGGGTACCGGCATGGCAAAGACGGCTGCGTCGTTGATGTTGTACCAGGAACCGCTGTGATGCCAGTCCATGCCGTTGACGATCGGGATGACGTTCGGTGACAGCTCCCCATCGTCCTGCCACCAATCGTCTACATTGAGCGACACGGTTTCGGTCGAGCCGTCGGCGTAGCGGAGTTCCACGCGAATGGCTGCGTCGCCATAACAACTGGCGCCGAGCAGGAACAGGCTGCCGTAGCGGGTCTGGTCGCCCGGTTCGAGAGTAAGGTAAACAGGGCTGCCAGCATCCAGGCGGATGGCGTTGTACCCGTCGTCGTTATTGCGGTAAGCCAGCTGTACGGGAAATCCGAGGGGCGATCCGGCGATCACACCGTTATCCGGTAGGCCATTGCCGGCAGTTCCTCCCAGTTGTGCCGCTGCAGATTGCGTGATGAAGCTGTAGTGTTCGGTACCCCATCCGCTTTGCACGGCATCGATCGCTCCCGTGCCATTGTTCACGATCATGTCGGCGTTCAGCGCGCCTGTCAGGTCCAGACTGGCCCAGATCGCCCCTCCGGCGACGCCCGGGAACGACACGTCAAACAGTGACAGGGTTGGGCCGCCTTCTGCGAGTACATGGAGGACCCGCCGGTCACCCATCACGATTTCGGCGACATCCGACGCACCCGGAACCGACAATTCCGCAGCCGGAACGACAAAAGCTCCAACCGCATCGAAGTCAAACCCGCGGTTGCCTGTCCCCCAGAACGAGTCGTAGTCGTCGTCGATACCCCGGACGCGAATGTAGCGAACCGAGTCCACGCCGGTCATCGATATGTCGTACGAACGGGCGTAAGCGGGGTTGCCGTGGGCCTCGTCGCCCGGAATCGTCAGCGCGGCTCTTCGCGGGTTCGTAACATCGAACCAAGTCACGCCGTCCTCGCTCACGTCGACCGCTTCGTCGCCAAATTCGATGTCGGACGAGGCGGCTTCGTACACATTGAAGTCACCCCCTGGCTGATCGAACACTCGATAGTCGCCCAGGTCGAATACGACCCAGTAGTCGTCTCTGAGATCGTAGTTGTGATTATCGGGAGGCCCATAGAAGGGAGTCCTGTTGGCGAGGTTGCTCTCGACATCGGTCGGGAAGAGGGGGCGCGCGAGGTCGAGCAAGGCGAGATTGCCCCAGGGGTCGCGGGCGAACGCCGATATGGAACCGCTGTCCGCGGTCGTGTAGACCCTTGTGCCATCCTCGCTGACCGTAACCGAATTAATCCCGGTCAGGCCGGGCACGCCACGGCTGTAGACCTCGCATTCGGCAATCACCAGCGGCCTGCTGGTCGTGCCCTGATTCTGGATTCTGACACGGTCGCCAACGGTTCCTCCCGGCAGGTCCAGACGCAGCCCGCCAGCGGGCAACGCGCTGATTGTCGGGCTCTGCCATACGAGGACGTCCGTGCCTTCGCCGTCCACGTCGTCGTTGTACACCATCACGACGAAGTTCGAGAGCTGTTCAGGGTAGCCGTACCGGTCGAAGAGTTGGACTCGGTCGAGATGGTAGTCACCGCCGAGATCCACCTCCCACAAGGCACCTGCCTCGAGTTTCGTGTGAGCGATCGAGTTGGTCGAGTCCGAATGCCAAACCGGATCCCTATTTCCGTCGACCGCCCGGTCGGCTCCACAGTAGGTGAGATTGTTGTACGTGGACGACTGCAACGCCGCTTTTTCAAGGGCCACATTCGTGGAGGGCGTGTTCGGGATCGCCTCCGTAAAGATCAGCTGCGCGTCCTGTCCCATGGCGAACACGGCCAACGCATTGTCGCCTGGGCTCGCGGCGTACAGGTTGTTGCCCCGGAGTGCAAGGTCAGCAACGCCCTGCAAGCCGTCGACGCCACCCTCGCCGTCGCGCACTACCTGGATGAGATTCAGCAGCCCGCTCTGGGCGTTACGACTGAAGACGGTCAGCGCATTGTCCGGCGCGGCACTCACGTAGACAAACTTGCCGTCCTCGCTGATCACAACCCGGGAAACGCCCTGCAGCGAGTCGACGCCTTCGAGACCGTCCTTGACAATCTGCCGAAGTTCGAGTTGGCCTCCTCCCACATCCTCGAACACTCCGACCGTGTTGTCGCCGGCTGAGGCAGTGTAGACGAACTGGTCGAAGGTGGCGACGTCGGCGACGCCTTCCAGCGTTCCCAGGGAATAAGTGAAGTCGGTGTCGTCGCCGGGATCATCGCTGATGAACGTACCGGGGCTCAGGACCTGGGCCCCCGTCACCAGTTCCACCCGGTTGCCGTCGATGGTGGCGTCCACCGCCCGGTTGGCCAGTTCCTGGACGGTAAGCGTGTCACCCTCGCGTCCGAGGATCCTGGTCTCCCGGGCCGCGTCGCTGTTGATGAGAAGGTTGCCTTCTTGGACTCCCCCAAGATAGATCCCGCCCGAGGCGGCATGCCAATCGACAGTCGCAGTATTGCCACGACCGTCGAGCGCCAGGAGCTCGAGCCCCGGTTCGATGGTAAGACTCGTAAAGTGGGTCGTCGGATCGCCTGTCCCCTGCACGCTCAGCCGGTCGAACCCGGCGCCGCCCGCGAACGTGGTGGTGCCCCCGATCCGGACCGCCGTCACCGTGTCGTTTCCGCCGTTGCCGCGGATTTCGAGCCGGGTGCCGGTAAAGGTGTAGTCCAGCGCGAGCGAGTCGTTACTCTCGGGAAGCTCAAAATCGATCTCTTCGATTCCGGTGAAAGTGACGTTCGGCGAGAGGCTTCCCTGGTTCTCACCCGTCCCGGTCAGGGCCAGGTTGCCGGCGGCGCCGGCCGGCGGTGCGTAGGTGAGAACATCGTGATCGGTGCCACCATCCAGCGTCAACGCGGCGCCGGCCGCGCGAATCGTCGCGCTGTTGTTACCGCCACCCGTGCTGATCGTGGCCGGATGCGCGGTGTCGAGCACCGTAACGGTATCCGCTCCTGTGCCCAGCGCGATGGTCGTCGGGGCAGACGTGTCCGCGACCGTGAGGTCATAGGAGGCGGCCGAGCCGTCGAAGGTGAGCATTTCGAAGCCGGCATATCCAAGGGGCATCGCCAGGCCGAACCCCGTGATGTTGCCTGGGGAGATAATGCCCGATGTGGCCAGCGTGCGGGCAGTATCGTCGATTGCCAGCGCGTCGACACCAGGGTCTTCCGCGGTTTCATCGCCGGCCCTCAAGACCAGGGCCGCACCGATGGCCGACAGTCCTGCCGTGTCGCCGGCGATCTCGACCGTATCGGCTCCACCCCCGGTCTCGATGTGCGTCTCGTGACCGACGGCGGTAACGGTGATGCTGTCGTCAAGGTCGCCGAGCAGGATGTGGCTCGCGACCGCGCCGGCTGCGCCGGTTGTGGTCAGCACGGTCGCTCCGCCGGCGCTCAAACCGATGTCGTTCAGATTCCAGACTTCGGACGTCGCGCGTTCGTCGCGCAGCCAGACCGTTTCGACATCGACGGTATCGAGTCTTCCGACGGCGTCGACGAGCGTGGCAACGCCCGTATCGGCGCCCCCACCGCCGCGAATGACGACGTGGCGGGCCAGATCCGGCACGACGACGTCATCCCTGCCCCCGCCCAGACGCACTTCCACCGCGTCCACCGCGGCGTCATAGGTAACGTTGACTCCCGCCAG
>JALOQX010000006.1 GCA_025459265.1 Pirellulaceae bacterium | reverse complement strand
TGGGGAGCCCAGATCATCGGCTACGCAGTAGCAAACCCGCGCGCACCCTCCGCTCCCCCATCGGCTCGCCCGATGGGGAGCCCAGATCATCGGCTACGCCGACACTCGTTCACCCTACATCCTGCCAATCCTGTACATCCTGTCTCAACTGCGCAGCGGATGTGTTGGGCTGACAGGATCGTCTGGAGACAGGATGAACAGGATGCACAGGATCAGAGTAATCGTTGCCAGACAGTCGCGTACGACCGATCACAGGGAGGCCTGGAAGGCCGACCGTCGCTATGAGACGAGCGTTGGCGGTGGGCGTGCCTGGGCGCGACGCTCGCACGCAGTTCTCTGTCGCCCTTCCAAGGGCTCCCGATGGGGACCTGGATCCGTAACCAGGGGCTGCGTGCGTCGCTGCGCGACGCCCTGGCCCCTGGCTATGGCCGGACGCCTCTCCGAGGCGTGCCCGACGTGACTTCCCTCCGCGGCACGCGATCGGGCTCAGCATCCGGTACCCGGGGTGGCGCTGCGCGGCTGGGCCGCTCCGCTGACCCCGGGCTCTGACGTACAACGCCTGCGGCGTGGTGCGGCGAAAGACACTCATTCATCGCACATCCTGCGAATCCTGTACATCCTGCCTCGAATGCGTGGCGATGTGGTTGGGGTGACAGGATCGTCTGGAGACAGGCTGAGCAGGATGCACAGGACCGCACGCGTCCCGTGGCGATTGGGTTGGCCTTCTTGGCCGCACTTCCACGCATCGTGACCTGCGGAATTGCTGGTAAGGCGGCAGCGAGATCGAGAGGGAGGTGGACCTGTCGCCTCGAGTGTGACGGGGTTAGACTGGTGACGTCGGCGTCGAATCCGGAAGCGGCGGTGCAAAGAGGACGGTGGCTGTGGAGGAGCGGCGCGACCCGAGCGAGGACGGGAGAACCGGTGTTTCATGTGCGGCATCACGGGCGGTGTTTGGCTCTCACCGGCAAAGCGCATCGACGCACCGCTGCTGACACGGATGACCGACGTGCTGCGGCATCGCGGACCGGACGATGACGGCTATTACCGCCGTGAGTGCCGGGTGTTGGAGGGAACCGGGCAGCAGCCGGGGGTGGCACTCGGGTTTCGACGACTGTCGATCATCGACCTGACACTGGCTCGTCAACCGCTGTCGAATGAAGACGGCAGCATTCACGTCGTATTCAACGGCGAGATCTACAACTTCCGCGAGCTGCGGCAGCGTTTGGAAGCAGCGGGCCACGTGTTCCGCACGGCGGGCGATGGCGAGACCATTGTCCACCTCTATGAAGACGTGGGAACCGACTGCTTTCGTCACTTCAACGGCATGTTCGCCATCGCCATCTGGGATGCGCGTCACGGCCGGTTGGTGCTGGGTCGCGATCGCCTGGGCAAGAAACCCCTGGTGTACCGCTGCGAGCCGGATCGGCTGCTGTTTGCCAGTGAACTGAAGAGTCTGTTGCAAGTGCCCGACATGCCGCGCGTGATCGACCCGGTGGCACTGGATCAGTACCTGACGTACCAGTACATACCTCATCCGCGCACGATCTTCACGGGATTCTGCAAGCTGCCCCCCGGCCATTGGGCCAGCTACGAGCAGGGTCAGCTCACGATCGAGCAGTACTGGATTCCTGACCTCAACGCCCAGTGGACCGGCAGCGAAGCGACGGCGCTCGAGGCGCTGCGGAGCACGTTCGAATCCGCGGTGCAGTTGCGCATGCAGGCCGACGTGCCCTTGGGCGCCTTCCTTTCGGGCGGGATCGACTCATCGCTGATCGTGGCGGTCATGCAGCAGCTCGCCTCGCAACAGACCAAGACGTTTTCCATCGGGTTTCCGGTGCGGGCGTATGACGAGACGGCCTTTGCCCGGCAGGTGGCGCGGCACCTGGGGACGGAGCATCACGAGTTCCAGGTCACGCCGGACGGGCTGGAGGTGCTGCCCCGGCTGGTGTGGCATTACGACGAACCGTTTGCGGACAGTTCGGCGATCCCGACGTGGTATGTTTCCCAGTTGACGCGCCAGCACGTGACGGTGGCCCTGTCGGGGGACGGCGGGGACGAGTTGTTCGTCGGTTATCCCCGCTACCAGGCCGCCACCTTGGGGCTGTGGCTCGATCGCCTCGCACCGCTCAAACGGCTCCTGGGCGCTCAAGTCTGGCAGCGGTTGCCGGCGGCAGCTGATCAGAAGTCGAAACTGCGGCAATTCAAGCGGTTCAGTGCCGCGCTGGGGCTGCCCCCCGAGCGCCGCTACCTGGACTGGATTTCCACATTCACGGTCGAGCGCCGTGCAGCGCTCTACACGGACGCCTTGCGCGCGGAAGTGGCCGGCGCTGATCCCTATGACTTTTTGGCCGGCGCCTTCCAGACCGTGGCGCGGCGTGATCCGATCACCGCCATCGCGCTGGTGGACCTGCAGACCTATCTGCCCTGTGACCTGATGACGAAGGTCGACATCGCGTCCATGGCCCACGCGCTGGAATGTCGTCAGCCGTTTCTCGACTACCGTCTGGTGGAACTGGTGGCCTCGTTCCCGCTGGAGTGGAAGTATCGCCGCGGCCGGGGCAAACGGATGCTGCGCCGCGCTTTTCCCGACGCGCTGCCGGAGGCCATCTGGGCACGGCCCAAAATGGGGTTCGGCGTCCCGCTGGATCATTGGTTTCGCCACGAGTTGCGGAGCCTGACGCACGACGTGTTGCTGGACCAGACCGCACGCGGGCGAGGGCTTTTCCGCACGGTCTATGTCGAAGAGTTGATCCGTCAGCACGAGGCGCGGGAATTCGATCACGCGTATCGGCTCTGGGCACTGCTGTTCCTCGAATTGTGGATGCGCCGCTGGTGTGATTCTCCTCTTCAGCCGCCGGACGAAAACCGTTAGAATGGGGCGGCCCCAGCGGGCGTAGCACAAGCGGTCATCTGCCAACGGAGTGCGGTAATGCTCGATACCCTGGCGGTCGTGCTGGCAGGCGGCAAAGGATCGCGGCTCGAGCCGTTGACGCGCGACCGGGCAAAACCGGCGGTGCCGTTTGGAGGCGGGTATCGGATCATTGACTTCACGCTCTCCAACTGTCTCAACAGCGGCATCCGCAAGATGCTGGTCCTCACCCAGTACAAGGCGATGAGCCTGGACCGGCACATCAATCTCGGCTGGCGGCGGTTCTTCTGCCGCGACCTGGACGAGTTCATCGATATCGTGCCGCCCCAGCAGCGCATCGACGAACATTGGTATCAGGGCACCGCGGACGCCGTCTACCAGAACATCTACGCGCTGGAGAAGGAGCGGCCGAGCTACGTGGTCATCCTGGCGGGCGACCACATCTACAAGATGAACTACCGCACGATGGTCGAATACCACCAGCGGGTCAACGCGGACCTGACGGTGGGAGCGCTGCGCGTCGACCGGCAGGCTGCGCGGGAGTTCGGGGTGATGCAGGTGGACGAGCACGATCAGATTATCGGGTTCCAGGAAAAACCCACGCATCCCCGCACAATCCCCGGCGATGACGACCACTGCCTGGCCTCCATGGGCATTTACGTCTTCACCGCACGATTTCTGTTCGAACAACTCTGCCGCGATGCGACGGATCCGGAAAGCGCGCACGATTTCGGCCGCAACATCATCCCATCGATCATCGCTTCGCATCGGGTCTTCGCCTTTCCGTTCCTTGACGAGAACCGCAAGCGGGACGCCTACTGGCGCGACGTCGGCACCCTCGATGCCTACTACGATGCCAACATGGATCTGGTGGCCATCGATCCGCTCTTGAACATGTACGACGCAGTCTGGCCGATCCGCACCTACCAGCCGATTCTGCCGCCGCCGAAGTTCGTGTTTGGCAGCACCGGCGCCGGCGAGCGCCAGGGTTGTGCGCTCGACAGCATCGTCTGCCAGGGATGTGTCGTCTCGGGAGGGCGGGTCGAGCGGAGTATTCTCGGACCGCTCGTGCGTGTGAACAGCTACGCGCACGTACAGGACTCGATCCTCTTCCACGGCGTCGATATCGGCCGCCGCGCCCAAGTACGCCGCGCGATTATTGACAAGGGGGTGAGTATCCCGCCTGGCGTGCAGATCGGGTACGACCTGGAGCAGGATCGTCAGCGCGGATTCACGGTCAGTCCCGGCGGGATCGTGGTGATCGCCAAGGCCGATGGTGTGGATCAGGTGCTGCAGGCGGGGTTGGTCGCGTAGAGAGAAGCGCAAGACGGCGCGACAAGCGATTGTGCTGCTAGGACGCGCGGGGACGCCCGTCCCACGAGGGACGCCCGTCCGACGAGGGAAGTTGGTCGCAAACGCGGGCAGTAGCGTGAGTGGCCATGCGACGCGTTTGGTCCGACTTGATCGTGCCGGTATCACCGGCTCCGCGCGGGGCGGTGTTGACACGCGGAATGCCGAGTGCCGGAGATCGCATCGCCCGCTGGCTGGGCTCCCGGTGGATCTGGTGGCCGCGCGGCATCCCGTCGGGTGAACGGCTGGGCGTGGTGAGTTCGCGACTGGGCGCGCCGGACCGGCTCGGCGGTCGCTGGTTCGCGCTGCTGCGGCACGTCTGTGCCGAAGCCCGCCTGGCGGGCCAGGTGCTGCTGACGGTCCAGCACACTGCGCTGGCGGCACAGCTCGAGCGCTGCGCCGAGCTTCTACACGTCCCGTTGATCCTGGCCCGGTTGCCGCGGTCCGATCAGGCGTTTGACGCTTGGCTGCGCGATTGTCTCAACCCCCAGGACAGCAGGACGCAGCACGGCGCGTGGTGTTGGCCCGCCTATGTTTCGCCGCCGCAAGGGGCTGCGGCGCCGACTGAAGTGGCACCGGCCCGCGACGCGCTGCTCCTGGCGGCCAGCCAACGTGTGCTGGCCCTGCGTGTCCGCCGCGGCGGACAGGTGCTCCGCTTGCTCGAGCGGCGTCTGGCAGAGGAGCCTCGGTCAGCCGAACCGCGGGTGACGGTGGTGACTGGCAGCGACTTCGTGTCGGCCCGTGTGGCTCGCACGCTCGTGATGCAAGGAGCCGCCGCGCGGGAATACGCACCCGATGGTGCGCCGTCGGCTGCATCCGCGCAGCGAGGCGCACTGGCCGCACCCACACAATCTTCCCAGTTCTGCACCCCAGCGGAATTGCCGCGAGGTGCGTTTCTAAACCACTCCACGCGAGGCGTCCACGGCCCGTGGCCGGATCAGTCGCGCGACGATTACCTGGACAGCTTGATCCTCGGGCGGAACGAGGCGGTGCACACACCCTTGGCGACCCTGCGGAGAATTCTGCTGGAACGCCGGCTCCGCGCCACCTCACGGGCGATTCGCGGCGGAACGCCCGTCGTCTGCTTCACGGCGGCGGAGCTCACGGAGCTGGGCCAGTTGCGCACGTTCCGCGCACATCGGCGCCGCTGGGACTTCGAACCGTATGGCATCAGCATTGCGCAGTCGTGGCTGGTCGCGCACGGCGCGCGACCGGTCGTCTACGGCGACGAGTCGTGTTGGCGGCAGCTGCCAGACGAGCAGCGGCCGTTTTTTCAACGCCGGCTCAGCGGCCAACGCAGCGAGATCGATTGGTCTCGCGAGCGCGAGTGGCGTCATCCTGGCGATGTCGACCTGGCCGAGCTGGGCGCGGACGACGCTTTCGTGTTTGTGCCCGGTCGCGAGGAAGCGAGGCAACTGGCCGCAGTGAGCCGGTGGCGAATTGTCGTTCTGGCGTGATCCCGGGCGGAATACGCCGCACACATCCTCCGCCCTCCGTCCTCCGCCCTCCGTCCTCCGTCCTCCGTCCTCCGCCCTCCGTCCTCCGTCCTCCGTCCTCCGCCCTCCGCCCTCCGTCCTCCGTCATTCCGTCAACTCGAGCTGCGTCGTTTCCGGCACCGGAGTCTTGCGCCGCCACTTGATCGGGCGAGCGAGGTGAAACGCCACGACGCCGCCCGCGACGGCACCCCACAGGTGCGCATCCCAGGCCACCGGTCCGGGGCGGGGCACCAGGCCCCACAGCAACGAGCCACCATAAAACAGGAACGTGATGGCCGCCACGACGATGGGAATGGGACGCCGTTCCAGAAATCCGCCCAGGACGAGGAACGCGATCAGACCATAGATGAGCGCGCTGGCCCCGACGTAGTTCGCATCGCGGCCGAGCAGCCACACGAGCACGCCCGAGAGAATCGAGATTTCGAGTACGATCCTCCAGGACCTGGCTCGCGATCCGACCAGCAGGAACAGCAGCACGATCAGCGGCAGCGTGTTGCCGACCAGGTGCCCGAAGGTGGCGTGCAGAAGCGGCATGGTCACGATGCCGATCAGGCCGAGCCACGTGCGTGGATGCACGCCGTAGTCGGCCAGCGGCAGGGCCAGGCTGAGGAAAAACACGCCCCAGATCACCCCCGCGAAAATCAGGATGGTCTTCAGCTCCTTGCCGGCATTTTCGGCCAGTGATGTCATCCGAGCACGCTCCGGGTTTGGTTTGCACGCGCGCCGTCGCAGCGGTAGCATGAAGTCGGTCGCGTCGCGTCATCTTATCCGAAAGTGGCGGTCATGTCCGGTCCCGACTCGCAGTCTGCACTCTTGACCCGTGCCGTCGCCGGTGATCGCGCGGCCCTGGCGCAGCTGTTTCTGCAGCACTACGACACGCTGCAGGAGCACGTGGAGTCCCGGCTCACGCCGGACGTGCGTGGCCTGGTCCGCGCCGAAGATGTGATCCAGCAGACGTTTGTCCGAGCGGCTCAGG
Organism: Pirellulaceae bacterium; assembly: GCA_025459265.1. GTDB lineage: Bacteria > Planctomycetota > Planctomycetia > Pirellulales > Pirellulaceae > JAAYDI01. The sequence continues at coordinate 43,262 of JALOQX010000006.1, read as the reverse complement.
CGGTGACCACATTTGTCCCGCGTCATGCCGACGCCTTCCACGGGTGGCTGGTCACGATTGCGGACAACCTGGTGCGTGACTTGCGCAGGCGGCGCGGACGTGAGCGGCGTGTGGCGGACCTCGCCGGACCGGTCGCTGGGGCGGACAATTCTGCCCATGCCGGCCCAGGAGTGGACCAGTTGGCGGGTGCGGAAACTTCGCCCAGCCGTCGTGCCGGGCGCCGCGAGGTCGCGCGGCACCTGCAAGCGGCGCTGAGCACACTGCCCGACGACAAGCGCGACGTGCTCCATCGCCGGTACTTGCTTGGCGAGTCCCTGGACGAGATTGCCCGCGCTACCGGCCGCACGACGGACGCGGTGCGGGGCCTCTGCTTCCGGGCTCGCAAGAAGTTGCGGGGGGCGATGGGGCGGTCGTCGCTGTACTTCAGCCAGTGAGCGGTCCGATGTCGACGACGTCTTCCCACAACACGGGCAGCAGCCAGCGCCGGGCGCGCGTGCGCCAGGTGGCCCTGGACGTCGCGCGGCAGCGGTCATCCGGGCAGGACGTATCGGACCAGGAGGTGGTGGCCCAGCACGCCGAGCTGCTCCCAGAATTGCTGGACGAGTTGCGCAAGGTGCGCTGCATTGAGGAAGCGCTGCGCGATTGTCACGAACAGGATTATGCCCTGGCCTGGCAGCGGATCGCGGCCGACCTGGATCACGATGAAGCCTGGGTGGTGGAGACGGACGCGTATCCGGCGGACGAGAACGGCGCGGCGGCCGCCGCGGGGTTGCCGGTGTCGATCGGGCGGTACCGCGTCCAGGGTCTGCTGGGCGAAGGCGGTTTTGCGCGCGTGTATTGGGCGCGGGATGACGAGCTGGGACGGGACGTGGCCATCAAGGTGCCGCGCACGCGGCGCACGGCCGGGGCGGCGACCACCGCCGCGTTCGAAGACGAGGCACGCTTCGTCGCCTCGCTCGATCATCCTTCGATTGTCCCCGTGTATGACGTGGGCCGACTGCCGGACGGGCGATGTTACGTCGTATCGAAACTCATTCGCGGCGAAAACCTGGCGACGCGCATTCGACGGGCTCGCCTGACAACGCGTGAAGCGGTCGAGATTGTGATCTGCGTCTGCGACGCCCTGCACACCGCGCACACGCGCGGTCTGGTGCATCGCGACATCAAGCCGGCCAACATCCTGTTGGACGCCTTCGCGCGCCCGTACGTGGTCGACTTCGGCCTGGCGCTGGCCGCGGGGGGCACGCCCGAGGGTCGCAGCTACGCGGGAACGCCGGGATACATGAGTCCCGAGCAGGCGCGGGGTGAGGCGCACCGGGTCGATGCACGATCCGACGTGTTCAGCCTGGGGGTCGTGTTCTATGAACTGCTGACCGGGCAGCGACCGTTTCAGGCGGAAGCCTATGAGGCACTGCTGGAGCAGGTGATGTGGGAAGACCCGCCCCCGCCGCGTCAATGGGACGCCACAATCCCGGCGGAGCTCGAGCGGATCTGCGTCAAGGCACTCTCCAAGCGGGCCGCCGACCGGTACGACCACGCGGGACTGCTGGCCGACGAGCTGCGTCAGTTTGTGGAGCTGACCTGGCAGCCCGCGGCGTCGGCGGGCGACACGGCCCGCACGGATGTGCTGGCGATGCCGCGCGCGCCGCGCGTCATCCCCAAAGGGCTCCGCGCGTTCGACGCCCAGGACGCGGACTACTATGTCACGCTCGTGCCCGGCCCGCGGGACCGGCACGGATTGCCCGAGTCGATTCGCCAGTGGAAAACGCGCATCGAGGCGCGGGACCCACGCGAGACGTTCCCCGTCGGCTTGCTCTACGGCCCGTCGGGATGCGGCAAGTCATCGCTGGTGCGTGCCGGTCTCCTGCCGCGGCTCGCCTCCAACGTCCGGGTGGTCTACCTCGAAGCCACCGCCGACGAGACGGAACATCATCTGCAGCAGCGGCTCCAGCAGCAGTTTTTTGCCGACAGACCCCCGTGCCGGCTGGCCGAGCACCTGGCGGCGCTGCGCAGCGGCGAACGACTTCCCCCCGGTGTCAAGTTGCTGCTGGTCCTGGATCAGTTCGAGCAGTACCTGCACGGCAAGACCGACAAGGAACGGCGGGGGCTGGTGGCGGCCTTGCGGCAATGCGACGGCGCGCATGTGCAGTGCCTGCTCATGGTCCGCGATGATTTCTGGCTGGCCGTCGGACGCTTCCTCTTCGAGCTGGAGGTGGACCTGGTGCAGGGGCATAACGCCGCGCTGGTGGACCTGTTCGATCGGACGCACGCGCGCAAGGTGCTCACTGAATTCGGTCGCGCCTATCGCCGCCTGCCGGAACCGCCGCAGCCGCTGGAAGCCAGCCAGGAGGTATTTCTGGACAAGGCCGTCGACGGCCTGACGCAGGAGGATCGCGTCGTCCCGGTCCGGCTCGCGCTGTTTGCCGAGATGATGAAAGGGAAGCCCTGGCTCCCGGACACACTCCGCGCCTTAGGCGGCGCCGCCGGGGTCGGCGTGGCGTTCCTGGAGGAGACCTTTGCCGCACAGTCCGCCAACCCGCGGTACCGCGTGCACCAGGATGCGGTGCGCGCGGTGCTCGGCGCGCTGCTCCCGGCGCGCGGCAGCGAGATTCGGGGACGCGTAGTGTCGAACACGGAACTGCTCGACATCGCCGGCTACGGGAAGAACCCGCGCGCCTTCAAGGAGCTGATGCGGATCCTCGACAGCGAAACGCGGCTGCTCACCCCCATGGATCTGGACGCGGTCGATTCGCCCGACTTGCGCGCGATCCCGGGACATCGTTACTACCAGCTGACCCACGACTACCTGGTGCCGTCGTTGCGGCAGTGGCTGACGGACAAACAGCGATCGACGCGCAGCGGCCGGCTGTCGTTGCGGCTGGCCGAACGGTCACGGCTGTGGAATGTCCGTCCCGAGCGGCGGCAGTTGCCGTCGCTTTGGGAGTGGCTGTCGATCCGGCTCGGGACGCGTCCCTCGCGGTGGACCTTAGGCGAACACCGCGTGATGCGGGCCGCGCTGCGGCACCACCTGCGGTCGATCGTGGCGCTGGCGACCGTGCTGCTCGTGCTGCTCCTGGCCGGCACGGAGGTGACCGACATGTCGCGCCGGCTGGTGCTGGGATTGCGAGCCCGCGTGGCGACTGCGTCCCTCGCGTTGGGTCGCGAGGAAGCAGTCTGGCCGCTGCTGCGCCCGGGCAGTGACCCGTCGCTGCGGACGCGGGTGATTCACGGCGTGTCGCCGATGCTGACCAATCCTGACGAGGTGATCCGCCGGTCGTCGGTGCAGGCCGACAGCGGTGTTCGCCGGGGGATGTTGTTGCTGGCCGGATCGCTGCTCGGCGCGCCGGAAGACCAGTCCGAGCGGTCGGCGGCGCTGCGGGGCAACGATGCATCCGCGCTTGCGCTGCTGCAGTTGTACCGAGATGACCCCGATCCGGGGGTCCACGCCGCGGCCGGCTGGGTGCTGCGCCGTTATCTGGCGGAGGCGGAGGTGGCGCGCATCCGCCGCGAACTGACCTCGGCCACGCCGCAGGGGGAGCGGATGTGGTATGTCGATGCCGAAGGGCACACGCTGGTCGTGATTCCCGGGCCCACGCAGTTCATGATGGGCTCACCGGCATCGGAGTCGGGGCGTACCGACGACGAAGTCTGGCACAGTCAGCGGATTCGCCACAGTTACTGTCTGGCCAGTTGCGAGACGACGGTGGACCAGTTCGATCGGTTTCTGCGGGAGCGCGGCAGTGCCTGGCTGGACGATGTCCAGCGAGACCCGGGTGCGGCAACCCTGCCGCGGTGCCACGTGTCGTGGTACGCGGCCGCCGCGTACTGCAACTGGTTAAGCCAACAGGCCGGGCTGCCGCCTGACGAGTGGTGCTATGTTCCGCGCACCGACGGCATCTACGGTCCGGGAATGCAACTGGCCGAGCGATTCCTCGACCGCCGGGGCTATCGTCTGCCGACCGAAGCGGAATGGGAATTCGCCTGCCGCGCGGGGACGTCGACCAGCCGCTTCTTCGGTGAGAGCGACACGTGGCTCAGTGAGTATGCCGTGTGGGGGAAGGCAGCGCGCGGCGATCGTCAGGACGTGGCCACCCGCAAGCCCAACGACTTCGGCCTCTTCGACATGCTCGGCAACGTGGCGGAATGGTGTGAAGGAGATGACGCCTCCACGCAGGTTGCGGCGCGCGCCTCGGGGGTGGTGGACGAGCACAGCCGCCGGGCGATTCGGGGCGGATCGGCCGCGGAGCCGGCCGCCCGGCTGCGCGGCGCGGCGCGCGAGCAACTGCCGCCAACGACCACCTCTCCGAACGTCGGCTTCCGCGTCGCCCGGACCAATCGATAACGGGGCCGGCCTCAGTAGCGTTCTTCCTTCGTGCGCAGCTCGCCGTCGGCGCGATGCCCCAGTTTCCGCAGCACCTCCAAGGATGTGTTTGCAGACAGATACTGCACGCTGCAGTCGCCCCAGGCCGCGTTGCAGCCGCCGGGATGCGCACTCCCGAACCCGCCCACCGTCAGGACCGGGTCCGTCTCGTCCACACGCTCGGCGTCCGCCGTCTCGTCCGGCGTCAGCTGCACCGGGATGTTCCCGAACTGTCCCTGCTGCCCTCGCAGCCGGAGGGCTCGCTGCGCGGCCAGCTCGGCATTGATTACGACCCCCGTGTTGCGCAAGGTCGACCGCGTGCCGGACATCCAGCCCAGGTCGTCCGCTTTGTCGATGAGCTTCTCGCTGAGGAACAGCGTGTGGGACAGCCCATCCTGCACGTCCCGCGTCCGGACGGTGCTGTTCAAGAAGAATACGCCGTGATTATCGGCATCAATCGGCGCCTGGATGTCATGATGGCAGCCCGCATAGTTCGTCAGGTAGATGTCTTCACTCCGGTCAGCAGACGACGGGCACGCCAGGATCTCGATCGGCACCTGCCGCACGCGCAGGTTCGCATCGTCGTAGACGCCGACGCGGAAATCGACGTGATTGAAGGTCGTCTGTTCCTCGACGAACGGCAGGATCTGCGTGATCCAGTTGTGGTGATACCCCTGCGGCTGATTCCGAATCGGCCCGCTGTCGTTGAGCGTGCCGGGCGGAAAGACGCCGAAGGCCATTTCATAGTTGTGCACAGCCAGAATCAGCTGGCACAGGTTGTTGGTGCAACTCATGCGGCGGGCCGCCTCGCGGGCCGCCTGCACGGCAGGCAGCAGCAACGCGACGAGCACCCCGATGATGGCGATCACGACCAGGAGTTCCACGAGTGTGAAACCCGTGCGACGTTTGGACTGCATGGTGATATCCCCTGTAATTGTCTGTGAAGTGACTTGCGTTTGCGAATCGGCTGCTAACGTGGGTTCTCCTCCGGCGCGGGCACCGGTACATCCATCGATGCCTCGCACACCGACAGCACACCGCGCGGTGTCTCACTGGGATACCTGGCTTCCACCCGGATGAGTCGGCCGCCAGTCTCCGCGGGATGCGGTTGGACACGGATCACGACGCTGCCGCTGCGGCCGGCAGCCAGGCTGGCGGCCGGCACCTCCCACGTCTCCCCGCCGTAATCCGGCGCTGTGTGCAGTCTGTGCACGGCGCGCTGCAGGCCCGACTCGGCCAACCAGGACGCCTGCTGCTGCCAGTTGGCCAGCTCCAGCTGGCGACGATTCAGCATCGCTGCGTTCGTCACGACGGTCGCCAGCATCACGGCCACGACGACGCAGACCAACACGATGCCCAGCACCAGTCCGGAACGCCGGCCCCCGCGGCGGGGCGTGCGAGCGAGCGGGCAGCCAGAGGTGAACGGTACTTTCCGAATCATGCGATGACCTGTCATGGTGCCACGTGATTGGATGAACTGCGATGTGCTTGAGTCAACAGCCCGACGGCGGCATCGACGCGCAGTGGCGTTGCGGCGCGACGGTCGCGTGCGCCGCCGTCGCGCCCCGCGCGCAGTTCCACCGATACCAGGGACGATGCACCGGCCGGGACCACCTGCCACCCGCGCTCGACCTGCGGTGACAGCCGATAGAATTCGCTCCGATCCTCACTGCCACCGGATCGCGCCACGCGCCCGATCCCATCCGGCTGGATCCGGTACTCCACCAGTTGCTCCTGAGGCAACTGGACACGGAGGACGACCGGGCTGCCCGCGTGCTCGTCTGCCGCGGCGGTGACGGCTAGAGCACTGTGCGTGTCCGCCCGCAGCTGGGTGGTGAACCGCGTGAGCTGGATGCTCGCATCCATGCTGTCGCGCGCATGTGCACCACTCTGCAGCAATGCCTGCAGTGTCATGACGGCCGTACCCAGCACGACGGAGAAGACGGCCAGAACAGCCAGGAGTTCGACGAGCGTGAACCCGCGTTGCGGTGATTTCATGACGCGACCTCCCGGGGCGGGTAACGCCAGGCGACCAGCCGGACGGGCGCGGCGCGGCGGCCGGCGTCGGCTTGCCATTGAATCTCGATGGTGATCCGCACGGCGGCCGGGGCCGTATCGTCGTGGCCCACGTCCACGTGCAGCGTCGCATCAGGCAGGATCCCGCGGCACGCGTCCGAGAGTGCCAGCGACGACAGGGCGTCGCCGCGCATGTCCTCCCAGGGACGCGTCATGACGTGTTCCATCAGGTTGCCGGCTTCCAGCCACGCCACGCGTTGGGCGTCGACCGTGCGCCCGTGACGATGGGCCACAAACATCAGCTGCAGGCCGCACACCAGGACGACCGACGTCACAGCCACGGCCACGAGGACTTCGGCCATCGACAGCCCGCGGCGAGCCCCCAGCGGTAAGGAAGTCGCGTAGATCATGTGAGGCAACTTATGAGACTGAACAAGGGCAGCAACAGGCTTATCGCGACAAAGAACACCATCGCACCAATCAGGCCAATCAGCACGGGATACCCGATGTGCACGACTGCGCGTGCGCGGAGTGCCGCGCGGTGCAGCAACCGCTCAGACATTTCATCCAACGCCCAGGCGAGGTTCCCGGCACGCTCCGCCGACTTGAAGACCGCAGCATGGGCGCTCGTCACCAGGCCGGCCCGGTGCAGCGCGTCGCACCAGTGCGACCCACCGGCAATGTCTCCCATCGCCTGCACCAGGCGCGAGCGCCCTTGCAGGGCGTGCGAATACGACGCCAACAACTCCAGACCCTCGACGACCGGCTGCCGCTGCGCGACGGCAACCGCCAGCATCTGCGTGACCGACACTTCGTTGACCGGGGAGAAGAAATTGCCGATGATCGGCAAGGCTCGGAACGCCGGGGCCAGGTAGTAGATGAGCGGCACCAGCACGCCGGCCACCACAACGGTTGCCAGCGGCGGCACGAGATACCAGTACTGCGCAGCCGCACTGGTCAGGCCGATGAACACTTGCGTGACCCGCGGCAACGACAGGTCAAATTCCCGAAACATCTGCACGAAAATCGGCATGATTTTGATCATGTAAAACGCCAGCATCATGACCAGCACGCCCACAACACAGGCGAGGTAGGCCAAGCGCGCCAAGATGGATCCCGTGACCCGCTCCATGTCGGTCGACTGCTCGACAGTCTTGCGCAGCGTCTTGCCGAGCGTCCCCGTCTTCTCGCCGACGGCGGCCGCCAGCCGCACCTCCGGGAAAAAGAGCGCTAGTCCCGAGCGCGTCAGCGCCAGCGAGAGGGGCATCGCAGCATCCAGGTAGTCAGCCAGGCGGGACGCGCGCACGGCGACCGCCCCGCGATGATCCCGCGCGAACGCCCGCGCCGCCGTCTCCAAGGGAATCCCGCGCTCGGCCGCAGCCGACAGCGTCCAGACCAGGAATCGCACTTCACTCCGCCAGTACCGCAGGGCCGCCACGATCAAGATCGCACCCGCCAGGATCCACAGCGGTGGCGCAAAAAAGAACATGGTCACGGCGGACGTCGCCGCAACGCCGACCGCCAGGATGACCGCGATCAGGGCGGTGACCACGCGCGACCGGTAGAACCAGCGCGTCCCCGACCCGTATTGCCGGCCCCAGGACTGGAACCACAGCAGGCCGAAGCCCAGCAGGATCAACGCCGGCGGTCCAAGGAGCCAGAAGGCTGCAGTCCACATATTGCACACCGTCAACTGAGCTTGCTGATCAAGTTGATCAGCGGCAAGAACAACCCCACCACGATGAAGATCACCATGCACCCCACACAGATGAACAAGAGCGGCGGCAGAACCGCCTGAATCATGCCCGCCCGCGCACGTGCGCGTTCTTCGAACATCTCCTGCCCCAACTCGCAGGCATCCCGCAGCGACTCCGCCTGTTCGCCCCACTGCACCAGCGGGACTAACGTCGCGGGCAGGGCGGGTTGACTCAGCACCATCTGCGACAGCGGGCGCCCGCGCGCGACCCCGTCCGCCAGACGGAGCGACGTCTGCCCAATGGCCGCGTTGTGGGCCCCGTGACCGGCCAAGCGCAGCGCGTCGGGGAGCGTTACGCCGTGCGTGAGCAGCACACGCAGCAATCCCATCCACTGCGCGATGCCGGACGCCTGCCACACCGGTCCCAGAACCGGCATCGTGCCCACCAACCGCTGCCAGCTGGCACGGCCCGCCACGGCGCGGTACACGATGAACAGGACGACGGCCACCGCCAAGATCACCAGCACCAACCAGATGCCACGATCGCCCCACCACAACACCAATTCGGTCACCAGCGGCAGCTGCAGACCGAAATCGGCGAACATGACGCGAAATGAACGCGTGACAAACGCGCCGAAAAACAGCAGCATGCCCAGGGCCAACACCAGCACGACCAGTGGATACCAGAACGCGTCGGCGATCACACGCCGTACTTCCCGCGACGACTGCTGCAGCTCGATCATGTCCATCAGGGCATCGCCCATGGCGCCTGTCCGCGCCGCAGCCACGATCAGGCCGCTCATGTGCCGTGGCAGCACCGCACCCAGGTTCGCCAGGGCCTCCTCCAGAGGCGTACCGCCCTCGAGCTGTTCGGCCAGCGCTCGCAGGGCGGTTTGCAGCCGGGGCTGGTCGACCTCGTCCGCCGTCGCCCGGAGACCCTCGGCCAGCGGCACGCCGGCGGCAACCACGCGCGCCACCTGCGCCGCCAGGTCACCGGCAGCCCTCTCACCGCGCTCGGTCCGGGCGTCATCGCCGCTGATGTCCATCGGGATCACTCGCTACGGGAGACTGAGTTGAAGAAGGAGCCGCGTCAGCGGCCAGATAATGACCAATGCATACAACAGGACGGCACTGCCGCCGATCGTCACCGTCAACAAGACCGGAAGTCGCAGGAAGGCCCACTCCGCGGCCTGTGCTGCACGCCGCCGATACATGCTGGCCGAGGCGGCCAGTGCCCGGCCCATCCCGGTCGGCCCCATACCTGCCATAAGCGACCACCCGACCAGCGGCGGGAAATCAGCCGGCAGGTCACTGCGGCGCGTTAACACGGTACCGCCCTCCAGACGGCGGGCAACCTCCCGCGCGCTCTGTCCAAGCCCGCGATCTCCCGTCGCGTCAGCCGCCAGCACAAGCGATTCCGGCAGCGGCACACGCTGGTCGTGCATCAGCTTCAGCAGTTCCGCGAACGTCGCCAGGCGACCATCCTCCATCGCCTGCCGCACGGACGGCCAGCGCCACGGGCGGTTCCCACCCAAGTATGCCCGACGCGCCACGCCGGGCGCGGCACCACGGGGCGAGCGCAGTGCCCGGCCGGAACGATACCACAGCACCAAGAACACCACGCAGAAACCGATCACCGTCCAGGGTGCCCACGTGGGCAGCGTCCGGTTGATGCGATCCAGCACAGCGATCACAGGATCCGGTCGCGCCACCAGGTCGTGGTACGTGCGCACCAGAATGGGGGTCAGCGCCAGGCACGAGAACACCAGGAACCCGAAGGCCAGCGCGACAATGATCAGGGGGTAGATCAGAGATACAGCGGTGGCGCGGCGCAGATCCGCAGCCTGACGGGTCGTGGTTGCCAGGCCCTCCAGCGCAGCGGCCAAGTGCCCAGATCGCATCCCTGCCAAGACGACGTTGCGCCACAGCGGCGGGATCTCCGAGGCATCCTCCGCGAGAATCGCGGCCAGGTCCTCCCCATTGCCCAGTCGCTGGGCCCACGCGGTGGCCAGCCGCCCCAGCCGGCCCCGCACGTCGTCTCCCAACGCCGCCAGGCCTTGATCGAGCGGGATGCCTGCGCGGACGAGCGCCGCCATCTCGTCGCTCAGCGCCGCCAGTTCGTCGAGCGTAATTTGCGCCATCGACATGACCCTCGTCGACCGCCACAGCGCGAACCGTCTCGCGCTTTTGTCACAGCTTGATTTTGGGATTGGGTGGCTGGGGTCGAGCGTCAGCTCGCCCCCAGCTTTTCGCCGCTGGGGGCTCACTTCGTTCGTCCCCAGCCACCCCAGTTTTCTTGGCTGTGACAGAGCAGGAGCGGACATGCCGACTGCCCGGTGTCGGCCCGCACCCAGAATGTAAACGACGCAAGGGCCCCGAGCGCGCGCGGATTGTCGGAGGAAAGGGGACAGGTACATTTGCCGCGGCGGTTGAGGGGAGATGCGCAAAGTCGTCGATGACAGAAGGCATGCCGCAGTGCGTGGGGAGGACGACACCCATGGGCGACGTGACGGAGTACGACCGATCCCAGGCAGGCCTGGACGGTCGATCGTCCACAGCCAAGGGCGAGAGCCCTTGGGACACTTACGTCCGCCGAATGGCGTGGGTCAGTTCCGCGCCGCGGCGACCGGCCACATACTCCGCAATGTTGGCCAAGGTCGTATCGGCGATGTTGGCCATCGCTTCTCGCGTGAGGAAGGCCTGGTGCGACGTGACCACGACGTTGTTGAAGGTCATGAGCCGTGCCAGGACATCGTCGGTCAGCACCTTGTCGGACATGTCGTGGAAGAAGATTCCGGCTTCCTCTTCATAGACGTCCAACCCGGCCGAGCCGATCTTACCCGACTTGAGACCCGCGATCAGCGCGCGCGTGTCGACCAGCCCCCCCCGGCTGGTGTTAATGAGCATGACACCCGGTTTCATTCGCTCGATCGCCCCCTGGTTGATCAGATGGTAGGTCTCGGGGAAGAGCGGGACATGGAGCGTGACGATATCCGACTCGCGCAGCAGCACGTCCTGATCGACATACTGCACGTCAGGACACGCCAGCAGTTGTTTGTCGGGGTACTTGTCGACGGCCAGGATCCGGCAGCCGAACCCGCGCAGGATGTCGATCGTGCAGCGGCCGATCTGGCCGGTCCCGATGACGCCCGCGATCTTGCCGTGCATGTCGAAGCCCATCAAGCCGTCCAGGACGAAGTTCCCCGACCGGTTGCGCTGGTACGCGTGGTGCAGGCGTCGGTTGAGTGTCATCATCAGGGCGACGGTGAATTCCGCCACCGCGTACGGCGAATAGGCCGGAACCCGGACCACATCCAGGTTCAGCCGCCGGCAAGCGTCCATATCGACGTGATTGAACCCGGCGCAGCGGAGCGCGATCAGTTCGACGCCGAGCGCCGCCAGCTGTTCGAGCACGTCCGCCGAACACTCGTCATTGACGAAGACGCAGACGACTTTCGAGTTGGTGGCCGCGTGCGCCGTATCCCGGCTCAATGCGGCGCGCACGTAATGAAACACGCAGCGGCCCGCGTTAGCCGCGTCGAGGAATTCGACATCGCGTGCCTTGGTGTCAAATACGGTGACGCGGACCGGACCGGATGGATCCGGCGCCCCGCCGGCACCGGCCTGGTCCAGTTCCAGCAGCACGCGATCGAACGTGCGCGCGTCCAGACCGGGCAGGAGTTTCAGGCGTTCGATCAGGGATTGGAGGCGTGCCTGGTCCTGCATGACATGGTTCCTGGGGTCCGTGATGGGACTTTCGTGCTGGCGCGTCGCCTTCTGTATAGACGATCAGTCCAGTTATGACGATTGGGCGAGGTAGCGGGACAGTGCGGCCGGTCGGGTCGGCAGGTGCTCGTCAGGCGAGCCGGCCACGATGGTCACCCGGCGTCCGGCGGGAGTGGACGAGCTAGAGTTGCGAGTCAGGAACGGGGGCCGGAGCAGGATGGAGCGATCCGGAACGGCGAGATGCGTGGGGGACCGGGCACGGCTGGGGCAGGGTTTCCCCGGGACGGCGGGCGAACGAACCGGTGCAGTCACACACAGCAGACAGCGCACAACCGCAGGGCATCGCTCTGGAAGACGATGTCGTGATCGCCGGCCGGTACCGCGCGCTGCGGCGGCTGGCCGAGCACGGCGACGTGCGGACGTACCTGGCCGTGGACCGCCAGCGCCGTGATACGGTGGTCGTCAAGACCTTCCCCTTGCACCGGCTCTCCTCCTCCACGCGGGCTCGGCTGGAACAGGAGTATCGACGGCTTGGCGACGTACACCGGCTCCAACCGCGCCCGCTGCTGGACGTCGGCACGGAAGGTTCGCGCCTGTACATCGTGGCGCCGTTCATCGCGGGGGAGTCGCTCAAATGGCGACTGCAGTTTGGCCCGCTGCAGCTCGGCGAGACGCTCTGTCTGGCCCGCTGCGTGCTCCAGACGCTGCGCGATCTGCACGCCTGCCACATCCTGCATCGCAACATCAAACCCTCGAATGCGATCGTCAACGCCGCCGGCCTCATCCACCGCGCCACGCTGACCGACGTGGGGGTTGCCCGCAGCGACTTGCTCGGCGCCCTGCCCGATGAGCACGCGCGGGAGGCGGCCCTGTATCTGTCGCCGGAGCAGGCTGGCGCGATGGAGGTGGAGGTCGGAGAAGCTGCGGATCTGTATTCGCTCGGCATTCTGCTCTACGAATGCGCCAGCGGCCGTCCGCCGTTTACGGGCGAGTCGGTTGGCGAGGTTCTGTTCCAGCACATGACTTCCCCGCTGCCGGAACTGCGGCTGCGCGAGGCCGAGGTGCCGGCGGCCTGGGAGGAGTTCCTGCAGCGGCTGTTGCGCAAGGACCCGCGGGATCGGTACCAGTCGGCCGAAGGGGCGCTGCACGACGTGACGCGACTCGCCGCTGCGCTGGAGCGCGGCGAACGGGCTCCGACGGTGGTGTGGGGCTTGAACGACCACCGGCGCAGCCTGACGGAACCGGCGTTCGTAGCGCGGACCAGCGAGCTGACCAGTCTGGCCGCCGAGGTGGCCGCGACGCGGGAGGGCGCGGCCCGCTTGGCGTTGATCGAGGGTGAAAGTGGCAGCGGGAAAACGCGCCTGCTCGACGAGACGGCCCGGCAGGCGGCACGCAGCGGCTTGCGGGTGCTGCGCGGCGCCGCGCGCAACGCCGTCGATCGTCGACCGTTCCACCCGCTCCAGGGCGTGATTCAGGACCTGATCGTGGCGGTCCGCGCGCAGAGCGGTCTGGCAGACCACTTGCGCGCGCAGCTGCACGACCAGGAGGAGCTCGTGGCGGCCACCTTTCCCCGGCTGGCCCAGGAACTGGGCTGGGAGACGTCGGCGTCCACGCCCAGCACCACGTTTCGCGAGGTCTGGAGCGTGCGAGGTCTGCTGCAGTTGCTGCGTGCCGTCGGATCGTCGACGCCGGGCGCGGTGATCCTGCTGGACGATTGCCAGTGGTGCGACGACCTGACATTGTCCCTGGTGGAGCGCTGGAACGCCGAGCGTTGCGACGCGACGGCGGCACCCGGCCGTTTGCTGATCGTCCTGGCGTGTCGTCCGGACGGCCCGCTCGCCGGTCACTTGCTCCGCCGGCTGGCGGTCACCTGTCACATCTCGCTGCAGCCGCTGGAACCGACGGAAGTGCGTCAGCTGGCGGAGTCGATGGCCGGACCGCTGCCCGACGAAGCACTGGATGTCGTGCTCCGCCTGGCCGGCGGGATGCCGTTCCGGGCCACCACGGTGTTGCGCGGGCTGGTCGAATCGGGGGCCATCACCGCCGACCATCAAGGCTGGCAGCTGGATCGCGCCGCCCTGGCACAGCTGGCAACATCGCACGAAGCCGGTTCGTTCCTGGTGCACCGTATCGAGCTGCTGCCGGAGCGCACGATCGAGCTGCTGCGGGTGGGCGCGGTGTTGGGTGGCGAATTTGATCTGGGCGTGGCGGCGGCGCTGATGCGCCGCACGATGCCCGCCGCATTGGAAGACCTGGAACAGGCCCGCCATCGGCAGCTGGTCTGGCTGCGTCCTGACGGCTGCCACGTTGCGTTTGCGCACGATGCGATTCGCAGTGTGTTGCTCGACCGGACGTCAGCCGCGGCGCGGCAGCGGATTCACCTGGCGGCTGCGGAGCACTTGCGGAAGTCGCAGCCCGAGCGCATCTCGGACCTGGCCTACCATTTCGACGCGGCCGGCGAGAGTGTGCGGGCCATGCCGTATGCGCTCGACGCCGCCGAACAGGCCAGGACAAAGTACGCGCTGGAGATCGCCGAACAACAGTATCGGATCGCAGCCCGCGGCGCGCGGGACGCCCCGCGGACGGTCCAGTACCGCATCGCGGAAGGCCTCGGCGAGATTCTCATGCACCGTGGCCAGTACGCCGCCGCCGAGCTGCTTTTCCGGCAGGCTGCCGCGCTGGCCGACGGACAGGTCGCGCAGGCGCATGTCCTGGGCATGCTGGGCGAACTTGCGCGGCAGCGAGGCGACATGGGAGTGGCGGTCTCGTATCTTGAGCGCGCCCTGGCCGCACTCGGCTGGCACGTTCCGCACACCACCTGCGGCCATGCGGTGCGAGCCGGTTGGGAGATCGTCGTTCAGGCGATCCACTCCCTGTTGCCGACCCTGTTCGTGCACCGGCGGCGGCAGCTGCCCGATGAGCGGACGCAGCTGGCCATGCGGCTGTTGAGTCGCCTGGCACACGGCTACTGGTTCACGCGGCCGCGCAGCACGACGCTGGGTACGCACCTGCGCGGGATGAATCTGGCCGAGACGTTTGCGCCCACGGCCGCGCGGGCCCAGATCTACGCGGAACATGCCCCCGTCATGACGCTCGTCGGTTGGTTCTCGCGCGGCATCCGGTATGCCCGCCAGTCACTCGTCATCCGGCGGGCGCTGGGAGATCTGTGGGGGCAGGGCCAGTCGTTGTCGTACTACGCGCTGGTGCTGTACGCCGCCGGACGGTACCGCGCCTGCGCGGATGCCTGTCGCGAATCCATGCGTCTGCTCGACCGCACGGGCGACTACTGGCAGACGAACATCGCGCGGTTCCAGTACTCCTGTGCGCTGTACCGCTTGGGGGAGATGGAACCGGCGGTGGAGCAGGCGCGACAGCATTACCACTCCGGGGTCGAAGTGGGCGATCAGCAATCGGCGGGCGTGAGCCTGGACATCTGGGCACGGGCGACGGGGGGACGGGTCCCTGACGCGGCGTTGGCGCGCGAATTGCCCCGGGAGTATGCCGATGCACAGTGTGCCGTGCATGTGAAGTGCGCGCAGGGCATCCAGCACTACTATGCGGACGCGTGGGAGGAGGCGGCGGCGTGCTTTGCCGAGGCGCACGAGTTGGCCACGGCCGCACGGATCTGCAATGCTTTCACCCAATCGTCTCTGCCGTGGCTGATGACCTGCCGCCGGCGGCAACTGGAGCAATCTGAACACCGCACGCCCGGCGCGCGGGAGCAGTGGGTCGCCGAACTCGCTCGTGTGGCGCGTCAGGCGCGGCGCACGGTCACGTTCGCCTGTGATCTGCCCCACCTGTGGCGCGAATGCGCTTATCTGGCTGCCTTCCAGGGGCGCCCCCAAACCGCACGCCGCCTGATCGACAAGAGCCTCCGCGCGGCCGGCCGTCAGGGGGCCCGCTACGAGACGGCCCTGTCGCTGCTGGCCCGCGGCCGGATCGGTCAGCAGTGGGGCTGGCCGGGGGCCGGTGTGCAGGTCGAGCAAGCCCAGTTGGCGCTGCAGCAGTTTCCGCTCCAGCACGATCCGCCCGGCCCGGCCGGTCCGTCCGACACGGGGACGGCATCGCTGTCGCTGGTCGACCGCTTCGGCACCGTCCTGGACTCGGGCCGCCGGATCGCCGCCGCACTTTCGCCCCGCCTGGTGTTCGACGAAGTGCGTTCCGCCGCCCTCCATTTGTTACGGGGCGAAGAGTGCTGGCTGTTGCGCGTCGAACGCGGCCCGGATGCCCTGGTCATCACGCCGCTGGACGAGGACGACCCGCCGGTCGACCGCGCGCTGATCGAGCGGGTGTTTCGCGAGCGCTGTTCGCGCGCCGATGCCGCGCCGGCCGGGCGGCACAAGCAACTGGCGGGGGCCGGGGGCCGGGAGTCGGCCATCTGTGTGCCGGTCTTCCAGCGCGGGCAGCCCGCCGCATGCGTCTACATCCGCCACCGCCATGTGCGCGGACTCTTCGGCGCGGACGAGGAACGTCTGGCCGACTTCATCGCCACCATCGCCGGCGCGGCACTCGAGAATGCCGAAGGCTTCGACGAACTCCAGCGACTCAACGCCACGCTGGAACAACGCGTCGCCGACCGCACGGCGGCGGCTGAATCGCGGGCCCAACAGCTGGCCGAAGCCAACGCCGAGTTGGAACGGATCGCCCGCGAACTGCTGCGGACCGAGGAGCACTTGCGGGAGGCCATGCAGGCGGCCGAATCGGCCAATATCGCCAAGAGCCGCTTCCTGGCCACGATGAGCCACGAGATCCGCACGCCCATGAACGGGATCCTCGGCATGACGGAACTTGCGCTCCAGACCGCCCTGAACATCCAGCAGCGGTACTTTCTGACCACGTTGCGGCATTCCGCCGACGCGCTTATGCGCCTGCTCAACGATATCCTCGACATCTCGAAGATCGAGGCCGGCCGCATGGAACTCGAACGCGTCCCCTTCGACCTGCGTGAAGCCGTGTTCGGAGCCACGCGGGTCCTGGTCGGTCCGGCCGCCCAAAAGGGACTTGAACTGATCTGTCGCGTGGACCCCGCGTTGCCGGCCGAACTGATCGGCGATGCCGGGCGCCTGCGCCAGATCATCGTCAACCTGGTGGGCAACGCCTGCAAGTTCACGGAGCAGGGAACGATCGTCGTGGACATGACCGCCGAGGAGATCGATGACGAAGACGTCGTCCTGCACGGGTCGGTGGAAGACTCCGGGATCGGCATTCCTCGCGCGCAGCAGAGGCGCATCTTCGAGTCCTTCAGCCAGGGCGACGCGTCCACGACGCGACGGTTTGGCGGCACGGGACTCGGACTGGCCATTGCCACCCAGCTGGTCGAACTGATGGACGGCCATCTCTGGGTGGAGAGCGAGGTCGGGCAGGGGAGCACGTTTCATTTCACGGCGCGTCTGGCCCGGTCGCCCCGACGGGCCGCGGCCGGCCTCGACCGCCCCTCACCCGCATCAGGCATGACCGGCACCATCCTGCTGCTGGATCGGCACGACCGCAGCCGGGCGGTGCATGCCGAGCTGTTGCGCAGCCTGGGCTACCCCACGACCGCGTGCGCGGACGCTGCTACGCTGCTGCGGGAGATGGACGGGTGTAGGGCCGGCGAACCGTCCCCGGCGGCCGTGGTCCTGGTCGGTCCCGCGCGCCCGGCCGATGCCGTGTGGGAGGATGTCGCCCACGTGGCCGATCTGGCGGCTGACCGGGCGATTCCGTTGGTCCTGCTGCTGCCGACGGAGCCCCAGGACAACACCGTCCGCCTCGCACTCTGGCACGTGGCAAGCTGCCTGGCCAAGCCAGCCCAGCCGACGGAAATCCGCGCCGCCCTGGCCGAAGTGCACGCAGTGCGGCGTGGACCCGGTCGCCCCCCGGCCACCCCCACGGTTCCTCCCGGCCGCCAGGGCTACACGGTACTGCTGGCCGAGGACTGCGCGGTGAACCAGGAAGTCGCCCAGGGACTGCTCCAATTGCGCGGCCACAGCGTGGAAGTGGTGGACAACGGACAGCAGGCCGTGGAGGCGGTGCAGCGGCGGAGTTTCGATCTGGTGCTGATGGATGTCGAGATGCCGGAATTGGATGGGCTGGAGGCCACCCGGCGCATCCGCGCTCACGAGCTGGCCACGGGGCACCGCACTCCCATTGTCGCCATGACTGCCCATGCGATTGCCGGGTGTGAACGTCAGTGCCGCGAGGCCGGCATGGACGACTATCTGGCCAAACCCATTGACCCTCAGCAGCTGTTTCGAATCATTGACGACCTGCGGGGCAGCCTGCATATTGAAACGCACTTGCGATGAGTCCCGCGCTCCCGCACCGGCCCGTCCAGGGCCGCCGAGGCAGCCAGGGGGAAGTTTCGCGTCGTGCGCTCGTGAAGTCCCGGTACCGCCGCGGCGGCGGGCGAGCGCCCGTTTGGGGCACGGGGAGGAACAACATGTGGCACCACCTCACCCGCGCAGGCGGCCTGGCCCCAGGGCGCGTCACCGGTGCCGCTGCCGGGCGGCTCACACGCGTCGGCTCCGCGCTCGTTCTGGCGGTCGGCATCCTGGTCGGCGGGGGACTGGCCTGGCCCGCGGAATCCCGACCACCGAACATCGTGCTCATCCTGGCCGATGATCTGGGTTACGCTGAGCTTGGCTGCTACGGACAGCAGAAGATCCTCACGCCGCACATCGACCGCCTGGCCGCCGAAGGGATGCGGTTCACCCAGCATTACACCAGCGCTCCGGTCTGCGCGCCGGCGCGGTGCAGCCTGCTGACCGGCAAGCACGCGGGGCACGCGTGGGTGCGGGACAATACGGAAGTGCGGCCTCCCGAGTATCCCTTCGGCGACACGTTTGGCGGTCAGCTGCCCCTGCCGGCAGGAACGGCCACGATCGCCAGCCTGCTGCAACAGGCCGGATACGCGACCGGTGCCTTCGGGAAGTGGGGACTGGGGGCCGTGGGGACCACAGGTGATCCGCTGCGTCAGGGGTTCGCGCGCTTCTTCGGCTACAACTGCCAACGGCATGCCCATAACCTGTATCCGCGCTATCTGGTGGACGACCAGCAGCAGCGGTGGCTGGAGGGCAATACGCGCGGGCCGACGGGGCGTCAGTACGCGCCGCACGTAATCGCCGACCAGATGCTGGACTTCATTCGCCAGCATCGCCAACGGCCGTTCTTTGTCTATTACGCGACGGTGCTCCCACACCTGCCCCTGCAGGTGCCCGACGAGGATCTGGCGGTCTACGCGGGGCGTTGGCCGGAGACGCCCTACACCGGAGACGCGTACCAGCCGCATCCGACGCCGCGGGCCGCGTATGCGGCCATGATCTCGTACTTTGACCGGCAGGTCGGCCGCCTGCTGGACCTGCTGGACGAACTGCAACTGGACGAGCAGACGATCGTGTTCGTGACTTCCGACAACGGTACGACGCACCTGCACGAGCAGGTGGACGCCGAGTTCTTCGCCAGTGTCGGCCCGCTCCGCGGCCGCAAGGGATCGGTCTATGAAGGAGGCCTGCGCGTGCCGCTGCTGGTGCGGTGGCCGGGCCGCGTGCCACCCAACACGGTCAGCGCGCTGGTGTCGGCGCACTACGACGCCCTGGCCACGATCTTGGAGGTGGCCGGTCAATCGCCGCCGGTCGCCACCGACGGTCTGAGCTACCTGCCGACGCTGCGGGGACAACCGCAACCACAGCACCATCCGCATCTGGTGTGGGACTTTGCGGGGTACGGTGGCCAACTGGCGGCCCGGCTCGGGCGGTGGAAAGGCGTACAACGGGACGTGCGCCAGCATCCGGAGGCGCCCTGGGAACTGTATGATCTGGAGGTCGACGTGGGGGAGACCACCGACGTGGCCGATCAACACCCGGAGGTCGTGGCGCAGATCCGATCCCTCGTGCGGGACGCGCGCGAGGTGCCAGAATGGGATGCCTTTCGCTTCGGGACCTACCGCGAGTAACCGTTCCCCGAGGATGTGCCGATGCCGACGCGCAACCTGGTGACGATCCTGGTCGTCGCCGTGCTGTCCCTCGCCTGCTACGCCAAGGCGACGCGCAACCGCTACGCCTCGATGATCTCGCTGGCGATGGGCCTGATCGAGGACAACTATGTCGACCCTGTGGAGCGCCGTGATCTGTTCGAGTCTGCCATGCGCGGCATGGTCAGCGAACTGGATGAATACTCCGATTACATCACGCCCGATCAGTTCCAGCAGTTCCGGCAGAACATCGATCAGGAGTTCATCGGCATTGGGATCGTCGTGGAAGGCCCGCCCGAGGCGGAGGAGTTGCGGGTGGTCAGCCCCGTCTACGACAGCCCGGCATATCATGCGGGGATCCGTGCCGGTGACCTGATCCTGGAAATCGACGGGGTTTCGACCAGCACCATGGAGATGAACGAGGCCATCCGGAACATGAAAGGGCTGCCGGGCTCCACCGTGGAATTGCTGATCCGCCACGTACACGACACGCAGCCGGTGCGCCTCACGATCGTGCGCGAGCTGATTCGCACCAAGTCGGTGCTGGGCGATACGATCCGTCCCGACGGCAGCTGGGACTATCACCTGGCCGGTCATCCGCAGATCGGCTACATCCGGATTACGACATTTGGGGAATACACGGCGGACGAGCTGCGCGAGGTCCTGAAGTTCGAGGACGCTCCGGTCCGTGCGGTCATCCTGGACTTGCGCGGCAATGTCGGAGGCCTGCTCGATGCGGCCGTGGCCACCTGCGACATGTTCCTGGACCACGGATTGATCGTGAGCACGCGGGGCCGCGGCGAGGTTGAGCTGTCACGGCACGAGGCGTCGCCGCGTACGACGATTTTCCACGCGGATACGCCCCTGGTCGTACTGGTCGACCGGTACTCCGCCAGCGCTTCGGAGATCGTCGCGGCCTGCCTGTGCGATCACGGCCGCGCGGTGATTGCCGGACAGCGCACCTGGGGCAAGGGTACGGTACAGAATGTCATCCCGTTTGAGCGCGGTGCCAGCGCCCTCAAGCTCACCACCGCCAGCTACTGGCGCCCCAACGGGCAGAACATCCATCGGGGCCGCCACGCCACGCCGGAGGATCCCTGGGGCGTGCGTCCGGCACCGGAACTGGAGGTGAATCTCACGGACGAGCAGTACCGCCTGCTGCACGAACAGCGGCGTGCGAGAGACGTACTGACCGTCGCGCCGGACGGCGCGGCGCCGGCGGCTGAGCCTGCCGCGCAGGTGCCCGACCCCCAGCTGGAGCGGGCGGTCGCGTACTTGCAACAGCGCCTCGGCTAGCTGCAGGAAGCCGCCGCCGGTTGCCGCTGCGCGATGAACGGCCGGATCTCCGCGGCCAGGAAGAACGAGCCGGTGACACACACGAGGTGGGCCGGCGAGATCAGTGTCCGTGCCAGCCGCCAGGCGGACTCCGGATCGGCCTGCTGATGCAGCGTGGCGCGTGAGCTGCCCTGTTGCTGCTGCAGGGCGCGAGCCTGCTCATACAGGCGGCGCGGCTCGACCCCGCGGGGATTGTTGACGTAGCGCGTCAGGACGACGTGGTCGAAGTGCGGCAGGAGTTGGGCGAGCATCGCTGCGGCATCCTTGTCCGCGCTGGTGCCGAACACCAGCAGCCGCGGGCCCGGATGGGCACGTTCCGCCAGCGTGTCGAGCAGCGCCGCCACCGATGCCGGGTTGTGGGCCGCGTCCAGAATCACGTCAGGCGATCGCGATACGATTTCCACGCGGGCAGGACAAGCCGCCCGCTGCAACCCACGGCGGATCGCCGCCTCGTCCACACGCCAGCCGGCACGGCGCAACTGGCCGCACATCGCCAGCGCGACCGACGCGTTGACCGCCTGATGCCGACCCAGGAGCCGCAGCGATACGCGCTCCAGAACCTGACGCTCTGCCCCGACGCCCTCGCGATAGTCCAGGCAACTCCCCACATCGTGACCATCCCCTCCGGCCGCGGTGCCGCCCGCAAGCGCCGGGTGATAGTCAAAGTCAAAGTCGCGTCCCAATACCTGCAATGTGGTCCGCTGCTCCGCCGCCAAGCGCTCAATCACCTCCCGCGGCTCGGGCTCGCTCACCCCGGTCACCACCGGGACCAGCGGCCGGATGATCCCCGCCTTCTCGCGGGCAATCGCCGCCAATGTGTTGCCCAGAATGTGCGTGTGATCGAAACTGATCGTCGTAATGGCCGACACGACGGGATGGCAGATGTTGGTCGAATCGAGTCGACCGCCCAGACCGACCTCCAGCACCGCCACGTCCACCTGCCGGTCCCGGAAGTAGAGGAGCGCCGCGGCCGTCGTGATCTCAAAGTACGTCGGGGCCTGGCTGTCACCCTGGTCGTCCGTGCGGCGGTCCAGGTCGCGGACAATCGGTTCGATCCGCGCCAGGAGATCGACCAGCACCGCCGGATCACACGGCTGACCGTCCACGACGAAGCGTTCTTCGAGCCGCTGGAGGTGCGGCGACGTGTACAGACCCGTCCGATAGCCCGCCGCCGACAGCACGCTGGCCATCATCACCGCCGTCGAGCCTTTGCCCTTGGTCCCGGCGATGTGCACGGCCGGAAACGACCGCTGCGGGTCGCCCAGCCGATGGGCAAGTTGTCGCATGCGATCCAGCTTGAAACGGCGCGACCGATACGGTACGCGGCGAGTCCGCTCGTAGTTGATCCGCCCAAACAGAAAGGCGGTGGCCGATTCGTAGTCACGCACGATCCGAGCCGGCGATCCCATGCAATGCTGCCTGTTCCACGGAAACTCCCCGCCACCCGCTTCCCCGCCGGCGTCTCCTCCACCCGGGGCCGTGGCCCCGGAGAGCGTGGCGGGTCCGCACCTCGCCCTGGCTTCTTGTGGGCTCCATCGTCCGGCCTATACTGGGATCGTCTGTGGTGCGCCCACGGAGCCCGGCCGGACCCCGGTAGACGGCCTCGGGTTCCTTGGGGGAACCCCCTGAACTATCGTTTGGCGCGGAGCGTACACTATAGACGACCTCGCGTGCGTCGTCCAAAGGCAGGTCGAGCCGGCGCGAGAAAAGCTGGCCGGGCAGATCCTGAGCTGGCGATCCGTGTTCGTGTTTCACCGTCGAGGGAAACCACCCACAATGAGTAGTGATGTTGTTGTTCAATCGGTGCCGCAAGCGGCCACGGAGTCGCCAACGGACGTCGTGATCGAGACGCGGAATCTGACCAAGGTGTACCGCGATTTCTGGGGCCGCCAGAAGGTGCGGGCCCTCAAGGCCTTGGACCTGGAGGTGCGCCGCGGCGAGATCTTCGGCCTGCTGGGCCCCAATGGCTCGGGCAAAACGACGACGATCAAGCTGTTACTGGGGCTGTTGTTCCCGACCAGTGGCCGGGCGTTGGTGTTTGGCAAGGACGCCACGGATGTTGGCAAGAACGAGCGGATCGGCTATTTGCCCGAGGAGTCCTACTTGTACAAGTTCCTCAACGCGGAGGAGACGCTGGACTTCTATGCCCGGTTGTTCAACATTCCGGCAGCCGAGCGGCGGGACCGGATTAATCGACTGATCTCCGACGTGAAACTGGACTGGGCACGGCGGCGGCAGCTCAAGGAGTACTCCAAGGGGATGACGCGGCGGATCGGGCTGGCCCAGGCCCTGATCAACGACCCCGAGCTGATCCTGCTCGACGAACCGACCACGGGTCTCGATCCGATCGGGACGCGGGAGATGAAGGACCTGATCTTACGGCTCCGCGAGGAAGGCAAGACCGTGTTGCTGTGCAGCCACCTGTTGCCGGACATTCAGGACGTGTGTGATCGGATCGCGATCCTGCACCAGGGCGAACTGAAGGAACTCGGCCGGATCGACACGTTGCTGACGGTGCAGGACGAGACGCAGATTCGCGCGCGGGGGCTGTCGGCAGGAGCGGAGGAGGAGATCCGGCAGGTGATTGCCCGGCACGGGGGCGAGCTGGTGCAGATGGATCATCCCACGACGACGCTGGAAGAGTTGTTCTTGTCGATTGTCCGTGAAAGCGAAGCGCACCCAGGTCGGCGCGCTCACGAGCGGAAGGAGCCGCGTTAGGTGTCCCCCGGCAGCGGTGCGGGCCTGTCGCCGCGGCGGACGGGCCGCCTCGTCATTCCCATTCTCAGCGCTTAGAGAGAGCAGTCCTGTAACGCCATGGAAATCCGACCGGACGAATTCCTATCGTTCACCCAGTGGTTAGGCCCGGCGCTGTTGTTCTTCCTCATCGCCGTGCCGCTGCTGACCTTCGTGGCCGTCTTCGCCTGTTTCGTCTTTTCGGCTGCGCGGCGCGGTCCGGTGGAGGCGTTCTACGCCGTGGCCGGCACGATCGCGACGGCGATCGGCGAGGATCTTGTTGCCACTTCGCTGCGGCGGATCATGGCGATCGCGCGGCTGACCGTCAAAGAGTCGATCCGGCGACGTGTGATTGTCGGGTTCGTGATCTTTGTGCTGATCTTCCTCTTCGCCGGCTGGTTTCTGGACGTCAAGAGTGATGATCCGGCCCACCTGTATCTCAGTTTTGTCCTGACGACGACGGGGTATCTGGTGATCGTGCTCGGCCTGTTCCTGGCCTCGGCGAGCATCCCGGCGGACATCAAGAGCAAGACGATCTACACGATCGTGACCAAGCCGGTACGGGCGGGCGAACTGGTGGTCGGTCGGATTCTGGGGTTTGTGGCGGTCATCACGGTGTTGCTGGCGTTGATGGGCGCGATCAGTTACTTGTTCGTCGTGCGGGGGCTGGATCACGAGCATGCCGTGTTGCCCGACAGCGTGACCCCCCTGCCGCCGCGTGTCGAGGGCGAGGCGTCGCCGGGCTGGGAGGGGACGACGACGATGAATGCCCACCACCGGCACACCTGGACAATCGATACGGAGGGGAGCGGTCGGACAAACCGGTTGATGGGGCACGAGCATGTGGTGACTCGGCGCGAGGCCGGCACCGGTGCCGATCAGTCGACCTATGAGCTGGGGCCGCCGATTGGCGCGCTGGTGGCCCGCGTGCCCATTTACGGTCAACTGCGGTTTCTCGACCGGGCCGGGAATCCGGCCTCCAAGGGTGTAAGCGTCGGGAAGGAGTGGGAGTACCGCAGCTACATCGAGGGGCGGACACTGGCGTCGGCCATCTGGACGTTCCAGGGGTTGTCGGAGCGGGACTATCCCACCGGGTTGCCGTTGGCGCTGACGTTGAGCGTCTTCCGCACCTACAAGGGGGACATCGTCACGCGCGTGCAGGGCATCGTGATTGTGCGGAGCACGGATCCGCGGAATCCCGTCGAGTGCGAGCCGATTCCGTTCGAGTCGGAGGAGTTTACGACGCAGCAGATTACCGTTCCGCTCAAGCTGCGTCCCGTAGGTCAGGAGGGGATCGGTGGCGGCGAGATCGATCTATTCCGGGATCTCGTCCGCGACGGGGAAGTGGAAATCATCGTGCGCTGTGACGATCGCTCACAGTACTTCGGGATGGCGCAGGCGGATCTGTTCATTGAGGCGCCGCAGGCGTCGTTCGTGTGGAACTTCGCCAAGGCCTACGTCACGATCTGGCTGCAGATGGTGATCGTGGTCTGTTTAAGCGTCATGTTCAGCACCTTCCTGAGCACGCCGGTCGCCATGCTGGCGACCGTCTCGGCCGTGCTGCTGGGCTTCTTCGGCACGTTCGTGCGCGACCTGCGGACGGGCGACGCCTACGGGGGCGGCCCCGTGGAAGCGTTCATCCGGCTCGTGAACCAAGAAAACGTGATGTCGCCGCTGGAATTCGGCACGGGTGAGATCGGCGTGCAGATCGTCAAATTCATCGACGGCGCCCTGCTGCTGGTGATGCATTCGTTTTCCGCGGTCCTGCCCGATTTCTCCGGCCTGGGGCGGGCCAGCGAGTACGTGGCCTACAACTTCAATTTCTACGATCAGCTGCTGGCCCGCCAGTGTCTGACGACGCTGGTGTACGTGACCGCCATCGCGATTGTGGGATACTTCTTGTTGCGAACGCGAGAACTTGCCGCATGACTCAGAACGCCTCCTTCCTCCGCAAGATCATCTACGGCTGTATTATCGTCATGCTGCTGTTTCCCTTGTTTCTGTTGGGACAGCCGGCTACCAGTCCCAGCGGCGCCGCGGGCGAGGAGAGCCGCGGGTCGGCCGGCGGCGTGCTGGCTCAGATGCGGTCCAGTTACGGGCTGTCGCAGGCCGAACTGGGCAAGATCGACCCCGCCAGCGAAACCATGAAGATGGCCACGCTGGGTCTGCGCGGGGTCGCGACCAACCTGCTGTGGACCAAGGCAGATTCGTATAAGAAGACCGAGAGCTGGGACAAGCTCTCCGCCACGCTCAATCAGATTGCCAAACTCCAACCCAACTACATCACGGTGTGGGAGTACCAGGCCCACAACCTGTCGTACAACGTGTCGGTTGAGTTTGACGACTACCGCTCGCGCTACCACTGGGTCAAGAAAGGCCTCGAGTTCCTGCTGGAAGGCACCAACTTCAACCAGCGCAGTCCGCGCCTGTTCTGGAATCTGGGCTGGTTCACCGGACACAAGATCGGCCGGAGCGACGAACGGGAGCAGTTCCGCCGGCTGTTCCGCCAGGACACCGATTTCCACAACACGCTCGAGCAACACATCAACATGATCAATTCGCGGGGACCGGATGGAAACCCCGATAACTGGCTGACCGCCTATCTGTGGTACCTCAAGTCCGTGGCGGTGGCCGAGGACGTGCCCGTCACGTGGCTGCGACTGGATGTGAACAAGGAGGGCTACACGGACAAGCGGCGCAGCCCGCTGCTTTTCTACTCCGATCCGTCCATGGCCCTCATCGCGCATGCGGACGCGATCACCAAGGAGTTCACGCCGGGCGAACGGACGCGCGAGGCCTGGCGCGAGGCGGGCAGGAAGTGGGAGGAGTTTGGCCTGATGGAGCTCCCGACGACCTGGGGACGCACACTCCGGCTCAAGGGCCTCGAACAGGCCCGCCTGGAGCTGCAGCAACTGCGGGACAAACTGGACGCGCTGTCCCCCGGCCTGCGGGACCAGTTGCTCGAGGAACGCCGCGCCTCGCTCACACCCGAAGAACAGGCGGCCATCGAATCGGTGCCGTCGAAAGACCCCGCGCAAATCACGCAGGAGGAAGGCGCCGCGTACAGAAGCGGCATGACCAAGCTGCAACTCGCCGACATCGACGTCGCGGAAGCCATGCCGGAAGCGGTGCGGGAGCAGGCGCGGCTGCTCGCTCAACGCTGCCTGGATGCAGGTTTCAACATCGACCGCATCGTGTCGTATCGCACCATCGTCAACTACCCCTACTGGGAAACACGCTGCGAGGTGGAATCCTCGCAGACGACCTCCGAGGCGCGGCGATTCATGCGCCTGGCCGATCAGGCCGGTGAAAAAGGTGATCCCGAGGGGGCCAAGACCCAGTACGAATCGGCCTGGGACGAGTGGGCCAAGATCTTCGAGAAGTATCCGCGGCTGGTGGATGACGAGATGGCGGAGGACCTGCAGGAAGCCATCGTGCGGTACAAGCTCGTGCTCGATCAACTGGACGAAGAGTTCCCCGCCGATTTCAAGCTGCAAATGCTGCTGGACAAACAGGCGGAAGCCGAGCGTCTGGAGCAGGCGCAGCAGCAGCAGGAGCAGCAACAGCAGCAACAGCACGAGGAACAGCAGAAACAGGAGCAGCCGCCGGAGCAGCCGCCGGCTGGAACTGAGGGTGCCCCGACGGAGGGCGCGCCGGCAGCGGGAAACGCACCGTCCGCGGCGGACCCGGCGGCCGGCTGAGCGGCCGCCGCCCCGGCGGCGTCCGCGCCGCCCCCGCTCAGAACACCAGCGCCGCTCCGGCTAGCCGCCGCTGTGTTTCCGCCATGAGCGCGTCTTCCGCCAGTTCGTCCGCCGCGACGTACGTCACTGAGAAGCGCAGGTAGGGCCCCGCATCGTCCCAGGGGACCGTGACCATCGACAGCTCCCGAATCAGATACTGACTCGCCGCTTCCGCCGTGGCAAACTCCCGTCCAGCGGCCGTGCCGCGCGGGGCACGCGTGTACAGAAAATAGCTCCCGCCCGGCATGCCGCAGTCGAACCCGCAGCGGGACAGCGTCGCGACCAGCTTCTCGAGCCGGCGCCGGTACTTCGCGTTGATCCGCTGCGGGATGGTCGGATCCTCCAGCGCCGTGATGGCGGCCTGCTGAATGGCCATGAACTGGCCCGAGTCGCAGTTGTCCTTCACGTCCGCGAAGGCTTGGACGAGCTGCGCGTGCCCACAGACCCAGCCGATGCGCCAGCCGATCATGTCGAAGCCCTTGGACAGCGAGTGCACCTCCACACCCACGTCGCGCGCACCCGGCACCGAGAGGAAACTCAATGGCGCTCCGTCGTACGTCAGCAGGATGTGCGCCGCGTCCTGCACGACGACGATCTGGTTCGCGCGGGCAAACTCGATCACCCGTTCATAGAACGCCCGTGTCGCCACGCGGCCGGTCGGACTGTTCGGATAGTTCAGAACCAGCAGCTTGGCCCGCTGCCGGATCTCCGCCGGGATCCGGTCCAGATCCGGGAAGAAGTCGCGCTCGGGACCCAGCGGCAGCGCATAGACCGACCCGCCATAGTAACGGGTGTGCGTCCCGGCCACCGGGTACCCCGGCACGGTCATCAGCGTCACATCACCGGGGTTGATGAAACAAGCCGGCAGCATGGCCAGCGCCGTCTTCGAGCCGATGCAGTGGTTCACCTCGCGCGCGGCGTCCAGTTCCACACCGAATCGGCGCTGCATGAAGCGGGCGGCGGCCAGCTTGAACTCAGGAATCCCGTTGTCCGCATAACCGCGGTTTTCCGGGCGGTGAATCTCCTCAGCCATCCGCTGGCGGACACCCTCCGGCGCCATGGCGTCGTTCTCGCCGATGCCGAAGTCGAGCAATGGGCGATCGGGATAGTCCGCCAGCGCCTGCCGCTTGGCACGCTTGATCTTCTCGAACTTGTAGATCTCGTTGTCCAGCCCGTAGCGGGCACCGCCAATTCGGTCAGCGAAAAGATCCTGGAAGTATGGCGTCGTCATGCATCAGCTCATCGGCCCGGTCCATGTTTCACCCAGCCGGTCGTCCGGCCACGGACTACAGGTAAAAGGACCGGCAGCGGCCGGTCAAGGGGTCCCCGGGTACCCTGATGGGCCGCGGCCTGCCGGGCTCACGCCGCCCGCGGCCCGTCCATGTCACCCAGATAGCGACTGCGGACCTCGTCGTGCCCGGTGATCTGCTCGGGCGTGCCGTCGCACAGCACCTTCCCGTCGCTGATCACATAGCAGCGATCCACGATCTGCAGGATTTCCCGCGCGGCGTGGTCGGTGATCAGAATGGACAGCCCCCGGGACTGCAGCTGCCGAATGATGCCCTGAATGCTCTGTACCGTGATCGGATCGATACCGGCGAAGGGTTCATCGAGCATGACGATTTCGGGTTCCGAGAGGAGACAGCGGGCGATTTCCAGACGCCGCCGTTCTCCCCCCGAGAGCTTCGCCGCCTTGGACCGGCGGAGATGCTCGATGTGGAACTGCTGCAGCAGTTCATCGCAGCGCTGCCGACGCTGCTTGCTCGGACAACCCAGCAGCTCGAGCATGCACAGCAAATTCTGCTCCACCGTGAGCTTGCCGAATACGCTCTTTTCCTGAGCCAGGTACCCCATCCCGCCGTCCCGCGCCCGGCGATACATCGGCCAGGAAGTGACGTCCAGACCAGCCAGGTAGACCGAGCCCGCGTCGGGTTCGAGCATGCCGCAGATCATCCGAAACGACGTCGTCTTGCCGGCCCCGTTCGGACCCAACAGTCCCACAATCTCACTCTGGCCCACCCGCAGATGCACGCCGTCGACGACCCGGCGCCGCCCGAACGACTTCACCAGTCCTTCCGCTGCCAGTATGTCCACGTCGCTCGTCCTCCATGACCCGTCGCCCACCATGACGGTCAGTGAATAAGTCGCATGCGCTGGAAATTGGGCCAATAGGGAATCGGCCGATACCACGGATGCGGCCAGTAGATCAGCAGCGCCTTGCCGATGAGCAGATCGCGGTGCACGTAGTGTCGCGGCCACATCCGGGCGTCGGAACTCTGCGGGCTGTTGTCCCCCAGCGGAAACAGCTCGTCTGACTTCATCGCCACCTCGTACTCGGCCTGGGCATCAAACAACGGCGTATCTGGCCACACCGCGGGATCGCTCAGAATCTCCCGGATCCGCTCGGAATCGATAAACGCGATCTGGTACTCGTGCGGGGAACTGCCCTCGGTCGCGACGTAATACACGTCCCGCAGCAGGCGCAGTCGCTGCAAGTGCAACGCCGCGCCGCGACTCCCAATCCCTGCCGGCGCGAGGTCCCCCGGGTCCGTGGGGGATGTGACCGGACGCATCCGCTCGCGCGGGACATACGTCGTCGGCCCGTCGAACACCACGCGCTGCTGGTCGACCCACAATCGCAGCTCGGCGTCCACGTTGGAAAAGCATACCTGGTACGTGCCGCGCCCGCGCAGGGCGGTGGGACCACTGGTCCGAATCGCCGTGGTCCCGTCAGAACCGGCGAAACCAGCCTGCCCGTCGTCGATCGACAAGGTGGCCACGCCGGACGCGATGTCGATCCGACAAACGTGCGAAACGCCCCCTTTCACCAACATCAGCAGCAGCTCGCCCGTGTCGCCACGGACTTCCACGTCGCCTTCCAGCGCCAGATCGCTGACCCAGTGCAGTCCCAGGGGACGCGCGGCATCCTCCCGATCGCTGCCAAACTTGTATCCCCGATACGACTCCGGCTTGCGCTGCGGATCGTAACTCTCAGGTAGCGGACCGTCGACCGACGTAAACGCATTGTAAGCGTAGAAGTCGGTGATCAGCTCGCCATGCGGCGCGGACAGGCCCGGCGGCGTCTGGCCCTGCTCGATCGCCTGCCAGTCCTCGGCCGAAGGCACCCGGTGATGGTACCGCAGCCACACGTCCTGCTGCGTGACTCCGTCCGTGCTGTAGGTGTGACCCTGGTCCGCCGTCGACCACGCCGCCGTGGCGTCTTGCCCGCCCGCAGCCCAGGCCTGCCAGCGCAGCGGCCAGCCGATCTCGGTCAGACGCGTCGCGATATGCCGCGAATCATCCACCACCTGCAACATCGCCTGCAACTTGCCGTCCGGCTTCCGCGCTATTTCGTAGTGCTCCTGCCCCGGGCCTCTGACGAAGACATCGCCCAGCCGAATCAAAATGTCCTCGTTCGGCAGTCCGACCAGCCGCTTGATGAAATTCTGCTTCGCATTGAACGGATACTTGAATACGATCACGTCCCACCGCTGCGGCGAAGTGAAATCGTAGACGAATTTGCTGACCAGAATGCGGTCCCCCGAGAAGGTACGCTCGTTGGCGTGCGACGGGGGGTCGAGTGTCTGGCGATACCGGCATAGGGGACACGTCGTTGCAATCACCGCGCTCTTGGGCGGTATCCGACCCGTCTCCTGATAGCGCTGCGCCAGCGTCTCGTCGTCCTCAATACTCGCACCGGCCTGATACCAGTAACCACACTCCGGACACCGCACGTCCTTGTGTTGCCCCATCAGCGTGGGCGCCATGGACCCCGTCGGAATCACAAACGCCTCGGCCACGAACGCGCGGAACAAGAACGCGAGAATCACCGCCAACGCAATCGATTCCACCGTCTCGCGCGTGGCATGCCCGGGGGGCAGCGGAGGGTGTTGCGGGGCGACCGCTTGCGGAACTCGCGGAGCGATGGACGACGGTTTCGTTTTGCTGATCATAAGGCTCGACCGGGACGGGCGGGACAATACGTGTCGTGATTGTATGCGGGAGGCGAGGAACGGATACAGTCCACTTCGGGCAACCACCACGCGGGGGGGTCGCGCCGGGAACATCGCCGCGTGCGGTCCCGACCGCGGTTCAGCGCACCCACCGCCGCACGACGCCCGCGATGAGCGGCTCCTCGAGGGCCGACCAGAACCGGCTGTCGATGGAGATCGGCACGTTATCGCCCAGGACGAACCACTGGCCGCATTCTAGTCGATTGGGTGCCATCCAGGACACTGCGCCGCCAGGGCCGAGGTAGTAGAGGTCCCGGTGCAGCCGGATCGCGTCACACTGCATGGAGGACCCGGCGGCCCCGATGGCCACGCGCGTCGCACTGAAGTCTCCTGGGGAGACACCCGGCTGATAGTCGAACTGGACGACGGTGGTGCCGTCCAGCGCGGCCAGGACTCGATGGTCACAGACGGCGAACTCGACGTACCACGGTCCCCGCCGAGCGGGACGCTGCCCGGAGGATGCCGCAGCGCCGTTCCACAGGAGCTGCCACCGCGTGTGTCCGGCGTCCAATTCCCAGTCGAACGTGTCCGTGCGACTGACCAGTCGCAGCGTGCATCTGGCGTCGGGGCTGAGTCCGATGCGACAGGACAGCATGAGGTCCGGCACGGGGTGCAGGTTGCCTCGCGAGAGGCTCTGGTTGTACGCGTCCTGGTCGACGACGGCGACCGGGTGCGTGCGGGGCCGCCGCGGATCGTCCTGCGGCCAGCAGGTCCATTGCTGGTACGCGAGCCAGTCGATCGGCCCACGGTGGCCAGCGGAGTCGTCCCGCCGGTAGCCCCTTGGCGTGCGACGCCAAAGCGACGTGGCATCGCGTGCCTGCCATCGCGGCGGGCCCGCGGCGCGGAAGCGATCGTCGTGCACGATGACCCGCACCGCGCGCAGCTGCGTCAGCTCCTTCTGCTGCACGTGGTCGTCCACGTAGACATCGCCATCCCGGATCCATACGCGTCCCGGGCCGCGTGCCACCAGCCGCTTGACGGTCAGCGCGGCAGGCTCAGCCGGCGTGCGGAACGCGACGGGTTGCCAGACATCCAGGCGGCGGACCAGCGCGGGCCAGCGATCGATCAGGACGCGCTGGCCGGGTTCGACCACGGTGGTCACCACCGGATTGTCGCCGCTGCCGCAGTTGGGGCACGTCGCGTCATCATGCCGAGGCGGGTATTCGACGCCACAGCGAAAGGGGAAGCCGCAGTCGCGGCAGGTGACCGCGAAGTGCGGCCCGGAGAACGTCTCGGCCATCGATCCCCCGCTGACACGCACCGGGCGCCACACGCCGCGCAGGAAGGCGCCGCGCGTGACGGTTGCGACGAGCAGCGCTGCGCACACGGCTCCCTTCCACCGGCGGCGACACGGCCGGCCGCGTGGGGCCCCGTTGCATTGGGAGCGGATTCGAGCCACGGCTACTTCTTGTCACTACCCGTGTCGAGCACGGCCATAAAGGCTTTCTGGGGGATGTCCACCCGGCCGATGGACTTCATCCGCTTCTTGCCTTCCCGCTGCTTGGCCCACAACTTGCGCTTCCGCGTGATGTCCCCCCCGTAGCATTTGGCCGTCACGTTTTTGCGCATCGCCGGCACGGTCTCGCGGGCAATGACCCGCGAGCCGATGGCCGCCTGGACCGCGATTTCGAACATGTGGCGGTCGATTTCGCTCTTGAGCTTCTTCACGACGGCGCGCCCGCGCCGTTCGGCGTCCGCGCGCTCACAGATCACCGACAGCGCATCGACGCGCGTGCCGTTGACGAGCATGTCGAGCCGGACGAGGTCGGCGGGGAAGTAGCCCACCAGCTCATAGTCCATGGTCCCGTAACCGCGGGTGGCGCTCTTGAGTCGGTCGTGCAGGTCGTAGATCACTTCAGCCAGCGGAAGATCGTAGCGGAGGATGGCGCGGGTCGTCGAAATATACTCGGTGGCCCGATGGATGCCGCGCCGGTCCTGGCAGATCTTCATCAGGGCGCCGATGGACTCCGTCGGCAGAATGAAATTGACGCGGACAATCGGCTGACGGAACTCGGCGATCTCGCCGGCATCGGGCACCTCCTGCGGGCGGTGGATGTCGAGCTGCTCGCCGCGTTTGGTGGTCACCTGGTAGGTCACGTTCGGGGCCGTCTGGACGAGGTCGACGTCGGCTTCCTGCTCCAGCCGCTGCTGGATGATTTCCATGTGCAGCAGGCCGAGGAAGCCGCAGCGGAACCCGAACCCCAGCGCATCGCTGGTTTCGGGCTCGAAATCGAAACTGGGGTCGTTGATCGAGAGTTTCTCCAGGGCCTCGCGCAGCTCGGCGAAATCCTGACCCTCCGACGGGTAGAGCCCGCAGTAGACCATCCGCTGCGGCGTCTTGTAGCCGGGCAGGGCCGCAGCCGGCTCGCCCGGCACACTGACCGTGTCGCCGATATGGACCAGATCGAGCGACTTGATGTTGCAGATCAGATACCCGACCTGGCCGGCCTGCAGGTGATGACAGGGTCGTTTGTGGGGCGCGAACTGACCCACCTCCAGTACCTCATGGGTGGTCCCGCCGCGCAGGAAGCGGATCTTCTGCCCCTTGCTGACGCGCCCGTTCATGATCCGGACGTACGTGATCGCCCCGCGGAACTCGTCATAGTGCGAGTCGAAGACCATGGCTTGCAGTTGTTCGGTGGCGCGTCCTTCCGGCGGCGGAATCCGCTGGCGGATCGCCTCCAACAGCTCCGCCACCCCCAGCCCGGACTTGGCACTGACCCGCACGATGTCGGGCGGATGGATGCCCAACGAATGCTCCATTTCCGCCGCCACTTCGTCCACCCGGGCGTGCTTGAGATCGATCTTGTTGATCACGGGCACGATCGTCAATTCGTGCTCCATCGCGGCGTAGGCGTTGGCCACCGTCTGGGCCTCCACGCCCTGGAAGGCATCGACCAGCAGCAGGGCACCTTCGCAGCAGGCCAGCGACCGCGACACTTCGTACTGGAAGTCGACATGTCCCGGCGTGTCGATCAGGTTCAATTCGTACAGATCCTGGCCGTAGCGGTGATGCATGGCCACCGCCCGGGCCTTGATGGTGATGCCGCGGGCGCGTTCGAGCGCCATATCGTCGAGCACCTGGTCCTTCATTTGGCGCGGGTCGACGGTACCGGTCATTTCGAGCAGGCGGTCGGCCAGCGTGCTCTTGCCGTGGTCGATGTGCGCGATGATGCAGAAATTGCGGATGTGGTGACGTTCGATCTTCGACATAGCAGCGGTTGTCCGGACCTTGGCGCACAAATCGTCGGGAGGCGTCCGAGCCGCAGTTCGCCCCTGGTGGCCCGGCGCTGGTCGTGTCGGTCAGGCGATCTTCGCACGAGCGATACCCGCCGCGCCGATGAACCCCGCATCGCCTCCCAGGCTCGCATAGTCGATGACCGTGTTCTTGGCCACGACCTCGAAGGCCCGACTGCGGAACTCGTCCCGCACACGCTCGAGGAACTGTCGTCCGACACGGGTCGCGGGCCCGCCGAAGTTCATGGCGCCCCCCAGAATGACCGCGCCTGGATCGATCATATGGACCATCGTGACGATGCCAATGCCCAGGTAAGTGGCCGCCTCGAGGATCACTTCCAGCGACAGCGCGTCGCCCTGCTCGGCTTCTTCCGCCAGCATGAGCGTCGACACCGGTTCGCCCCGCTGCACGCGCTGCCGCAACGTGCTGGGGCGGCCGTCGCCCAGCAACTGCTCGGCCCGCACCGCAATGGCACTGGCGCTGGCAAACGCCTCCAGCTCGCCCCGACCGCCGCCCCACACGCACAACCGCGCGTCGGGCCGCGAATCCACAATCACGTGACCACACTCGGCCCCAAAACTGTTCACGCCTTCGATGACCTGCCCGTTGACGATGATGCCGCCCCCGACGCCGGTGCCGAGCGTCAACAGGATCAGCCCCTCATGCTGCCGCCCGCTGCCGACCCAGAATTCGCCGTAGGCCGCGGCGTTGGCGTCGTTGTTGAACGCCACCGGCAGCCGCAGGACCTTCGATAACTCGTCCCGCACGGGGAAGAACCGCCAGTGCGGCATGTTGGTCGGGTCCAGGATCATGCCCCGCGGGATGTCCATCGGACCCGGCGTGCCCAGCCCCGCGGCTTGGAGGTCCCCTCGCGCAATGCCCTGGGCGGCGATCAGCCGGTCAATCGCCTCGCCCGACCGCGCGAACAGATCGGCCGGCCCGAGTTCCTCGCGGGTTTCAATCGAGTCGAAGCCGAGCACCTGCCCGGCATTGTCCACAATCCCGATCTTGGTGTTCGTGCCTCCG
The DNA here is from genome assembly GCA_025459265.1 of Pirellulaceae bacterium. Lineage (GTDB taxonomy): Bacteria > Planctomycetota > Planctomycetia > Pirellulales > Pirellulaceae > JAAYDI01. Next base: position 7,431 of record JALOQX010000006.1, on the reverse strand, counting down.
ACGTCAATGCCAATGAAGAACGGTCGCTGAGCGTCCGGAAGCGGGGTGATTCGTCGCATGCGGCACATTCGGGTGAGAAAGGGGGAATCGGTTGCAGGTGTGTCAAAATATAGGATTTCCGTCGGTTCTCAGCAATCCGGATCTGTCCCCCCGTGGGATCACACAAACCGCGAGGTGCGCACGTACCGCCGGCGTCCCGGCGCTCGGGGCACCCGCCCAGGTGCCTCGTCCAAGCGTCATCTTGGGGTTGACAAAGCATACGTGGCCCGCCGGCCGGAGAGGCCTCGACGCTGGTCATATCGCGGTCGCCACTGGGTCATTATACTGGACGGCGTGCAACCCCTCGGCAACTCCTCCCCACCGCGCGCTGTGCTGCGATCCATTGTCCGCGAGCCGCTTGTGTATGGCACGCTCTGCGGGTTGGCCGCTGCGCTGGGGTACACGGCCGCCAACGCCTGCCTGCGGGCCGTCAGCGACTGCGACGCCGTCTGGGTCTCGTGCGTCAAGGCGTTTCCGACGGTCGCGATGTTTGGCCCCGTGCTGGCCGTGCGGATCGTGCGGGGAGTCGAGCTGTTACCGCCGCTGCGGCAGATGCTGATCCTGGTGGCCGTGTCGATCATCGGTCAGCTGTTCGGGAACGTGCTGTTCCAATGGTCGTTGGGGGTCGTGGGCATTGCGCTGACCGTGCCGTTGACCCTGGGAACGATGATCCTGGCGGGGGCCGGGCTGGGCCGGATCGTGTTGCACGAGCCGGTGACACCGCGCATGGCGCTGGCCACCGTCGTGTTGATCGGGGCGATTTCCGTTTTGTCGCTGGGGGCGGGCGAAGCATCGCGGGTCATCGCCAGTGCGCAGCTGGTGCGTTCACCCTGGGTGGTCGCGGCCGGCGTCGGGGCGGCGTGCCTGTCGGGCGTGGCGTATGCCCTGCTGGGGGTGGCCATCCGGTACACCGTGCAAGACACCTTGTCCATTCCGATGACGCTGGTGACCGTCACGCTGACGGGGGTCCTCGGCCTGGGTGTATTCTCGTGGGCGCGGATCGGACTGGCGGGCATGCAGGCGACGCCGCCGGGCGACTTCGGGATGATGATGCTGGCTGGGGTGTTCAACGCGGTGGCCTTTCTGGCGCTCACCAAGTCCCTCCAGCTGATTCCCCTCATCTACGTCAATGCGCTCAACGCCACGCAGGCGACCATGGCGGCGGTGGCCGGGGTCGTGATGTTTGCGGAGCGCTCGTCGCCGGCGTTGTGGTGGGGCGTGGCCATGACGGCCGCGGGCCTGGTGATGATGCATCGTAAACCGGCCCATCGCCGCCGCCGCGTGAGCGAACCCGCGCGCCCCGTCAGCGCCGCCGCGGACGAAGTGCTCGAGCAACCCGCCACCGCGGGCTGAATCCCCGCGGGCCGATCACGTGACGGTCCAGGTATCGCCGCTGCGGAAAAGCTGGGCCAGGTCTCCCGGTCCCCGTTTCGCGCGGGCTGCATCGATCTGGTGATTCAATTCGGCATCGTAACGCGGACGATCCACGGCCCGGAACACGCCGATCGGTTCGGGGAAATCCGGATACCGCATGCGGCTCAACAAGTACGCCAGGCTCGGTTCCGCCGCCTTTTCGTCGTGGAACAGCAGATCATCTTCGGAGACGCCGGACTGCAGGTCCACAACTTCCGGCTCCATGCCGCGCAGGCGGATGCCTTTGTCGCGGTGCGTGCCGAAAATGAGCGGCTTGCCATGCTGCAACTCAATGGTCGTATCCGCCTTGCGGTCGCGATCGGTCGCGTATTCGAACGCTCCGTCGTTGAACACGACGCAGTTCTGATACACTTCCACGAACGACACTCCCTGGTGTTCGGCAGCGCGTTGCAGCACGTCGCCGAGATGTTTGACATTTGTGTCCACGGTGCGCGCGACGAACGTCGCTTCGCAGCCGATCGCGATCGAGAGCGGGTAGAGCGGGTTATCGATAACGCCCATGGGGGAGCTCTTGGTGACGGCTCCCAGCCGGGACGTGGGCGAGTACTGCCCCTTGGTCAGCCCGTAGATGCGGTTGTTGAACAGCACGATGTTCAGGTCGACGTTGCGGCGGATGCAGTGCATCAGGTGGTTCCCACCGATGCTCAGACCGTCTCCGTCGCCGGTGATCACCCAGACCTGGAGATCGGGGCGGGCCGCTTTCAGGCCGGTCGCAAACGCCGGCGCGCGGCCGTGGATACTGTGCAATCCGTAGGTATCCATGTAATAGGGGAAGCGGCTCGAACATCCGATGCCGGAAATGAACACCAGCTTTTCGCGCGGCGTTTGCAGGGCCGCCATGACCTTCTTCATCTGCGCCAGGATCGAATAGTCGCCGCATCCCGGGCACCAGCGCACGTCCTGGTTGCTGGCATAGTCGGTCGGTTTGAGGGTAGGGAGTTCAATGCTCATGGCTATCCACCGATCAGTGCGAGTTCTTGTTTGATCTTGTCGACCAGTTCGCTGACGGCGAAGGGTTTGCCCTTCACCTTGTTCAATCCCGTCGCGTCGACCAGGTACGTGGCAGCCAGGAGCAGGCGCAGCTGGCCGAGGTTAAGCTCGGGGACCAGCACCCGCTTGTAGTTGCGGAGGATCTCGCCCAGGTTGCGGGGGAACGGATGGAGGTAGCGGAGGTGGGCGTGCGCCACGGACAGACCCTGGCTCAGACACTGCTGCACCGCCGTCGTACAGGCCCCGTACGTACCGCCCCAGCTGACCACGAGCAGATCGCCGCGTGGGGGACCCAGCACTTGCTGCAAAGGCACGTCCTGGGCGACGCGGGCGACCTTCTGAGCCCGGAGGCGCACCATGGCCTCGTGGTTGTCGGAATCGTAACTGACCGTCCCCGTGCGGTTCTGTTTCTCCAGGCCGCCGATCCGGTGCATGAGCCCGGGTGTGCCGGGCAGCGCCCAGGGCCGTGCCAGCCGCTCGTCGCGATCGTACGGCAGGAACACGCCGCCCGGCTCCAGCGGCTGCGGATGCTGGATCGTCACCCGCGGGAGCTGATCGACGTCGGGAATGCGCCAGGGCTCCGAGCCGTTGGCGATGTACCCGTCGGAAAGCAGCATGACGGGGGTCATGAAGCGAACGGCGATGCGCCAAGCTTCCTGCGCCACGTCGAAGCAATCGGCGGGGCTCGCGGCGGCGAGCACCGGCAAGGGACACTCGCCGTTGCGGCCGCATAGCGCCTGCAGCAGGTCCGCCTGCTCCGTCTTGGTCGGCAGCCCGGTGCTCGGACCGCCGCGCTGCACGTTGACCACAATCAGGGGGAGTTCCAGCATGACCGCCAGGCCCATCCCTTCCGCCTTGAGGGCCACGCCCGGTCCGCTGGTGGACGTCACCGCCGCCGCGCCGCCAAACGACGCGCCGATGGCCGCGCACACGGCCGCGATTTCGTCTTCGGCCTGGAACGTCCGGACGCCGAAGTGCTTGAGCCGGCTCAGCTCGTGCAGAATGTCGCTGGCCGGCGTGATCGGATAGGAAGCCAGGAACAGTTCCTTGCCGCTCAGCTGGGCGGCGGTCACCAGCCCCCAGGCCAGCGCCTGATTGCCCATGATGTTGTAGTAGGTTCCCGCAGCCAGCCGGGCCGGCGCCACGCGATAGTTGCTGGTAAACAACTCGGTGGTCTCGCCATAGTTCCAGCCCGCACGCAGCGCCCGCTCGTTGGCCAGCGCAATATCGGGCTTGCTCCCGAACTTGTCGTGAATGTACCGCAACGTCGGCGTCAAGTCGCGCCCGTAAAGCCAGTACACCAGCCCCATGGCAAAGAAGTTGCGGCAGCGGTCGGCGATCTTCACGCCCAGTCCCAGACCCTCCACCGCGTTGCGGGTGAGCATGGTCATCGGTACGCGGACGACCTGGTATTTTTCCAGCGAGCCGTCCTCGAGCGGATTGTGCTCCATCTGGGCCAGACGCAGCTCCTTGGCGTCAAAACTGTCCACGTTGACGATCAACAACCCACCCGCCTCCAGGTCGCTCAGGTTCGTCACCAGCGCGGCCGGGTTCATGGCGATCAGCGCGTCGAGCCGGTCCCCGGGGGTGAAGATGTCGTGGGACGAGAACTGGACCTGAAAACCGCTCACGCCCGCCCGCGTGCCGCGCGGCGCGCGGATTTCGGCCGGATAGTCGGGAAACGTGGCGACATCGTTGCCCAGCAGTGCCGAGGTGTTGGTCAACTGCGTCCCGAGCAACTGCATGCCGTCCCCGGAATCACCCGCCAGGCGAATCGTGGCGCCATCGAGCGAGAGCGTCTTCTTCGCAGGAGCAGGCTGGGGAACAGATTCAACCGATTCAGTGGTGGATGTCATGATTTGCTTACGTAGGCCCGAGGCAAATGCTCACCAATCCGGTGCGTTCTATGATCTCGCAGGTTCGTCACGCTGCGTACCGGGCAGCGCCGGACGGCAGCGGCAGAAACGGAGGCGATCCCGCCCGACTCGCGCGTGTCCATGAGAACCGCCCTGCTGACTGCTCACCCGCACTCCGCAGTCCTGAGCGCACCACTGAAACACCGCGTCACGGGCGTCTCCCCCACGAGTCCGACTCCGCCGTGAATGTACCACGCCACGGGGGATTCGTGAACCTCACTCTGCACGGACTTTCCCCCTGGATATTCGTAGCCGCAGTCGCGGATTCGGACAGTGCGCCGCGCGGAATCCTGCTCACGGGCCCCCCGGCGCCGGGCGACCGGGCGCCGCATAGAATTTCGTCAGATCGATGCCCCCGCGCTGCTCGTCTTCCAGCAGCTTGACGCGCGTCTCCAGCCGCTCCATGCGGCGCAGCATCTGCGGCAGCAGCGTCGGCGTCTCGTCGGCCGGTTTGAGCCGCGGCACGGCCGGATATCCGAGGTGGCGTTGAAGTGCGGCAAACAGGTACAAGGGGTCCTTGCGGCGATTGGCCAGGGCGATCTTGCCCTCCTTTTCGCCAAAGAGCATGGGCTCCTGCGTGTCGGACTGGCCGAAGCGGCGGCGCCGGTCGGCCGCGTAGTGTTCGCTCCGCACGTAAATCAGGTCGGCCAGATCCACGATCCCGACCTGCCGGCGGACAGTCGCCAGCCAATTCCGCCAGTCCTGGTCGTAAAGGGGATCACCGGCCATGGCATCCAGCCCCTTTTCGTATCGCAGTCGATTGCGGCACAGCGTCTCAAACTGGTAGAGGAACGCGCCCGGACGCGTGGCTCCGGCCGCCCGGTACTCCGCCTCGTACCGCAGGATTTCGAAGGCCACGCGCATGTCAAACCGCCCCCGCTCGTTCTCCGCCTCGCCGATGACGTACGTCTGGAAGGGGGTGAAATAGTGGGCCAGTTGTTTCATTCCCGTACTGATTTCGCCGCGGTGTTTGAGTTCCCCCAGCAGGAAGCCGAGGGCCATCGGGAGCTTGGTCGTCGACAGGAGTTCATCCTGCAGTTGCTCCAGCAGCTCCTGCAGCGGCATGTTCTGCGGCAGCCGCTCGCACAAACACCGAAAGAAATAGGCTTGCTCGACGTACTCAGCTCGGTCCAGCAGCGACATGGTCGGGTGCGTCCTCGGTCAGGCGCCAATCGGTGACGAAGGATCACGCAGCAGCCCCGCGCGGTGACGTTGCCGCATCGCTCTGCGCGGCAACCACCGCGGGGTCCCTGGCACAGGCGGTCTCCGCAGCGCTATAATACGGCAGTTTCCCGGTGGCAGGTAGTTGTGCTGCTTGCCGAGAGGGCCGAAGAGGGTCATGGTGGCACGCAAGTTCTCGTCCGTCCAAGCTGCTGTCGATGCCATAACGCGAGGCGAGGTCGTGATTGTCGTCGACGCGGAGGATCGGGAAAACGAAGGGGATTTCATTTGCGCGGCGGAGAAGGCCACCCCGGAAGTGGTGAATTTCGTGATGAGCGGCCGGGGTGAATTCTGCGTCCCCGTGCTGCCCGACATCTGTCGCCGTCTGGACGTCTGGCCGCTGGTCGAAAGCAATACCACACCGTGGCGGACCGCCTTCATGACGCCGCTCGATCATGTCTCTGTGCGCACGGGCATCACGGCCGACGAGCGGTCGGTAACCGTGCGGGCAATCGTCGACCCCAAGACGGGACCGCAGGATTTCGTGCGGCCCGGACACGTGCATCTGCTGCTGGCCAAAGAGGGCGGCGTCCTGCGCCGGGCCGGGCACACGGAGGCGGCGGTGGACCTGGCACGCATGGCCGGACTGACGCCGGCCGGGGTGCTGTGCGAAATCCTGGACGACCAAGGCGCCCGGGCAAGCCGACGTCAGTTGCTGGAGATCGCCGAACGGCATCGGCTCGAGATCATTTCGATCGAGCAGCTCATCGCACATCGGCGTCTGAACGAGAAGCTGGTGGCGCGCACTGCCGAAGCCACGTTGCCCACCGCGTATGGCAAGTTCCGCATTATCAGCTACGACGTGCGATACGAAGAACAGGGACCGGTCGCCCTGGTCCTGGGTGATGCTGCCGACCCCGAGCGGGTTCCTCTGGTGCGCATGCACTCCAGCTGTTTCACCGGCGACCTGCTCAACTCGCTCCGCTGCGACTGCGGCGATCAGCTCCGCCTGGCCCTGCAGATGATCGGTCAGGAAGGGCTGGGCGTGCTCGTGTACCTGCCGCAGGAGGGTCGCGGCATCGGGCTGGCCGCCAAGATCAAGGCCTACGAACTTCAGGATCAGGGACTCGATACGGTGGAAGCCAATCACGCGCTCGGTTTCAAGGCCGACATGCGGGATTACGGGATCGGCATCCAGATCCTGAAAGATCTGGGCCTGCACCGCATTCGCCTGTTGACCAACAATCCCAATAAGACCGAAGCATTCAGCCTGCGCGGCTATGACCTCGAAGTGGTCGATCAGGTTCCGATCCTGCCGCCTCCTAACGAATTTAACGTCCGCTATCTGGCGACCAAGCGCGACAAGCTGGGACATCACATTCCGCTGGATTGACGCGCCCGCATTTGTGACGTAGATATTCGTTGCAGTCGAATTGCGCCGGGAACGCTGCCTGACCGGCCTGCCACTCTTCCTGCAATCCAGGCGGCGTCACTGTCCACTCGGGCCATGCCTCGCATCTGAGGCCGCGTTGGGTCAGGGTCATCGTTCATGAGCACCGCCGTCGTCGCATCGTTGTCTGATGCACCGTTCGCGTTCCGGAGCACTGAGGATCAGCACATCTACGACTGCGTGCGGGGGATCCTGCAGAAATACCGGCGCAGGCCGCAGGGGAGTGATCGCCGCTGCGATCGGCGCGAACCGTTTCCCTATCCCATTGACATCATTCCGGTCGCGGCGGACGGTCGCGTCCTGCACGCCGAGGCGATCGTCGTCTTGGGCAAACACCTCTCAGAACGTGGGCTAGACTTTTATTATCAGGCACCCTTGCCGTATCGACGCGTGGTCGCGTCGTGGGAGTGTCCCGACGGGGACCGGCCGGCGTTACTGCTG
>JALOQX010000349.1 GCA_025459265.1 Pirellulaceae bacterium | reverse complement strand
AGTCAGTTCTATCTCAAGGCCACCGAACTGCGCACGCGCCGCCAACTGGACCAGGAGCTTCCCCGCCAGGCGGATCAGGTCACCGAAACCGCCAAGCGCGCTGGCCTGAGCCTGGAAAAGACCCGTCAGACGCTCCCCGTACAGCTGGAAAAGCAGGGGCTCGAGCGTGACAAGCAGGCCCTGGAACTGCAGCGACTGGAGCAGAAGTACGAGGAGCTCACCGCCGACCGCGCGATGATGGCCGTCGCCTCACCGGCCGAAGGTTACGTGTACTACGGCAAGGTCGCGCGCGGCAGATGGCCCGGGGTCGAAGCCGTGGCCAACCAGTTGCAGGAGGGGGGCAAGCTCGTGCCGCACAACGTCTTCATGACCGTGGTCGCCCTGCGGCCGTTGCACGTCCGTGCCGACGTGCCCGAAAAGGATTTGCATCGCCTCGCTCACGGTGTCCCAGGACACGCGGTTCCGACCGGCTACCCGGACCGGAAACTGCCTGTCACGATCGACGAGATTTCCCCCTTTCCGATCGCCCCGGGCACGTTCGACGGCACCTTGCGAGTGACACTCGACGAGCAGTCCAAGCCGCTGGTGCCGGGCATGGCGTGCAAGCTGACCCTGGTCGCGTACGAAAAGCCGGACGCTCTGGCCGTGCCCGCGGCAGCCGTGTTTGACAACGCGACGGACGGCCAGCGCAACGTCGTGTACGTCAAGAACGCGGAGGGCAAACCCGAAGAGCGCAAGGTGGTGGTGGGGCAGAAGGCCGATCAGAAATGGGAGATTGTCGAGGGTCTGAGCGCGGGCGAGGAAATCTTCCTCAAGAAGCCCGACAGTCCTTGATGGAGGAGACGCATCGCATGCGGTGTGAAGTTACGTCGGAACGACCGCCCGCGCCCCGGTGCTCAGGGCGCCGGGCGCGCCTGATCTGGCCCGCCACGCTGGCGCTGCTGGCCACCTGGTCCGCCCAGGGACTGAGTCAGGAACTTGCCACGAGTGCCCCAGGCCAGACAGTGGACATCCCCCGGCTCAGACCGGTCGACATGCCGCCGGCCGAGCAGGTGCAGGCCGCCGTGGAGCGCGGCATCCAGTTCCTGCTGACCGACCAGAATCGCGACGGCTCCTGGGGCACGCCGGAGCGCACCAAGGACCTCAACATCTTCGCCCCGGTACCGGGAGCCCATCACGCGTTCCGCACCGCCGTCACGGCGCTGTGCGTGACCGCCTTGCTCGAGGTCGAGTCCGGACGCACCGACGTGCGGCAGGCCGTCGATCGCGGCGAAGCGTGGCTGTGTGAGAATTTGCCGATCCTGCGGCGCGCCGATCCGGTCGCCCTGTATAACGTCTGGGGGCACGGCTACGCGGTCCAGGCGCTGGCCGCGCTGCATCGCCGCCATGCCGATGATCCTGCGCGGCAGGAGCAACTTGTTGCCCTGCTGCGCACGCAATACGATTTCCTGGATCGATACGAGTCGGTCGACGGGGGCTGGGGCTATTACGACTTTCGCGCCGGGACGCGCAAACCCGCCACGGACTCCACCAGCTTCGTGTCGGCCGCCGTGCTGGTCGCCTTCCACGAGGCCAATCAGATCGGCGTGGCGCCACCCGAACGGCTCGTGCAGCGTGCCGTCGATTCGCTCTACCGCCAGCAGAAACCGGACTTCAGCTACCTCTACGGCGAGTACCTGAAGTATCAGCCGATGCTGGGTATCAACCGGCCCGGCGGCAGTTTGGGCCGGTCGCAGGCCTGCAACCTGGCGCTGCGGTTGTGGGGCGACACCAAGATCACCGACCAGGTCCTGAAGGACTGGCTCCATCGGCTCTTCGCCCGCAACGGCTGGTTGAGTATCGGGAGGAAACGGCCCATTCCGCACGAAGCGTGGTTCCAGGTCGCGGGGTACTTCTACTACTTCGGCCACTACTACGCGGCGCTGTGCATCGAGCAGCTGCCGCCGGCCGAGCGACCGGAATTCCAGGCACACCTGGCCACGGTGCTGCTGGCACTGCAGGAAGCCGACGGGTCGTGGTGGGACTACCCGCTGTACAACTACCATCAGCAGTATGGCACGGCCTTCGCGCTCATGTCGCTGCGTCGCTGCCAGACGACGCCCTGAGGACGCCCGTCATTTCGTGCCCGGTCGAAACGCCACGAGCCGCTCCGGTCTGGTTGTCAGATACGGACCGCCGATCAGGTCGATGCAATAGGGAACCGCCGGAAAGACGGCGTCCAGACACTGACTGATGGCACGTGGCTGGCCGGGCAGATTGATGATCAGGCAGCGGCCTCGCACACCCGCGGTCTGCCGGGAGAGGATGGCCGTGGGCACATGTTGAAGCGACACCTGCCGCATCAATTCGCCAAATCCCGGCAGCATCCGCGAGCAGACCGCTGTCGTCGCCTCCGGCGTGATGTCGCGCGGCGCCGGTCCGGTGCCCCCAGTCGTGATGATCAGGCAACAGTCTTCCTCGTCTGCCAGCGTCTTCAATGCGGCACATACGAGCGGCAGTTCGTCGGGCACCACGCGCGTGACCGCGCGCCAGGCCGATGCCAGGACCTCCTCCAGGTACGCCTCGATGGCAGGACCACCGCGGTCCTCGTACTCGCCCCGGCTGGCCCGGTCGGAAACCGTGAGGATGCCAATCGACGCCGTTGGGGACTCCGCCATCGGTCACTCCCTGTTCGCAGTACGCTGCGGGCCACGATCTGCCAACCAACTCGGCACGATTCTGCCCCGCGAGCTCGCCCGGCACGCGGCGCAAGGGCCGCGCGTGACAGCAGCGCCCCATTGTAGTCGACTCAGACCACGGTGCGCAAACCGTCTTGATGGACGGCTCGGTACACTTCATCATAATGGCCAGTGACCTGCGGACGTGGCGTTCCCTGGCCACGCGCAATGCGCGCGATGGCGTGGAAACGCCCCTGGGCAACATGCTGATCGTTCGCTGCCCGACTGGGAGCCGATGACCTGTGGCCGACCGACCCCTGCGACTGCTGTTGATCGGCGCGCACCCGGACGATGCCGAGTTTCACGCCGGTGGACTGGCCACCGTATACTGCCAGCATGGTCACACCGTCAGAATGCTCTCCGTGACGGACGGTCGGTCCGGGCACCATCGCCATCGTCCCGACGAGCTCGTGGCGATTCGCCGCGCGGAGAGCCAGTCTGCGGCCGGGGTGATCGGTGCGTCAGCGGACGTCTGGGACTTCCCCGACGGGTCGCTGCAGTGCACGCTCGAGCTGCGGGAGCGGATCATTCGCGAAGTGCGCTCGTTTGCACCCGACCTGGTGCTGACCCATCGTCCGCACGACTATCACCCGGATCATCGCGCCGTGGGACTGGCCGTGCAGGATGCCTCGTACATGGTCACCGTGCCGCGGGTCGTCCCGGACGTACCGCCACTGCCACGCGATCCGGTCGTCGGCTACATGCCGGACCTGTTCACCCGCCCGTATCCGTTCGCGCCGGATGTTGTCATGGACATTTCCGAGCAACTGGACACGGTGGTCGACATGCTCGCCTGCCACGTCTCTCAGGTCTTCGAATTCCTCCCCTGGAACCTGCGCGTCGCCGAGCCGGTACCGGCGGAGAGCGGGGCGCGCCGGCCGTGGCTGGCGGCGTGGTACGGCGACGTGATCGGTCCGCGGGCGGATCGGTTCCGCGACGCGCTCGTGCGGCAGTACGGCGAGGAACGGGGGAGGCAGATCCGGTGCATGGAGGCCTTCGAGATCAGCGAATACGCCGCGCCCCTGGACGCGGCCGAGAGGCAGCGCCTGTTCTGGTTCCTGTGAGCGGAGCCGCCCAAGGCCGGAATTTTCGCCCCCCGGGGGCTTGCCTCGCCGACCCCGGTTGGGATTAATACTCCTAACAGGCTCGTGCCCACGCAGCACGAGGGACTAGAGTTCCGCAGGTCGGCCCTCTTGGCCTGGTGGCCGCCGCGGTTGGGCTTCTAGTGGAAAGGAGGTGATCTAGTGGAATATTGCTGTACTAGCCATCGAGGTGGCACTGCCTAAGGGCGGTCGGCGGGCTGTCCGTCGGGCAGCCACCCACTCGTAAGGATCACCGTAGATCCAACATTGCGAGATCGCGAGGCTTGGCGGCCGCTGCGCTGCCAAGCCTCGTCTGTTTGCGTCCCGCCCGTGCGCACGGACGATCCGCGGATGAAACGCGGCCGTACCAAGTTGCGGAGCACTCCGGTGGCATGCCAAAATAGCGGGCGTTACCGGTCGTGGAACCACTCACGCGTCACCCCAGGAGATGACAAACCATGTTCTTACGTACGCTGGCCTGGATCGTGGTCTGTTCACTGAGCCTGACTCTGACAGCCGCCGAAGATGACTCACCCACCTACCTCACCCCCGAAGACGCCGGACCCGATTTCGTGGTGCAGGGCGAGTACGATGGTGACGTCAATGCGGATCAGGGTCGGGAACGCTGGGGTGCCCAGGTCATTGCCCTGGGCGAAAGCAAGTTCACACTGGTCGGATACCAAGGCGGTCTCCCCGGCCAAGGCTGGCAGCGCGGCAAGCGGACCGAGACCGCCGACGGGCGGACCAGCGGTGCGATCACGCGGTTCTACGGAAACGGGTGGGAGGCCGAGCTCCGCGACGGCGTCCTGAAGGTGTACTCCGACGGCGGCAGCCTGCGGGGAACACTCAAGAAGGTCGAGCGTCAAAGCCCTACGCTCAATGCCTCGCCGCCGCCCGGCGCCATCGTCCTGTTCGACGGCAGCTCGGCGGACGCGTTCGACCACGGCCAACTGACCGACGACAATCTCCTGCGAGCTGACTGCAGCAGCAAGCAGGCGTTTGGCGATCACAAGCTGCATCTGGAGTTTCGCACGCCGTTCAAGCCGCTGGCGCGCGGCCAGGAACGGGGCAACAGCGGTGTCTACGTCCAGAGCCGCTACGAGATCCAGGTGCTCGACTCCTTCGGGCTCTCGGGCGAAAACAACGAATGCGGCGGCATCTACTCCATCGCCCAACCGGCCGTCAACATGTGCTATCCGCCTCTGAGCTGGCAGACGTACGACATCGACTTCACCGCCGCCCGATATGAAAACGGCACCAAGACCCAGAACGCCCGCATCACGGTGTCGCACAACGGTGTGAAGATCCTGGACGACGTCGAGCTGCCCAATGGCACGCCCGGTCGGCTCGACGAAGGCCCCGGCCCCGCCCCGCTCTACCTGCAGGGACACGGAAACCCCGTCGTGTATCGCAACATCTGGGTCGTGGAGAAGACTGAGCCGAACATTGAACATTGAACATTGAACATTGAACATTGAACATTGAACATTGAAGAGAAGGCGGGAGGGCGAGGCGCGTGGGAGGGCGAGGCTCCTGCCGAGCCGCAGGTGCCGAGAGAGGAGAGAGTAGTAAGGAGAGCAGGAAGGGAGGGCGAGGCTCCCGCCGAGCCGCAGGTGCCGAGAGAGGAGAGAGTAGTAAGGAGAGCAGGAAGGGAGGGCGAGGCGCCTGCCGAGCCGCAGGTGCCGAGAGAGGAGAGAGTAGTAAGGAGAGCAGGAAGGGAGGGCGAGGCGCCTGCC
>JALOQX010000348.1 GCA_025459265.1 Pirellulaceae bacterium | reverse complement strand
TTCGCGATCGCGTTTGGCCAGCTCCGCCTGCTGTGCCGCAAGCTTCTGCTGGAGCTGATCGCACGTTGCCCGATCGCTGGTCAGCTGTTCGAGCGCCGCGCGCTGTTCAGGTTCGTGACTGATAAGGGCAGTTTGTTGTATCAACAGCGATTGACGCAGTTCACTGCACGCTTCGCGATCGCGTTCCAGTTGTTCCCTCGCCGTTTGCAGTTCACGTTCCTGTTCGGCGTGTTGGGCCCGGAGCTGCTCGGCCGCTGCCTGATCGCGTGCCGCTTGTTCCTGGGCCTGGCGTTGCTGGAGGGTCAGTGTCGACTCGAGCGAGCGCAGTTCCCGTTTCTTCTCTTCCAGTTCCGCCTGATGCGCGGCGAGCATCTGCTGCAGCTGGTCACATGCTGCCCGGTCGCGTTCCAGCTGTTCCCTCGCCGTTTGCAGCTCCCGTTCCTGTTCGGCGTGTTGGGCCCGGAGCTGCTCGGCTGCGGCCTGATCGCGTGCCGTTTGTTCCTGGTCCTGGCGTTGCTGGAGGGTCAGTGTCGACTCGAGCGAGCGCAGTTCCTGTTTCTTCTCTTCCAGTTCCGCCTGATGCGCGGCGAGCGTTCGCTGCAGCTGGTCACATGCTGCTCGGTCGCGTTCCAGCTGTTCTCTCGCCGTTTGCAGCTCCCGTTCCTGCTCGGCGTGCCGGGCCCGGAGCTGCTCGGCCGCGGCCTGATCGCGTGCCGTTTGTTCCTGGGTCTGGCGTTGCTGGCGGGTCAGTGTCGACTCGAGCGAGCGCAGTTCCTGTTTCTTCTTGTCCAGTTCCGCCTGTTCGGCGGCCAGCTGCGTCAGGTCGTGTTCGATCTGCTGTGTGCGGCTGGTGAGCTCATCGCGCCAGGACTCGATTTCCGCGAAGTGGGAATCGAGCTCTCGATTTCGCTTGTCCAGTTTGCGCTGCTGTTCGTCGCGTTGGGTCTGCCATGCCGCTCGCTCTCGTTCTAATTGAAGCTGCATTTCCTTAATTGCCTCGGCGGTTTCCTTCTGTAAACGGGCGATGACGTCCGAGTCGCCACTACTCCAGTCCAGTCCGTCGATTCCGTCGAGCGAGATGCCGCTGAGCGAGGAGTCGGAGCCCGTTCCTTCGCTGGCGGATTCCGGCAGCGCCGCAACGGCCGGCGCGGCGACGCCGGACTCGCTATCCGACGGCCAGTCGCCGATCGACACGCTGGCCGGCCGGTCCTCCTCGTGACGCGCCGATGTGTCCTCGGCCGGCGACCACGGTTCGTCCACGGTGCGGGCGAAGCCCAAGACCACATCCCCCACCGCAATCGAGCGCCCTGGTCGCAGGCGTTCTGCGTCGCAGCGACGGCCCCGCTTGAGCGTGCCGTTGCTGCTCAACAGATCCACAACCCACAGCTTGCCGTTCTGCCAATAGAGCACGCAGTGCGTCGTGGAAATGAACTCGCTGCGCAGCCGCAGCGCACTGGGCCGATCGCGCCCGACGACCGTCAGGCTGCGGTACACGCGATAGGCCGCCCGCCGCACGTCATTGACCAGCACGTAGATCACCGGCACCGGGAGATCGGCACTGCCCTTGTCGGCCAGGATCCGGGTCGCATCGACTTCCGGCTGATCGCCGTTGTCAAATGATGCACGAATCTGATACGGCCCCAGCGCGACCGGCTGGTGAGCGGCCAACCAGCCCGAGTACAGTCCACCCGCCTTGGAGGGGGCCACCAGGGGAACGCAGAAAATGCCCAGCTCTGTGGCGTGCAGATAGAGCCCGTGCCGCGGGACGACAGCTCCGTCCAGGATCACCTCGGAACCGGTGTGGCTTCCGATCCGCGCATACGGCTTCCCCACGTCGACGGTACGAGCACCGTCGGGTCCGTCCACCCGTACCGTCAACCGACGGTCACACCAGAGATGATTCACCATAAAGCGACCAGCACGCGACGTCGTTCACTTATTGTAGCATCGCCGCGCGCGCGGAAAAAAACAAGAATTCCGCACCTCTTGGGGGGAGCGGCTGAAAACGGCGCCGGATATCCGCATGATCGCGATCAGAGGACTTGGGGGGGATGAGGTGCGGTAGTCCGCACCCGGGCAACGTACACGATGGACTTGCGTGATTCCGGGAATGCCAAATCGTGGGGTGGCCGGGGACGAGCGCAGCGAGCCCCCGGGGAATGCAGAACGCTGGGGGCTCACTTCGTTCGTCCCCAGCCACCCGAAGAAAACCGCGATTCCATGCGACAACGGGTGATCGACGCGGCGGAGGGCGTTCCAGAGGCGCCGGTCGGATTCGAACCGACGATGGCGGATTTGCAATCCGCTGCCTTAGCCACTTGGCTACGGCGCCATCAACAGCCGCAACTTATGGAATCCGAACAATCCGGTCAAGAGGAATAGTCAAACCAGGCAATCAGGCAATCCGTCCAAGTTGCCCACTCGGACCAGGCGTCAGGACAGGTGTTCGGGTCGAGCCGGCGGCTTTTTCGATTCGATGGCTATATACGGCCGGAACGGCCCGTTCCGAGCGGTGCATGTCGATTGTGCGTGGCCAGATGTCGGGAGGCGGAGGGATGAGGATCATCGACTCTTGGGTTGCCCGTTGGTGTCCGGGGCGGCGCGGCCGGCTCCGGGGGCTGGCCGAGCTGCTGGCGATGGAGAGCCGATCCGGGGTCTGGTCGCGGCTGCTGCCCCGTGTCGGACAGTTGGGCAGCGTGCCGGAGGCGGCGGGTTACATCCGTGTCCGGGCGCGCGAGGTGGTGCGCTGCGGGCTGGCCGGGACGGCCTCCCGCTGCTCGTGGCTGTCGCAGCGGCAGGAGCAACAGGTCCAGGAGCGGGCGCTGACCATCCTGGTCGACCACTTCACGCAACCGATGTTGCGAACCCAAGCGGTAGTCGTGCCATTGCGGCGCGCGGCGTGATCCCCGATGATAACCTCTGGGAGGTTGAATCGGCGGCATGTACCGGATCGCGCGGCACCACGACTATTTCGTTGGCATCGATTCCGATGGTTGCGTATTCGACACGATGGAGTTGAAGCACAAAGAGTGCTTCATTCCGAACTTCATCAACCACTACGAGTTGCAGGCGGTCAGCAAGTACGCGCGCGAGGCCTGGGAGTTCGTCAACCTCTACTCGAAATCCCGCGGGACCAATCGGTTTCCGGCGTTGGCTGAGACGCTCGACTCTTTGGCCCGACGCGGGGAAGTCATCGCGCGCGGCGTGCAGGTGTCGGCACCGAAGGTGCTGCGCGAGTGGATCCAACACGAATCGAAGCTCGGCAATCCCGCCCTGGAGGCCCGCGTAGCCGAGACGCGCGATCCGGACCTGACGCGTGCCTTGACCTGGTCCCTGGCGGTCAACCGGTCGATTGCCGACCTGGTCCGCGGTGTGCCTCCGTTCCCGGCGGTGCGGGCGTGTCTCGCGAGTCTGGGCGGCCGCGCCGATCTGCTCGTGTGTTCGGCGACGCCCCATGCCGCGCTGCGGGCCGAGTGGCGTGAGCATGACCTGGACGGCCACGTGGCCGCTATCTGCGGCCAGGAAGAAGGGACCAAGCGGGAGATCTTGCACAATGCGCAAGCGTATCCTGCGGCCCAAGCGTTGATGGTCGGCGACGCGCCGGGCGATTACCGCGCGGCACAGGCGAACCATTGCCTGTTCTTTCCGATCTGCCCCGGCGACGAAGAGGCCTGCTGGCAGCGGTTCTGTGACGAAGGGATCGAGCGGTTCTTCCGAGGCACGTTCGCCGGCTCATTTCAGCAGGAGTTGCTCGACCAGTTCGAGCGGTGTTTGCCATCCACCCCCCCCTGGGAAGCGAAACCATGACGACCAGCTATGACATCGGCTTGTGCGGCCTGAAGGTGATGGGCCAGAACCTCGTGCTCAACATGGCCGACCACGGGTATTCGGTCGCCGTCTGGAACCGCACGACGTCCACCATGCAGGACTTCGTGGCCAGCGAAGGACACGGCCGAGCGATTGCCGGCTGCGAGACGCTCGGCGAACTGGTGGGCAAGCTCGCGTCGCCGCGGATTGTGATGTTGATGGTCGAGGCGGGTCATCCGGTCGACGCGGTGATCGATCAGCTCGTGCCGCTGCTCTCGCCGGGGGACATCATCATGGACGGCGGCAATTCGTACTTCAAGGACACGGAGCGCCGGACGCGTGCGCTGGAGGCCCAGGGCCTGTGGTTCATCGGCACGGGCGTGTCGGGGGGCGAAGAAGGGGCGCGGCACGGGCCGAGCATCATGCCGGGCGGATCCGCCAAGGCCTGGCCGATCGTGCGGCCGATCCTGCAGGCGATCTCGGCCAAGGTGGGTCCGCAGCACGACATCCCCTGCTGCGACTGGGTCGGCCCCCGCGGCGCAGGGCACTACGTCAAGATGGTCCACAACGGCATCGAGTACGGCGACATGCAGCTGATCTGCGAGGCCTACGCCATGCTCAAGCACGCGGCCGGCCTGAGCAACGATCAGCTGTACGACGTATTTGCCGAGTGGAATCGGGGAGAACTGCAGAGCTACCTGATCGAGATCACCCGCGACATCTTCAGCGTCCGCGACCCGCTGAGCGACGCGTATCTGGTCGATCAGATCCTGGACCGGGCCGGCGCGAAGGGGACGGGCAAGTGGATGAGCCAGGATGCGCTGGACCTGGGCATGCCGAGCACGCTCGTGACGACCGCGGTGTATGCGCGCAGCCTGTCGGCGTTGAAGGATGCCCGAGTAGAGGCCAGCCAGCGGCTGTCAGGCGCGGAGCATTCGCCGGCCGAGCGGCGCAAGCTGGTGGGCGAGCCGGAAGACTTTGTGGCAAAGGTGCGCCAGGCGCTCTACGCGTCGAAGATTGTGTCGTACGCGCAGGGCTTTGTTCAACTGCAGGCCGCCGCCCGGGAATACGACTGGCCGCTGGACTACGGCCTGTGCGCGCGGCTGTGGCGCGGCGGCTGCATCATCCGTGCCCAGTTCCTGGAGCGGATCATGGAGGCGTTTGCCGCGCAGAGCGATCTCGAGAATCTGCTGCTGCACCGCTACTTCCTGGAGGCCGTGCGCACGGCGGACGCCGCTTGGCGTGAGGTGCTGGTGGTCGCCACGCGGCTGGGGATCCCGGTGCCGGCGTTCAGCACGGCCCTGGCATACTACGACGCGTACCGCAGCGCCGTGCTGCCGGCCAACCTGCTCCAGGCGCAGCGCGATTACTTCGGGGCGCACCAGTACGAACGGCTGGACCGCCCGGGCAAGTTCCACACCGACTGGCTCAGCCTGCGGCGCAGCCCGCCCGACCAGTGAGTCGGCGCAGGCACCGGGTGGCTGGGGACGAACGCCGGGCGGCTGGGGACGAACGCCGGGTGGCTGGGGACGAACGCCGGGTGGCTGGGGACGAACGCCGGGTGGCTGGGGACGAGCGCAGCGAGCCCCCAGCGCACCGAGTGGCTGGGGACGAGCGATGGGTGGCTCCGGGGTGGCTGGGTCCGAACGCAGGGTGGCTGGGGACGAGCGCAGGGTGGCTCCGGGGTGGCTGGGTCCGAACGCAGGGTGGCTGGGGACGAGCGCAGGGTGGCTCCGGGGT
>JALOQX010000347.1 GCA_025459265.1 Pirellulaceae bacterium | reverse complement strand
TTGTCCCAGATCCGCCTGGAACCGGAGGTACCCGGTGCGGCCACGCTCTACCGCGAGAAATATCGACCGCAGTTCCACTTCTCGCCGCGGGTCGGCTGGAACAACGATCCCAATGGCCTGGTGTACCACGCGGGCGAATGGCATTTGTACTTCCAGCACAATCCGTACGGCTGGAAATGGGGCAACATGCACTGGGGTCACGCCGTGAGCACCGACCTCGTGCACTGGACCGAGCTGCCGATCGCCATCTATCCCCGGCGCTATGACGATTGGGTGTTCTCGGGAGGAGCGCTGGTCGACAAGGATAACACCGCAGGATTCAAATCGGGAACCGAAGACGTCATCATCGCGGCCTATACAAGTACCGGGCGCGGCGAGGCCATCGCCTACTCCCACGATCGGGGACGCACGTTCACTGAGTACGACGGCAACCCCGTGATTCGCCACCAGGGCCGCGACCCGAAAATCATCTGGTATGCGCCGGGACAGCACTGGGTGCTGGCCGTGTACGACGAAGAGGCGACCGGGGGCGAGCAGAAACAGCGGATTGCGTTCTACACGTCCGACAATCTCAAGCAGTGGACACGGCAGAGCCAACTGGATGGCTATTTTGAATGTCCGGAAATCTTCGAGCTGCCCGTGGACGGCGACAGCGCCCGCACGCGATGGGTCGTTTACGCCGCCAACGGAGACTACCAACTCGGGTCGTTTGACGGCCGCACGTTCACTCCCGACCACCCGGCCAAGCATCGCTACAACTGGGGCAACTGCTTCTACGCTTCACAGACCTTCAGCGATGTGCCGCCGGACGACGGACGGCGCATCCAGATCGCGTGGGGCCAGATCGGCCATCCGGACATGCCCTTTAATCAGCAGATGAACTTCCCCGTCGAGCTCACGCTGCATACGACCGAGGACGGGTTGCGCATGTTCGCCAACCCGGTGCGCGAAATCGCTGCATTGCATGCCCGATCCTTCCAACTGCTGGACGCACCCATCGTGCCCGACCAGAACCCCCTGACTGAACTGGGCGGCGAACTGTTGCACATCCAGGCCGAGATCCACGTGGGCGATGCCCGGCAGATCGAGCTCAACATCCGCGGCCAGCAGCTCAGCTACGATGCGGTCGCGCAGACACTCACCTGCCTCGATCGCGAAGCGCCGCTGCCGCTCCAGGACGGCTGCCTGCAGCTGGAGATCCTCGTGGACCGCTTGTCCATCGAGTTCTTCGGCAACGGCGGACGCGTCTACATGCCGATGGGGATGGTGATCGATCCGGACAACACGCAGCTGGCCATCGCCGCGCGCGGCGGCACCGCGACCATCCGGTCCATGGCGGTCCATCATCTGAATTCCGCCTGGCGACGGTGAAGGCGGTCGCGACAATGCGTCGAGCGCAGGTCACTCCGGCACGACGCGCAGCTCGACCCGTAACCGTTCACAGGTCGCCATCGTCGCCTTTCGCTCCGCGAAAGTAGCGCTACTTTCGCGGACCGAAAGGCGACGATCTGCCATCTATTAACGGGAAACATCAAGCGGCCCGTGAACGTTTACTTCGACCCAGACGATCTGTTGCGGATGCGTGCCGGCAGTGCGACGGATGCGGATCTGATTGTAGCCGCTTTGACACGATTGCGCCGGGCCGGCAAAGCGGACCGCATGGACCGCTCCGCCTCCCAGTCGCTGGACATCCTCAGAATCTACAACCTCGGCCTCACCGAGAGCGTGTCCGTTGAGCGACGCTTCCCAGCGTGTTTCGGCCGATTCGTCGGGTGCGGACAGACCGACGATCAGCCACACACGGGCCGCCGCGGGTTGCGGGCCGATGTGCAGGCGGAACTCACCTCCGGCGGCCGCGTCGACCGGCAGGCAGATGTCGTCGGGGAAGCCGGCCGGAACCGTGTCACGATAACAGACGGGATGACGACGGGCACGGCATGCCACGAGGTCCGCCGAGAGACCTTCCTGCAGCAAGGTGCGGTATTCGTCGGCAGCCACAGGCCGGGTCTCGCTGTCCATCCAGTTGAAGAGGTAGACGCCGGGCGCACCGCGCTCGAGTGCCGAAGCGGCGAACCCGCGCGCGCTGGCCAGATCGTTGGCCACTGCCGCTGCCCCCGGCCAGGGACGGGCGTTGTATTCAAGGGCCGGCAGCACTGTCACGCGCTGCCGGGCATCTCCGAGCCGATCGAGCCACAACTCGACTGGGATGTCGAAGTCCGAGGAAGTCCAAAATGGCGACGGGACGATCCAGTCGACCAGCCCGTCGCGGGCCCACCCGACGGCATCCAGACCCAAGCCTGCCGCGGCATCGGGATGAGTGGGAACGCGCACACTCAACAGAATCTGGTGCCCGCGCGATCGCGACGCATCGCGCGTCAGAGACCTCACCTCCCGCACGAACTCCGTGAGAATCAACCCCTCCTCGCGCTCGCGACCAGGCGTCAAGTGGTATCCGAACCGCATCCAGTCGAGTTCCAGGCCGTCCATGTCGTAGCGATCAAGCAACTCGCGGACCAGCGCAAGCTGATGCTCGCGCACTTCCGCATGAGCGTAGTTCAGAGCCCGATTGACCCACGGGCTCGGAGAACCGTGCGGTACGCGCCAGTACTGGCCCGACGTGCGCCAGAATGACGAATGCATGAAGTTGTCCGGCTCGTCCACGCTGTGCACGTCGTTCATGCGCATCGATAGCCACGGCGAGATCCGCCGCTGGCGGCAGCGACTGATCCACACCGCGTAGGGATCCAGCCCCGCTTCAGAGAGCCGCTTCGCGTTCTGGGGCCAGGTGTCCGTTGGCTCGACCCCGGACACCGGGTCCCAGATCGCATCGCGCGTGCGACTGCGAAAGCTGGCTCGCATCGCGTTGGGACAGAGGAACAGGTGCGTAACCGCACTGTCGGCGTACTGATCGACAAAGGCCTGCAGGCCTTTCAGCGTCATGTCGTCGGCCCGCCGCGTGCCGAAAAAGTGGCTGTTGTCCTCGTTCAGGACCAGCACACCTCGCGCGCGCACCGCGTCCTCGTCCTCTGCCCCGCGCGACGGCTCCTGGGCCAGTCCGTATCGCGGCACGATGACCCCGGAACAAATCAGCAACCACAGTCGCAACCGAAGACTCACAGTCAAAGACCTATCAAGTACTCTGCGGAGCCTTACGCAACCCGCGCCATGTGCGCGAGCGTGTCGTCCACTTCAGCCGGACTGAGCATACCCACCGTGATGGCATCGACCAGGCCGTTCTTGAACACGAAATCCAGCGACGCGGCCTTCTCTTCTGCCTGAACCAGTTTGCCGGCACCGAAGATCTTCATGCCGACGATCGCCTTGCCATTGCCTCGTGCCATGCGCAACACGTCCGCCACTTCAGCGGCCGACGCGTCGCACGAGTACTCCTCGCCGCCCTTGTGATTGACCCGCGCAAAGATCACGTCCACCCACGGATGCGCGGCCGCAACCTTCAGTGCTCCGAAATCGTGACACGACACGCCCACGGCACGCACGACCTGCTTGTCCTTCAGCTGCGACAGTTCGTCACGGATCCGTTCGTACTCGGTCGCCCACTGATCATTCGTCATGCAGTGGATCAAGCAGATATCAATCTGCTCAGCGTTGAGCTCCTTGCGGAACCGGTCGATCTCCTCCCGCGCTCCGCCAGACGGCGTGACCCAAGATTCCCTCCGCGGCCAGATCTTTGTCAGCAACGTGTACTTGTCGCGCGGCAGGCCCTTTACCACGTCCTTGACGAACGGGTGTGAGCCGTACAAGTCCGCCATGTCGATGAACGTGACGCCCTCGTCCAGGCTGTGGTGCAGCAGGCGGTCAAACGAGGCCTTGCCGCGGCGTGTGTGCTCGGATGAGTGGTTGTACCCGTTGAACCCCGTACCTTGAGCCAGTCGCGACACGCGGATACCGGTCTGCCCCAAGGGAACAACATCGCTGCCTTGGTAGGACGCCGTCGCGGTCGCCTGCTGCCCACCGACTATACGGGGCATGGTCGCCAACAGGCTGGTCCCGGCCAGCGTCGCCTGAAGGAACTGACGTCGAGTGCAATCACGCATCGGTATGCTCCTGTTTCAGTTCGTCACGCACCGTGAACTCTGCCCATCAGTCTAGCAGATCGCCCGGCCGGGCACAGGACAGAGGACGGAGGACGGAGGACGGAGGACAGAGGACGGAGGACGGAGGACAGAGGACAGAGGGCGGCGCGAAGGGGGTGTCTGACTCTCTCGTTTTGGCGGCTCGCTATGAGCCATGCCTTTGCGAGTCTTCCCACGACTGCGGCAGCGCACGTGCCTGGCTGTACACTCCCTCGCTCACCACCGACCCCGTGTCGGTGGGAGCATGACTGATGAGCTACGGGTGCGCTTCCCGCAGTGATTTCGCGCATGTCATCTCAACTGTCGCCGCATATGTCCCTGTCCGCATTGGCTGGACCCCTTGGCTGGACAAGACCGTCCGCCGCCGGCTACGCTGAGATCGTCTGACCAATCTTCCCGTCAGCCAATTTTTCTGTCCCAGTCTTTCTCTCCTGATTTTTCTGTCTCATTTACGGTCATCCTGATCTCCACCGCCGAGAGTCACATGCACCTGTCTGGCCTGTACATCTATCCCATCAAGGGCACCGCTGCGATCGCCCTGCAGCAGGCAGAGGTACGTCGCCGTGGGCTCGCGGGCGACCGACGGTGGGCCGTCGTGGGCCCGGACGGCCAGTTCCTTTCCCAACGCACGCACCGGCGGCTGGCCGCCGTGTCGGCGTCGCTCGGGGCGGACGGTTCGCTGCGCCTGCAGGCGCCCGACCTGCCCGACCTCGAGGTGTCCGTGCCGGCGGGCGACTCCCGGATGCAGGTGACCGTGTGGAATGACACGTTCGAAGCCGCGTGCGCGGATCCAGCCGCCAGTCGCTGGTTTGCGGAGCATCTCGGCAGCGACTGCCGCCTCGTGTTCATGGACGCCGCCTCGCATCGCGCGATTACCCATCGACGCGGACAACCCGGCGACGTCGTGAGTTTCGCGGACGCCATGCCACTGCTCCTGACCACCGATGCCTCGCTCGAAGACTTGAACCGTCGGTTGACTCACGCGGTGCCGATGTCGCGATTTCGACCGAATGTGACAATCGGTGGATCAGCGCCCTGGGAGGAGGATCGCTGGCAGAGCGTGCGGATCGGCGCTGTCGAGTTCGAAATCACTCACCCATGCGCACGATGTGTAGTGACGACGATCGACCAGCAGACCGGCGAGAGCAACGCCGACGGTGAACCGCTTAAGACACTCGCCGCATTTCGTCGCCAGGCCGGGAAGGTCCTTTTCGGGCAGAATCTGAAACCGTGCGGCACGGGCACGATCTCGATCGGCGACCCGGTGACGGCATGTTCTCAGTGAGCGCTTGAATATGGTCTTCTTCATAACTGCGCCCCACGCACTCCTGGAAGCCCCCGCGTTTACGCGGGGGAGGCTCACCTTCATCCTACGTGCCCCGCGCCCCACGCACTCCTGGAAGCCCCCGCGTTTACGCGGGGGAGATTCACCTTCCTGGAAGCCCCCGCGTTTACGCGGGGG
>JALOQX010000102.1 GCA_025459265.1 Pirellulaceae bacterium | reverse complement strand
GCGCGAGGAATGGAAAGGCATGGTCGAGGCAAACAAGATTCTTGGCTGCCAGCCCGCCATCCCCGTGGACGGTGTGTGCGTGCGTGTAGGCGCCATGCGCTGCCACTCGCAAGGCTTGACCATCAAGCTCAAGAAGGATGTCCCGCTGGCCGACATCGAGCAACTGATTGCTGGCGATCATGCCTGGGCGCAGGTCGTGCCGAACGATCGTGAATCGACTCTGGCACAGCTGACGCCGGCGGCGGTGAGCGGCACGCTGATGACGCCCATCGGTCGCCTGCGCAAAATGAAGCTGGGGCCGGAGTTCCTGGCCGGTTTCACGGTGGGCGATCAGTTGCTCTGGGGCGCGGCGGAACCACTTCGCCGCATGCTCCGGATCCTGCTCGAGTCCAAGGCCTGCTGAGCGTTACGATGATGCAGAACCGATCACTGACGCGTCGAACATGGCTCGCGTGCACAGGTGGGATCGGGTTGTCGACGGTCCTGGGCGCGAACCCTGTTTCGGGCCGGACGCAGGACGACGACGCGCTGCCGGAGAGCGTGGCGTGGGTCCGCAGTATTTCGGATGCGGAGATTCGCCTGGGTGTGGAGGCGGCGATCCTGCGGAACCTGTTGCCGGCGGCGACGCAGCGGCACTACCCGGGCCACTTCACGATCAGCGCCGATGGCGCAGCGTTTGGCAGCGACACCACGTGGCCCGGTCTGGACTCCTGGCAGATGACCGGCGCCTACCTGCAGCTGGGTCACACGCAGCTGGTGCTCGACTACTTCGAATTCGTGCGGGCGTCCCAGCGTGCGGACGGCAACATACCGTTCGCCATCTTCTCGGGCGAAACGCGCTCCGAGGGCAAGTACCTGCGCGGCCTCAAGTATCCGGACGACGCCTTTGCATACGATCCGCCACGGCGGGAGGGGCTTCCGGCGTCGAGCCAGCAGCCGCGCACCTGGATGCGGCTGTTTGAACACTGGCAGCCGCAGGCGAATCCATTGAGCACGCTGGCCGCGGTCTGCTACGTTCTCACGGCCGCGGAGATATTCGATGCGACGGGTTCCCAGTCCTGGCTTCAGCCGCGACTGGCATCGGTTGCCGCCGCGGCGGCCTATCTGCTCAGCCGCAAGGGTGACAACGGGCTGGTCGGGGGCTCGGGGTTCTACATGGAAATGCCGCCCCGTTACGGCAACGACGGCGTGACGCAATGCTACGTGGTCCACGCCTTCCGCGAATTGGCCCGGCTGTACCGCGCAGTCGGCTCGGCCCAGGACGAAGCGACGTGGCTTGATCGCGCGAACGCGCTGCGCGACCGGTTCTGCGCCGTGTTCTGGTGTCAGGACCATTTCGCCGAGTACGTGCACGCCGAGCGCGGCCTGGTGGATGCGCACGGACTGTCCGACGTGAACTGGGCGGCCGTGGCGTTTGACATCGCCACGGAGTCCCACGTCGCCGCGTTGTGGCCGCGCTTGATGGCCGAGACCGGCTTCTGGCGCGGTGGCATGCCGACCCAGAACGTCACACGGCCCTTTACATATCAGCCTTGGGAGCTTCACGAGCCGCTGCCGTTCCCGGTCGCGTCCCCGTTGAATGACATCGCGGCGATGGGACGCGTGTGGCACCTGGAAGCGACGGCCTGCCGGCGCCAAGGTGCCCACGAGCGACTCGTCGAATCGATCCGGCACGTCTGCCGCGCGCGCAGCCAGGACGGTTTCTGGCGCGAGCGCTACCATCCGCAGCCGGACGGCTCGGTAGCACCCGCCGGTGCGGCCAAGTACTGCGAGTACCCGGCCGTCCTCGTGCGCGCCGCCCTGACCAATCGGGAGATCCTCTGTCCGGAACCGACGACGGACTGATCACCCGGTGCGGAGCGGCCGACGGGACCAGTGGTCTCGATACTCCCGAGTCAGCAGCTGTGCCGCCTGCGGATCATCGACGATCGTCTCCCTCGCGCCGTCAAAGCGATGCACCAGGTAGAATTACGCCATCCCCGAGGCACGCAACAACGTCTCGTGGATCTCGATCTCCTGGTCCAGGGTGACCGAGAGTGGTTTCTCGCCGCGCACCGCAGCTGCCAGTTCCACGAAATCACCCACGAAGCGCTCCCACGTGGGCCAGCTGTCGTGGTGCATCCCCGCCGGATACGAACCGGCCGCCCGAACCAGTTCGAGGGCCAGCGTGGGAGGTTCGATCGGCCGCAACGTCGCCGTGCCAAGCGTGCCCAGGATCTCCAACGCCCGGTACGGACCGGCGGAGGGCTGCATCGTGGCGGACGCGACCGTGGCGATCGCCCGCGGATATTACTCGGCCCATTCCGCCCGCCGCTCAACTGCCAGCTGATTGTTCATGGTGGCGCGCACCATGAAGATGTCGCCCAGCCAGCCTTCACGCACGGCTTCCATCACCGCATTCAGACCTGGATGGTGGCGGTACTGGTAGCCGCCTTGCAGCACGAGCCGCTTGTCGCGGGCCAGTTGCACCACCTCGCGGAATTCCGCCAGGGCCACCGAGGGCGGTTTCTCCAGGTGCACATGCTTGCCGGCGGCCAACGCGATCCGCGCATAGCGGGCATGCGCGCGAACGACCGACTCGACGGCGATCACTTCACTGCGGGACAAAACCTCATCCTGCGACAAGGTGGGAATTCCCTGTGCGCTCAATCGATCGCGAACCTGAGGGTCGTCATCCCAGGCCCCCACGAGTTCAAAGTCCCGATGATCCCGCAATAACGCGAGTTTGGGCGCCGCGTGAGAATACGCGGCGCCCAGGAAGCCGATCCTCAGTCGCGATCGACTGCTGGCAGCCGAGGCAGCTCCTTCAGCTCGTACGCGTGCGCCCGTTCCGAGCGCAAAACTTGCCACGCCGCAGACAAATGTTCGTCGGTCCAAGGCAGGTATCTCCGCTCATCTCAAGGCTTCTGAATATCCACAGTCACTGTGCTCAGCGTCTCTTGCCGAGCGCCGCCTGTCATGACGGCGCGAAACAGAACCGGGTAGCCGGTGACTTGGAACGTGTCCGTCTGCGGACCCAGCCGGACGGAGGCGGACCAGTATCGGCCGTCCTTTTCATGCCCGGCCTTCCACAGCTGCACGTACGGTTCGCCGTTGATCCGTACGGGCTCGTACCACGAATCACGCAGCAGTTCCACCACGGCATCGGTTGCCGGTGAGTCGAGGAAGAGCCGAAAGAGGATCTCATCGCCGATATTCAGCACGCGCGGCAACGGTGATCCATCCACCAGGGTGACGGCCAGTCCATCCCGCGGTTGGGAAACCAGGCTGACTTCCTCCAGGTCGTACTCGATGTCCTGCATCAGGTAAATGCTCAGCAATCCCTGGCGCTGCTCCGGCGAACGGAAGATTTCGTGCAGCGCGTGCGTGTCCGCCGTATAGCGTCCCGGCTTGATGGTGTGGACCGCCGCACGGGCAGCAGCCTTGCCGGAAGGGTCGCTGAATCCGACGTTGAGCCAGCGATAGCCGTCACCCCGGATTTCGGGCACCGACACCTGGAGGAAACGATGTTCGCCGTCGCACGGCAGCATCCGGCTCATCGCAGCGTAGCCCGCGTTACTGGTGACCTTACAGACGAGCCGTCTGCGAGACTCGTTGTAACGCGCGTGGAACTCCTGCGGGTTGAATACCCAGGCGGAGTCGGGACCTTCGTAGTGACGCGGCTTGTGCTGGAACGCCGAGAAGTCATCCGACCACAGCGAGGAGGCAGGTGGGATAGGGGCGGCATCGTCGCCAGCGGGTTCCGGTGGCGCGTCGATTCTGGCCAGGGTCAGCGGCGGGCCGGTGGCCGCTCCGGCTTCTGTGTACGCTTCGATCTCCCGCACCATCGCGTGGGGCGGGTTCGCGTGGTCGCGCACGGACCGTGCGATGAGACGCAGCTTGAGCGTCGACACGGCGTGCGGCAGAACGATGTCGGCCACGTCCTGGAGATTGCCCCGCACCTCGGCCTGATACGTTGTACTATCGGCGGCGCGGAACTGCAGGTCGAAGTCGCGCAGGTTCGGCGTGTACAGCCTGACACGGGCGATGGGCACGGGCTCCGGCATCGCCAGCTCGAGCCACTGCGGCAGCGCCGCGTGGGTGACGTGCCAACCTTCGTCGTCGGTGATCCCGTTGATGGCGTAACAGAAGACCTGCGCAAACCAGGGCGTGGTCCCTTGCGACGCGCGGGCCTGGACGCCGCGACTGGCATGCGCCAGGTTGCCAGGCTTGACCGTCTCGCGCTGGAATCGCTCGATATCCGCTTCGATCTCCGCCACCGTGGGGAGTTGCCGCCCGCGCGGATCATTCGAGTAGACGCGCCCTTCTCCTGCCGGAATCTCGTCGCTCAGCGTCCCCTCCCGAATCGGCACGATGCGTCCTTCGCTGATCACGTCCAGGCTCGACATGCGCAGCGCAGGATGACGCACCGTGCACTGGCGCGGTGTAGTGCTGCCGTTCATCAGGATCAGTGCCAGGTGAGGACCGTGCGTGCCGAGCCAGCCCAGGATTTGCGCATTGTCACTCGGCACGGCGGCGGAGTCTGGCGAGCCTGCCGCGTTGTCGACGGTCACTCCCGGGGCTGCGCTATCAAGCGGCACGCTGACCGGTTGCAGCGTCTCGCCTCCCGTGGCCAGGAACGACTCGAGAAAGCGCACTTCGCGCCACAGAGGGGGCAGTCCGATCCGTAGTCGCGGCTCGGGCAGGAAGAAGTCGCTCGTGTATCCTACGAACCCGCGTCCGCCCGCGGCGAGGGTCGCCAGGTACTGCCCGCGCATCACGCGATAGGCGTAGGGGGGATCGGACCCGTAGGGCGCGGTGAAGTGCGTGTGCGCGGCCGCGTGCCAGGGAGTCAACATAAGTCCCTGGCCGCGCTGGAGCACGCGGTTCGCCTGCTGGAGGAAACGGGGCACGTAATCCGGTTTGGGACTGTAGGGATCGGGTGCCAGAATGTCGCAGCAGCGATAGCCGATCCGCTCAATGCCCTCGAGCGTGTCGTTGGTGACGACGACGGGGTGGTACGGGTCGAGCTCGCGCAGCGTCTGACAGTACGCTTCCAGATAGTCAGCGCGATAATTGTTGATCTCGGGTTCGTCAGCGATGTACCAGCCGAACAGGCCGGGTTCGTCTTGGAGAAGCTCGACCATCTTCCGCAGCATCTCGCGGCACTCGGGGCTGGGAGCTGACAGCCGTGTGTGTTCAGTCGGCACGGGATGGCCGGGCTGCTTCCAGAGCTCGAAGGTATAGAGCAGTCGAGGTGGCTCGAGATTCACGACGGTGCGGATACCGTGGTCACGATAGAGCGTCGCCACGGGCGACTTGTCGGGGTGCGTCACCACCAATGCCGTCACCACGTTCTGCAGCGCGACGACGTCCGGCCGTGGATCGTCCAACCGCACGCCGCCATACCAGCCAATCTGCACCGAGGGGGCGCCGTCGACGACCAGGTTGCGGTGTTCGTCAAGGCGAATCTCACTCCCGGGAGCGGGGCCCAGCTTGCGGATCGAGATGCGGTTCGTGGCGACAGACACGCCCGCGGCGTCGCACGCACGCACTTCCACCACGTACGGTGCGGGAGGTAATGCCGCCAGGTCAAAACGCACTTCTGTCGCAGGTTGCAGCTCCGGTGTGGTCCCGGCCAAGCCATGTCCGTCGGCATCCAGTAAGCTGCCACGGATCACGTGCACGCGCGACTGCAGCTCGGCGGGCACCTGGACTCGCACCACGACCACCTGTTCGCGCTGCGTCGCGTAGACCGACTGGCGGTAGGGCGGTTGCCACACTTCCAGCGACAGCTCAGTGCCAGACGCGGCGGCACACGTGCTGAAACCAATCGCCAGCTGCACCCACACGGCGGCGACCAGGGCAAGGAACCCTGGGGGCGCAGCGCGCGCGAATCCGGCCAATTGGCGGTTCCTCAACGGCAGGAGCGAAGGGTTGTGCGTTGTCATGATCAGGTGGGTCGGCGCGTCAAGACGCCGATCGCGCCGTACCTGCCGACGCGCGGCGCGTGATGGAAGCCAGTGTATCACACAGTGAACGCCCGAGTATACTGGGTCCACACCGGAGGACACACGACTCGCGATGCCGAAACCGAAGCCCTGTGGTCGATCCGACTGCGCGTGCGTCCGGACCACAGCGGCATCGACCTCTTGCCCGCTCCCGGGAACTGACAGGGCGGGAGGCACTCACTCATTGGCCTGCCGCGGCGCAGAAGCCCCGACCAGCCACGCTTCGGAAATCACCGCATTGGGGCCGCGCACCAGCTCGATCAGGCAATCGCAGGACCCCGCTTCGACCAGCTCGTCCGGCAGCTCAAACGTATGCGTCTGCGCCAGTTCGGCCTTGCCAAGGTACGCCGGCAGCGCCGTCGGTCCGAGCACCGAGAAGGATCGTGCGCCGTCCTTGGATTGCAGCCGCACGGATTGAATGCGTTCTCCGTTGTCGTAGTCCCACCAGCTGATGGCCAGCTGGTACTTCGTTCCCGGCCGCAGACCATCGATCTGCAGACGAGCGGGAGTGCCGGAGACGACATAGCCCAACGCCGGTTCCGATTCGAACACGTCGCGCGACCCGGGAAACAGGTACGCGTCGCCCTCCACCGAGATGGCCTCGCCTGTCGCGGCGGTCTTGTCCCACTCGCGCCCGCAATCGACATAGACCACCAGTTGCTCGCCTGGTTGCAGCGTCTGGGCGATTTGACGCACCCGCGCGTCGCGTTCGCTCGGCACCACCGGATAATATCGCCCATCGATGATCGGTTTGGCACGCGATGCGACCTTGGCCATGTCAGCCGGTATCGGTTGATGTCCCAGCCAGAGCACGGCGTTGCGAAGCAGGGTGACGAATTCCTGGCTCTCGAGCGCCTGCAAATCGTGTCCCAGCACCGTTGTGAAGACGTGTCCCGTGCCGTAGCGATGCAGATAGGCCATGGGAAAGGACTTCCCGACGTTGATGGATTTGGCCTGTGCGAGGACCTCGATCGGTCGGCCCTCGAGCGCGAAACAGGTATAGAGTTCATCGCGGATCGTGAAGTCACGAATGGACGTCATGATCGGATGATCCGGTCGAACAACCTCCACCTGGAACTCGCGAAACGGATCGTGTCCCGGCAGGGAACGATCGTAGACCCGGCCAATGATCTTCTCGACGCGGTCCCGGTGCGTCTCGAACACGCCGATTGCCAGATGATAGATGACGATGCCCTTGCCGCGGTCCAGGAAGGCCTCGATGTTGCTCAACGCCAGGTTGTCGTCGAGTGACGGGCTGTCGTCTCGCGAGTTCCAGAAATTGAAAAACAGCACGTCGTAGTCGAAGATCTCGTCCGAGCACAAGATGTTGAAGTTGGTTTCCAGCCGCACATCGATGACCGGAAAGGACGAGAGTTGTTTGGCAATCTGCGGGGCGGTCTCACGCCAGTTGTGATACTCGATGCCCGTGATCAGCAGGACCTTGACTCGCTGCTGCGAGGCGGCCATCGGCGCGTCGGCGGTGCAAGGCACGCTGCAGACAGCGACGAGTACCGCGAACAGGAATGACCAGAGACACGGCGGTCGGACATGGATGGAGCTGGTGGTCATAGGAGCGCTAAACCTCCGGTAGTTCGAAACCCTTGCGTCGCGGACGGAGCATCGACGGGTGGCGGTTCGCCTGTTCATCGCTCACGAACTGCTCCGTGACCACGTCAAACTTCAGCTTCCGCTTGATCTCCCGGGCAATGACGCCGAAATGACACAGGAGCGAATGGTAGTGGGCGATTTCCACCGTCGCGACGGGGTCCTGGCGACTGCGGATGCAGTCGAGCCAGTTCTTGACGTGACCTGCCTCGGACGGGCTCAAGTCCGCGGGCATGGCTGCGGCGATCTCGGCCGGATTGGTGCGGAACTGGTTCCGGTTGATTTCGGCCTTGCCGTCGCTGCCAAAGAAGACACCGCCGAACGCGGGCCCTCCTTCCGCCTCGGCCCGCATCACGATTGTGACACCGTCGGCGTACTTCATGTAGAACGGGCTGCGATTGCGAGGATTGTTCGTTTCGGCCGTGCAGATTTCCACCGGCAGCTCGTGGTCCTTGTTCAGCGCCCACTGAATCTGATCGAACGCGTGGGTACCGAAGCCGGTCATGCCCCACGTGCTGCCGCCTCCGTCGAATTCACGGTATAGTCCCCACGCTTCGGTGCTCCCCAGCAGATCGGGGTCGCAGGGATAGAGCGGCGCCTGGTCGGTCCAGAGGTCCCAATCGAGTCCAGCCGGGCAGGGTTTGAGCGTCTCCGGCGTCTGGTAGTCGCGCGGCGACAGGAAGTTGGGGACTTCCACTTTGGAGATTTTGCCAATCGCCCCCTGGTGGATCTGTGCCACGGCCCAGCAATTGATCGGCAGGGAACGCGCCTGCGTCCCGACCTGGAAAACGCGCTGATACTTCCGGACAGCCTTGACCAGCATCTGCCCTTCCTGCACGGTCAGTGCAAATGGTTTCTCGGCATAGACGTCGATCCCGGCGGCGAGCGCGATCAGGGCGGGTCGCGCACGCACGTGCGTGGGAGTCGTGACGAAGACGCCGTCCAGCTTCTCGCGATCGAGCATCTGGCAGTAGTTGGCATATTGTGCGGCCTTCTCCGCTTCCGGCGCGGCGGCTTTGTACCAATCCAGGAAGGATGCGATCTGGGGCGCGTTGCAGTCGCACACGGCCTGGAGGTACATTTCCTTCGGCCAGTTCAACAGCTGCCGGATCCGCAATCCCAGACCGATGATCCCGATCCTGACGCGATCATTGGCCCCGGGATGACCGTCCTGCGCGAGCACGTGTCTGGGAATGATGAGAGGGGCCGCGACCGAGGCGGCGGCCAGTCGCGCGAACTGTCGTCGATTGAAGCGATGGCGGGACATGGTTCCTCCTGGTGGGTGTGGGGCAGCCCGGCGCACGCCCCTGGGGGTGACGCGCGGCGGTTCCGTTCAGTGTGACTAAATGTTCTGCATCAACTTGCCGAAACGATGCACGACCGCCAATGCCGGATCCAGCGGCACATCCACGCCCACGGTGTGCTCGGGAATGCGGACGGTGTGCAGACGCCGCGGGCGCCGGCCCGCAAACTGTGGCAGGAACTGCTGCTGGCCGTCGAACATCTCGATCGTCATGTCACGAATTTCCTTCAGCGTCAGCACGGACGAGGTGAGTGGGTCCATGGCGATGGCCGCGACCGCGAGTTCCGGATCGCCGGCCAGCGCTGCCTGTGCGCCGAGCTGCTGGACCGTCACGTTGCTCTGGTTCATGGCGGCCAGTGGGCCCGGCAGTCGCCCGATCTGCACGGGGTGGAGGCCGAGCCGGTCCGCGTAGATCGGCACTTCGACACAGCAGTCGGCTGGCAGATTAGCAATGAAGCCGTTATTCATCACGTTGCCATTGAAGCGGAACGGCTGGCTCGTCTCCAACGCTTCCAGGATGTACGAGCAGTACTCGACACTGCGCGGCGCCAGTTCGCCGCTCTCGTACTGCAGGTAATCCGTCTGACCGTACTTCGCCTCCATCATGCGGCCAAACGCGTAGGAGAAGCCCGACTCGCCGCCCAGCCCGGGCTGATCGCAGTACTCCTGCAATGCCGCGGCGCTCTTGCGGAACCAGGGCAGGTAATCCGACAGGTGGCCGCTGCTCTCGGTACAGAAATAGCCGAAGTGCCGGGCGACTTCGCCGCGGACCTTCTCGTTGACGTAGTATTCCGGCTGCTCCAGGTTGCGCAGCACCTGCGGGTACAGGTCCGTGCCGTTCCGCTCCACCTTCAGAAACCAGGCCATGTGGTTGATGCCGGCGGCCAGGAAATCGATCTCGCTCTTCGGCACGCCGGCGTAGCGGGAGATCAGGTCGAGCGTCGTCTGGACGCCGTGGCACAGCCCCACGAACCGAATGCGGCTGGACAGACCGATCGCCATGCACAGCATCGCCATCGGATTGACGTAGTTCAGCAGGCAGGCACGCGGGCACAGCTCCTCCATGTCCCGCACCAGATCCACCATGACCGGAATCGAACGCAGGGCGCGGAACACGCCCCCGGGGCCCACGCATTGGCCGACGCACACGTCGATACCATACTTCTTCGGGATCTCGTAGTCGATCTGGAACGCATCCATGCCTCCCACCTGAAAGACGGTGATTACGTAGTCCGCGCCGGCCAGCGCCTCGCGGCGATTGGTCGTCGAGTGCACCGAGGCCCCCAGTCCCTGCCGGTCGATGAGTCGGCGGATATAGTTCTCTACGCGCCGGAGCTTGGCCTCGGTCGGGCCCATCAGCATGAACGTCGAGTCGCTCAGGCTCGGCGTGGCCAGCATGTCATTGAGCAACGTCGTACTGAAGACGATGCTCCCGGCGCCGATCATCGCGATCTTGGGCATGGTCCGTCCCCTCGCTGGCCTGGTAACACGCTGAGTCTACCCTGTCGTTGATGCAACTACAGAGTCTACCATCCTGTCGCGCTGGCGTCGCCCTGTTGGCTGTGTTATGTTGCGCAGCATTCCCTCCAGTTGCTCCGCGTCCCCCCACGCCAGGAAAGGAACACGACCATGAAGCTCACAGCTGGGATGCTCGGCAGGTTCTCCATGTGCTGGTTGGCGCTGGCCGCCGCGGCGGTTGCGCAGGACGTCGACCCGGCCGTGCCAGCTCCCTGGCAGGTGGGTACCCCCATCGTGACCTACTACGCCGGGCCCCCGATGTCGGATGCCGTGGCGCGCCAGATGGCGGACGGCGGATTCAATGTCGTCTGGTGCGGCGAACGCGACCTGGACCTGGTGCATCGCTACAAGCTGCGTGGCATGTTGCACGACGGACTGCTATCGCCGGCGACGCTGCAGACACCCGACGGGCCGGCGAAACTCGAAGCGTTGATCGCCCGCGTGCGCTCCCATCCGGCACTCTACAGCTACTACATCATCGACGAGCCGAACGCGTCGGCCTTCCCGGCGCTGGGAGCCTTGGTGGCGTTCCTGCGAGAGCGCGATCCGGGGCGGATGGCCTACATCAACCTGTTCCCGACGTACGCCAGCAACGAACAGCTTGGCAACCAGGGCGATACAGTCACCGCTTACCGCGCGCATCTGCGGCAGTTCGTCGAGCAGGTCCAGCCGGCATTGATCAGCTACGATCACTACCAGTTCATGGTCGACCACGACACTCAGCAGTATTTCCTGAACCTGGACCTGATTCGAGAGGCGGCGCACGCGGCCGATGTGCCGTTCCTGAACATTGTGCAGGCCTGCTCCTGGGCTGCCCCGGTACGCGTGCCGGAGCCGAATGAGATGCGCTATCTTGTCTACACGACGCTGGCCTACGGGGCCGAGGGCATCAGTTACTACGTGTATTCGGCTAGCGGGCATCGCGGCGGAATGCGGACCGACGACGGGACGCCGACGCAGATCTACAGGGCCGTGTCGCCGCTGAACCGGGAGTTCGTGGCCATCGCGTCGCAGCTTCAGCCGCTCACATCCCAGGTCATCTACCACACACGGCTGAGCGAGCCGGGATGCCGCGCGTTGCCCGACGACGCGCCGGTGCGTCCGCTGGCCGCTCCCACTCCGGATACGGCGCGGGGCCTGGTCCTCGGCTATTTCGGTACGGGTGACGCGCCGAGCCATGTGCTGGTCGTGAACCTGGACTATCGCACCGACGTGTCGGCGACGATCACGGGGCCGGCAGCGCTGGAAGTGTTTGACGCCGCTGCAGGGACCTGGTCGGCGGCACCGGACAAGCAAGTCGAGCTGCGGTTGCCACCCGGCGGAGGTCGACTCGTACGCGTTACGTCGCCGTGAGGAAGGCGAGATGTTTCGGGCGGGCGGCAACCGTGTGACCGCGCGTGCCTGGGGATCGTGACCATGCCGCAGCATCCTCACGACATTGTCGGCCTGGGAGTGATCGCGGTCGACGAGATGCTGCACGTCGAGCGGTATCCGCCTGCCGACGGCAAGACGATCTTGACCAGTCGCCGGCGGCAGGGGGGAGGGAACACGAGCTGCGCGCTGGCCGCCGCCGCACGGCTGGGATCACGCTGTGCCCTGCTCGGTCGACTTGGCGACGACGAGCTCTCGCAATTCGCGCGCCGCCACCTGGCCGCGGCCGGTGTCGACCTGTCGCTGGTGCTGCACGATGCCGCCTGCGGCCCGGTCTATGCCTTGATCGTGGTGTCGGCCGACACGGGATCGCGGGCGATTTTTGTGGACCCGGCCAGCATCAAGCCGTTGGAGGACGCGGAGCTGCGCGCGGAGTGGTTCTCAGGGGCCAAGGTGCTGCTGGTCGACCACGTCTATCCCGCCGTGATCCTGCCGGCCATCATGTTGGCGCGACAACTGGGCCTGCAGGTGGTGTCGGACATTGAAGCGGACCTGCCTCAGCTTGCCGCCATCCGTGCGGGAATCGACCATTTCATCTGTAGTGCGGAGTTTGCCGTGCCATACACCGGTTGCCAGGACCTGGGAGCGGCGTGTGCGATGCTGATGCGATCCGCGTCGCACCGGACGGTTGTGGTGACCGCGGGCCAGGATGGGTGCTACTGGTGTGCACGCGAAGCGACCGAGGTCCGGCACGTGGCAGCGCACCGGATTGCGGCCGTCGACACCACCGGTTGCGGCGATGTGTTTCACGGGGCCTTCTGCCACGGGCTGGCCGCCGGCTGGCCGCTGGATGAAATTGTCCGCTTTGCCAACGCCGCCGCGGCGATCAAGGCGACGCGCACCGGCGGCTGGGCGGCCGTGCCGAGCAGCGAGGAAGTCCACGAGCTTCTCGCGGCGCGTGCGGGATAGTCGGCCACCGCACGGCCCATGGTTCCCGCGCATGGGCAAGGAGACTGAATTATGCCCGTGACACCACGCGAGCGAGTCCTGACGACGCTGAATCGACAGCGACCGGACCGAGCGCCGATCGACTATTGGGCGGAACCCTGCGTGACCGAACGGCTGTTGCGGGATCTGCATCTGCCGGACCGCGATGCACTGCTCGATCAATTCCAGGTCGACGTGCGGGCACTGACCGCTATCGAGCCTCCCCTGCGCGATCTTCCAGGCGGAATCAAGGAGAACTTCTGGGGTGAACGCTGGCAGCAGGTCAACGTGCTCGGGACCGGGGAGTGGTTTCACGTTGCCGGCGCCCTTGCCCAGGCTGAAACACTGGCGGATCTGGAACAGTTTCCGTGGCCGACGCCGGATGTATTTGATTACAGCTCGTTGAAGGAGCAGGTGCGGAAGTCCAGAGGGTATGCCCGGCGGTACGGCTTCGGGGACAACTTCGAGCGACCGTCACTGGTGCGGGGCAAGGAGCAGTTCTACTGCGACCTGACACTGCGCCCCGAGATGGCTCATTACCTGATCGACAAGTTCACGACATTCTACTGCGAGGACTTGACGCGGGCGCTGGAGGCCACGGACGGCCAGATCGACATCGTGTTGCTGTTGGCCGACCTGGGCACGCAACAGGGTCTGATGTTCAGCAAGGAGATGCTCGACACGTTTTTCACTCCGTACGCGGCGAAGCTGTTCGCCATCGCGAAACAGGCCGGTGTCAAGAGCATGCTGCACAGTTGCGGATCCGTGAGAGCCTACATCCCGGAACTGATTCAAGCGGGCGTGGATATTCTCAACCCGATTCAAGTCGGGGCCAAAGGTATGGTGCCCGCGGAACTGAAAGGCGAGTTTGGCCAGTCCCTTTGCTTTCACGGCGGTGTTGATATTCAACGCACGCTCCCGCGCGGCACACCGGCGGAAGTCCGTGCGGAGGTTCGGACGCGGGTCGGAGAACTGGGGTACGACGGCGGATACATCCTCTGCTCGACTCACAATCTGCAGAACGACGCATCCACACAGAACATCGTGGCGATGTATGATGTGGATGCGAGAAACGGATGATCCTTGATCGGCGAGACGCCCGGAAGCCGGGCTCGGGAGACACATGCACACTGGAAAACCAACTGCGCAGCAGATTCTGGCGGCGGCACGGCAGGCAGGCACGGGCGTCGCCGCCTTTAACTTCACCGATATTTGGGATCTCACCGCCATTGTGAACGTTGCCCAGCGCCGCCGCGTCCCGGTGCTGGCCAGCAGCTACTGGGCCGTCGCGGAAACGCTGGGCCTGGAAGTCTGTCAGGCGATGGTGGATGCCCTCAACCGGCGCGTCGACGTGCCAGTCATCCTGCACCTGGATCACAGCAGTAGTGTTCCGTTGTGCATTGCCGCGATCGACGCCGGCTATCCCTCGGTGA
This sequence comes from Pirellulaceae bacterium, assembly GCA_025459265.1. Taxonomy (GTDB): domain Bacteria; phylum Planctomycetota; class Planctomycetia; order Pirellulales; family Pirellulaceae; genus JAAYDI01. Next base: position 6,613 of record JALOQX010000102.1, on the reverse strand, counting down.
TGATCGACGGATCAATGTGCCCGCTGGACGAAAACATCCGCATGACGCGCGAAGTGGTCGAGTATGCGCACCGTCGAGGAGTGGCCGTCGAGGGCGAGATCGGCAAGGTGCTGGGGCGGTCCGTCGAAGCCGATCCTGGCGGCAGCTTCCTGGCAGACGTGGACGAGGCGGTGGAACTGGTCGCTCATGCCCGCGTCGACAGCCTGGCCGTTGGCATCGGCACCGCGCACGGCTTCTACAAGGATGAGCCGAAGATCCACTTCCAGCGCCTGGAGGAACTGGCCGCCGCCGTCAATGTGCCGCTCGTGTTGCATGGCGGCACGGGAATTCCCGACGCGGATATCCGGCGGGCAATTCGCTGCGGCATCACCAAGGTGAACGTCGGCACGATCATCCACACAACCTATTTGCGGTCCTTGCGTGAAGAACTCATCCGGGCGGGTGACTTCCCCTTCACGATCGACGTGATGCGCAACGTGCTGCCCGCGATCGAGTCCGTACTCGACGACCGCCTGCGCGTCATCACCGGAGACGACGCGGCGACAGCGTGAATATAGTAGCTTCCTGCCGCGACATGTGTGACAATGCCCGCTTGGGAGCCGCAGCATGAAGCCACGAGACCGCGTTTTGTGCACGCTGCGCGGCGGCCAGGCCGACCGCGTGCCCTACGACCTGACGCACTGCGCCAATGGGCTGGGGGGATTCAATCGCGAGGCGGCACGTCTGTTCCGGCAGCGCACGGGGTCGGACAATCCGGACGAGTATTTCGGGGTCGAGCGGGACGTCACGTGGGTGCACCTCCAGGAGACAACGTTCGACCTCGTCGAGCGGTACGCGCCGTATCACGACTTGCCGGCTCACCTGGCGTATTGCCCGCACGAACCGGGACGGGCCGATCAGACCTATTCGCTGCTCGAGTGGGGGGCCGCCCTGGTGCCCGGCACAAATGTGGCGTTCGACCATTTCGTGCCTCCGGCACGCATCGCCGCCGCCGAGTCACTGCAGGAAATCGAGTCGTATCCGCTGCCGGATTTCGATGCCGACTATCGGTACGCACATCTCGACGCGGAACTGGCGACGATTCGTACGCAGGAGCGCGCGTCGGTGGCCTTCATGGCCATGACGATTTTCGAAACGGCCTGGCAGATCCGAGGGTTCGAGCGGCTGATGACCGACATGCTCACCGGGCACGACACGGCGGCTTGCCTGCTGGACCGGATTACCGCGCTCTCGGCCGAGCGGGCGCGACGGTTCGCCGCCGCCGGCGTGGACGTGATCCACATTGGAGACGACATCGGCATGCAGGACCGCATGTTGATGAGTCCCGCCACGTGGCGCACGTGGCTCAAACCCCGCCTGGCGCGCGTGATCGATGCGGCCCGCGCGGTCAAGCCCGACGTGGTGTTCTTCTATCACAGTGACGGGTTCATCGAGCCGGTGATTCCCGAGCTGAGTGAAATTGGCATCCAGGCACTCAACCCGCTGCAGCCCGAATGCATGGACCCGGCAGTGATCAAACAGCGCTATGGTGATCGCCTGGCCTTCTGGGGTTCGATGGGCCTCCAGCACACTCTGCCGTTCGGGACGCCCGAGCAGGTGGCGGCCGAAGTGAAGTTGCGGATCGAGACGGTCGGCCGCGGCGGCGGGCTGTATCTCGCTCCCACGCACGTCATTGCCCCCGAGGTGCCCTACGAAAACTTGTTTGCTTTCGTCCGCGCGGCGCAGGAGTTTGGCCGATATTGACACGGACCAGACAGGACGTAACCGTTCACAGGTTGCCATCGTCGCCTTTCGCTCCGCGAAAGTAGCGCTACTTTCGCGGAGCGAAAGGCGACGATCGGCCATCACTCAAAGGGGACAGGTACATTTGACTTGGCAAGAGAGGCAGTGTAGAGGTCGTTCGACACGTCGTGTCCGCGGCTAGAAAGCAGCACACAATGAACCTTGGCGCGTTTTCCATCAGTCTGGCTGTCAAGAACCTGCGAGCTTCGCGAGACTTCTATGAGAAGCTGGGTTTCACGGTCTTCGCAGGAGACGCAGCGCAGAACTGGGTGATCATGAAGAACGGCGATCATGCGATCGGGCTGTTCCAGGGGATGTTCGAGCGGAACATGCTCACATTCAACCCTGGTTGGGACAGCAATGCCCAGAAGCTCGATACGTTCACCGATGTGCGCGAGCTGCAGCGGCAGCTCAAAGCGGCTGGCGTGATGGTGCAGATGGAGGCGGACGAGACCACGACCGGTCCGGCCAGTTTCGTCGTCGTCGACCCGGACGGCAATCCGATCCTGGTGGATCAGCACGTGTAATGGTCAGGCGGAGGGCGTTTCCCATACCGGAGTTGGCGAAGATGTGGGCGCGACGCAGGTACTGTTGTGTGTTTGTCCTTCTTATCCTTCTTCATCTCGCACTCGGCCTGACCGCTCTGGCGGCAGAGCCGCCGCACATGACGATCGACCAGTTGTATGCCGAGTTTCGCAGCCCTCCACCGTCACAGAGCTTGAGTCCATATTGGTTCTGGAATGGCCGAGTCACGGCGGAAGAGACCCGCAGGCAGCTCCGCGCGATGGCAGATCAAAGGGTGCGATCGGCCACGATATTGAACTGGGCGGGGCTCGAACCGGCCTACCTGTCGGAAGCGTGGTGGAGTGAAGTTGGTGCGGCTCTTGACGCGGCTCGTGCGCTCGGGATCACGCTGAACTTTGCCGACGAGTGCTTGTGGCCGAGTGGTCAGGCGTGGGATTACTCCTCGCTGGAGCGTGAGCCGAGCCGGGTGCTGCAGCGGCATCCGGAGTATCGCATGCGCCGCCTGACGGCGCAGCAGGTTCCCGCCAACGTGCCGCAGACGTTCGATGTGCTTCCCGAGGTGATTACCGCGGCCCGGCTGCTGCCGACGGGCGAGATCGACGAATCGTCGCTGCAGGTGCTGCCCGTCGCACGCACACTCGACTGGCAGCCTCCGGAGGGGGACTGGCGGTTGTTTGTTTACACGGCCGTTGCAGCGACCGAGCGCGGCGTGCGTACTGATCTGCTTAATCCTGCCGCCGTACGTGCCTTTCTGGACACCGTGTACGAGCAGTACGCGCAGCGGTTCCCGCAGCATCTCGGCACGACGATTCGGTTCTTTGTCTCGGACCATGAAGGTGCGTATGGTGCGCCGCTGCCGTATACGCCGGCGCTGTGGGAGACGTTCCGCCGCCGGCACGGTTACGACCTGCGCGAGGTGCTGCCGCTGCTCGCGTCGAACTCGCCGCGCGCTGTCCAGTCGCGTCAGGACTATTTGGAGACCGTCTCCCACCTCTACGCGGTCAACTACGTGCAGCAGGTCACCGACTGGTGCAGCCGCCATCACGTCGAACACGGCCACTCGGACATCGAGGAAACGCTGCTGCTGCAGGTGCTCTGGACCGGCGACATGTTTCGGCTCTGGCGGGCCTCGAGTGCCATTTTCATCGACGCGCTGATCGAACGGGCCCGCATGCCCATTGACTTTCAGGAAGCGCTGTCCGTGGCGCATTTTGAAGGGCGTCCGCTGATGGTCGAGACGCACGGATTGCTGGGACACGACTCGTTTTTTTCGCTGGAGAAATCCCGTCGCGTATCCAGCATGGCGGCGCTGTGGGGCGCGCACCGGCTCATTGCGCACTACTTTGAGTACGATCCGAGTCATCTGCAGTACCCGCCGAGCAGTTTCCTGACCCAGCCGACGTTCCGCTATTTCCACCATTACGCCGAGTACTTCCATCGCGTCCTGCACCTCAACGGTCTGGGCGTTCACGACGCTCGCGTGGCCATCTACTATCCGCTGGAAAGTGCCTTTGCGCATTCTGCGGGGGTCTTCCGGGAGACGTCGCGTCCGGTCCAACTCTGGGACAACTGCATGGATGAAACGCAGGAATACTACTCCGCCCTGCAACTGGACCTGGCCCGCCACGGTTGGGAGTACCACATCATGGACCGCCACTATCTCTTTGCGTCGACGGTGACCGAAGGGGTGCTCGAACTGGGCGAGGAGCGGTTTCAGGCACTAATTCTGCCGCCGATGTCGCACGTCGACCCCAGCTCCGTGGCGGTGATCCGCCGCTTCACAGCGGCGGGCGGACTCGTGCTGGCACTCGGTCCTCAGCCCCAGGAGCTGGCCAGTATCACGCAGATCCAACGCTTCCCCATTCTTCCCCACGAGCCGATGCTCACGCTGGACTATCTCACGCGATTCGAGACGACGGACGCCATGCGCCAGGCGCTAGCTCCGCTGTTCGACGCGCTGCGGTCGGTCGTGCCGCCGACCGTGCAGGTTGTGGACGGAGCACGGGAGAACCTCTACTTCTCGCGGCGCGCGGCGGGCGAGGTCGAGTGGTTCTGGGCCGTCAACGACTCGGACACCGCACGCGATGTCGCGGTGCGTTTTCCGAGTCCTGGGTCGTACGAGCGCTGGGATGCTGACACGGGGAATCGCTACCTGCTTGCGTCCCAGCCGGACATGACACTGCATTTTGAGCCGTGGGAGGCGTTCTATGTCGTACGCACGCCTGGCGACTCGACTGCTCCACCACTGCCAAGCCGCGAGCGCAACGTGCTGGTCGACCTCTCCGGGCAGACGTGGCAGTTCACGCCGGAAGCGTCGGTCCGGGTGCCGTATGCCGAAATTGCGGGTTCGGCGGAACCCGTCTGGCTTGCGCCTGAGCGGCTCGCACAGCGCAACTGGTGGCTGTCAGGTCCTTATCCCTACGGCGACCACGACGGTTTCTTCGACGCGTTCCCACCCGAAACCGGCTGGCTTCCCGGCACTCCCGCGCCGCCGCAGGCGCAGCCGTGGCAGTACGTCATGTCGCCCACGAACGCTTTGCGGCCACCGATGCAGAACAGTGTTTACTACGCCTTCAGCCATGTCTGGTCTCCCGCGGCGCGCACGGCTCGCGCCGCGCTGGCGGTCGCCGACAGCGTGAAGTTCTGGGTCAACGGCCAGCTCGTATTCACGCACCACTCACATCCCCCGTTTGTCAATCTACGTGACGCCTGGTCGCACCGCCCGGCCGTGGAACTCAAACAAGGCTGGAACACGCTGCTGTTGAAGATCGGTCCGGCCGCGGCCGGCGCCACGGGCCTGCTGTTCCGTTTGACCGATGCCGAGCACAACACGCTGCGCGACCTTGCATATGCCCCCGAACCGGTGCTACCGGCTTCGACTTCGCGGCGTGTGCGCCTGAACGTGGGCCATCCGCCCGGCACCGCCGGCCAGGCCATCTCGCTCGACATCGACGAACGCGACATCCCGGAGCGGCCGTACGTCTTCGTGCCTCAGACCACGGCGACCGAGCTGTTCTGCTGGACCGACACGCCACTGGCACACTACTCGGGAACCGCCATCTACGAGACGACGTTCGTGCTCGAGGCGGTCCCGTCCGGCAAAGGCATCTACGTGGATCTGGGTCGTGTCGGATTAGCGGCCGAAGTGTGGATCAACGACCAGCCGGCGGGCTCGCGAGCCTGGAACCCTTTCGAATTTGACATCACCGCGCTCGTCAAGCCAGGCACGAACCGGCTGCGCGTGCGGGTGGCGAACTCGGATGCCGGCTGGATGTCCCAGGGCGACCCGATCTACGAACAGGGTGCGTGGGGCATTACCTTCGCGACCGAACGCGACCGGCTCCAGACGCTCTACCCCAACGGACTTGAAGGGCCGGTCCGTCTGCTGACCGACTGACGTCGACAGCCGGATTGGGTACGGCCCCGCGCAGAGTCGGCGAAGTGAAGAGCGGGAAATGTGTGCCCCAGACGTGGTCGCGGAAATTGTCCCGTTTATGCCCGCGCATTTCACGGATGATCAACCGCTTCACCGTTGGTCAAGTGGGCGAATGGGCCACGGCGTCGTGCTCGCGACCGTTTGTAAAACCCCTTCGGGCCTTAGCTCAGAATGCGGTGGGATTGCACGCTGAGACTGACGTTGTGCGGTGCCGCGCCCTGCGGCCACAGTTCCTGACCGCGAAGCGGTCAAACGACACAGCGTGGATGATCCGCGATACCGGCTTCCTGCAGGACCCGCTCGCGTACCCGAACGAGCCTCAGCGGCTCTTCCTGCCGCAGCAGAACTTGTATTTTCGGCCGCTGTTACAGGGACATGGCGCGTACCGATCGGTCCCAGGGTACGCCTCGGCGCGGTCCGCCTTGCTCGAGTGCCAACGCCGCGAGGCATCGTCTGCCGACAGAGCGCTGTGCCAGGAGCCACGCAGGCGCGAATTGTGCATCAGCGGGAACATCTCCTTGTGCCGCCGGATCATGGGCTCCAGGAGGGAACGGCGAAAGTCGTCGAATTCCTCGTCATCCATGTCGATGCTGAGCCTCATTTCGCTCAGCGCCTGATCGCGGCCCTCTTCCGGGATCAACGCCAGATTGAAACAGAGTTGGCTCAATGCGAGTGCTCGATTCAGATCCTCGAGAGAGCCATCTGTCTGGTCGAGCAGTGGCTGCGCGAAGGCCGCGATGGCTTCTGCAATGGCACCCATGTTCAGGCCCTTCCGTGCTATTGCACCGAACGATGGTCAAGCTCCAGTAACGCGTGGGAGCCGTTGCGGTGCATCCGGATCCGAACGGCCCACGCCTCCGTGACAGGATT